>CAZTXX010000087.1:0-8707 GCA_964617405.1 uncultured Aquimonas sp. | reverse complement strand
GCCAGGTCGCCCTCCCCCGAAAGCGAGAGCGTGTCAAACGCCTGACCGCCCAACTCCAGCTCGTTCGCCTCAAGCTGGAAGACGCCGGAGCGTTTGGCTCCCAGATCGGCACGCAGTCGCAGCGATCCTGCACTATGCCCGGCCAGCGAGAGTCCATGTCCATCGAGCTGCGCCGCCAGGGTCGGGGCATTCTGCGGCCCGCTCAGGCCAAGCGTGCCACGCAGTTGCCCGCCCGCGTCATCCAGCAGATCCGACATCTGCAGGGGCGCGAGCGAGAGCTCGATATCGTATTGCGCGCCCCAGCGTCCTTCGCCGGTGATCCGCGAGTTGCCAATGCGCAAATCCAATGTGCCCGAACCGCTGCCGTCCGCCTCAGCCATCGCATGCGCCGAACCCTGCAGCGGCTTGCCGCGCAAGCTGCCTTCGATCTGCGAAACCTGCGCCTGACCATGCATCGCCTCGCCTTCCAGGCCGCCAGTCATGTTGATCCGCGCACTGATCGCGCCGGGGAACCCGGGCGCAAGCCAGGAAGGATCGAAGTCCGCCAGCGTGGCTTCCAGTGCGCCTTCCACCTGTGGATCCCAGGCGAGCTTTCCCTGCGCTTGCAGTGAACCGCCCGGCATCTTCACATCCAACGACTCAATCGCCAGGGCCTGCATCGAACCACGGCCTTCAAGCTCCAGCGATGCAGCCTCGCCCACACGCCGGGCGCGGGCTTTCAGTTGCAGGCCATAGTCGTCCAGCGCACCTTCGAGCCTCGCCGTAGCGTCCAAAATGACTGCTGCACCATCCTCCTGCGCCGGCAGGTGCAGCTCGGAGGCGACAGCAAACAAGGCAAGCTGCGGGGAAGGTTGCGACAGGTCGATATCGCCCTCGGCGCGCAGTTCGCCATCGAGCAATCCCAGAACCACCGGCTCCAGTGTCAGGCTGGTGTTTTCGTAGGCAATCCCCGAAGGCTTCAGGGCGATGGCGAGATCGCCCTGACGCAGCGTACCCTCGAACTGCGCACGCACCAGGTCGCCACTGCCGGTGAGGGTCACCACCCAGGGCTCGCCCTCCTGTCCGAACCAGACCGGTTGCAGCTCTGGCGCATCGACCTGCAGGCTCCAGTCCGGATTCGGCAATCCGCCTTGCAGCTGCAATCGCAGACTGTTTTCGGGCTCGGAAACGGTGCGCGCGTTGATCTGCATGTTTCGCAGGTCACCCTGCGCCTCGATGTCCAATGGCAGGCGCGCACCCTCGCCCAACGCCAATTGGACGGCGGCGCGAAGTTGGCTGCGCCAACGTCGAGCGGTGTCGATGCGCAGATCCAGTTCGGCATCGGCAAGATCACTCTCCAGGCGCAAGGCCTCCACCGCGAAAGCGCCATCGACCCACGCAACGCGCGCCGTCAGGCTTTGCAGCTCCAGCACCGGTTGCGCCTCGCGTTCGATCCGGATGTTCCGCACCTCCAGTTGATCCACATGCACCGCGATCGGAAGGCGCAAGGCCGGCAAGGCATCCGGCAGTTCGATACGCTCGGGCCAAGGCTCTGCGGGTGCATCGGCAGGCGGCAGCACCACACGCCCGTCGGCAAGAGCCACGCGCCGCAGTCGCACGTCGCCAGCAAGCAGCGCGAGTCCGTCCAGATCCACATCCAACCGATCCAGCGTCACATCGAAGCCATCGGTGCGGTAGGCGACCCCGCGCAGGGTCAGTCCACCACTCAGGTTGCCCTGCGCCTCGCGCCAGTCGAGCGCGCCCTCGGGCAGCGCGGCACGAAGTTGCGACAACGCAAGATCACGACCGATACCGCTGCGCAACAGCAGCAAGCCCAGCAGCAGACAGACCAGCAACAGGACAAGCAGGAACACGGCAGCCCGTCGCGTCCAGCGTCGCGCCGTGCCGGGTTTTTCCGGAGCGGGCACCGTGCTCACAGATCCGGACCTATGTTGAGGTGCAGCTGCACGCTGTTGTCCGAAGCATCGAAACCGTGCGCGAAGTCCACCCGTACCATGCCCACCGGCGAGCGCCAGCGCAGCCCGATCCCGGCACCCACCGAAGCGCCCTCGTTGATCTCGTTGAAGGCGTTGCCGGCATCCACGAAGGCCGCCGCGCCCCAGGTCGGGGTGAACATGCGCTCGTATTCCGCGCTGCCGACCAGGAGGTTCTTGCCACCGGTAGGCACGTCGTCCACACGCGGGCCGACCTGCTGGTAGCCGTAACCGCGGATGCTTCGATCCCCGCCAGCAAAAAAGCGCAGTGAGGGCGGCAAGGCGCTGAACTCGTCGGTGATGGTGCGCCCGAGCTGACCACGGAACAGGAAGCGGTTGTTCTCGCCCATGCTGCGCACCACCGCCGCATCCAGCAGGAACTGGCCGAAGTTCACATCCGAACCCAGGGCCGAGGCGCCGACCTTGAACTCGCCGCGCAACGAGAAGCCGCGGCTGGGATACATGGCATCGTCGGACACCACACGCTGCGCCGACAGGGCCGGATAGATCAGGCGCAGGTTGCCGACCTGGGCCGTACCCTCGCGCCGCGCCTGCCGGCTGCCGATGGCAAAATCCTCCATCCGCGCGTGCGCCGCCACGGCGAGGTTCCAGCCGCGGTATTTGCCGCTGCGCGAGGCCACCAGCTCGGTGATGCGTGTCTTGACCACGCTGCTCTCTTCTTCGCGTCGATTGGCGCCGAAGGCGTACCAGCCTTCCGCCCAGGCGAAGGCGGGGATGCGGTACTCGGCACCCAGGCTCTTGCGCCGTTGCGCCCAATCCAGATGGGTGGCCAGTTTGTGCCCGCGATCATTCACCCAGCGCCGCTCCATCCCGAGCTGCACACCGGCGCCGGCATCGGTGCCGAAGCTCAGGCCGGCGGTATAGACGCTGCGCTTGCCCGGCAACAGGGAAATGACGATCGGCACCTCGCCGTCCCGCGCTTCCTGCGTGTCGGGGCGGGTGTCGATGTAGCCGAAATAGTCAAGATCGGTGAGGCGTTGCTGCAAGCGCAGCAGCGCCTGCTGCTCGTAGGGCTCACCCTGGCGGTAGGGCACACTCTTTTCCAGTAGCGACTCGCGCACGTGCGCGCCCTCGAAGCGTGTTTCCCCGAAGCGGTAACGCTCACCGCCATCCCATGCCAGCGCGATGTCCGCGTTGCGCGCGCCGCGCGATACCCGCACTTCATGGCGGTCCATTTCCGCATCGAAATAGCCGCGCGCCAGCAGCGCGTGCTGCACCGCCGTCTTGCCGTTTTCATACAGCGCGTGGTCGAGCACGGCGCCCTGCGCCAGCGGAAAAGCAGCGGCCGCACGCGCCACCACCTCGTCACTGGCCGCAGGTTCGGAAATGGCCAGATCCACTTCGCCCACACGCACCGGCTCGCCCAGGCCGATCGTCACCACGACGGTGGCTCCCTGCGCTCCCGGGTTGCTCTCCACCTGCACCTCGGGCTCGTAATAGCCATAGGGCTGCAGTGCGGTGGCCACCTCGTCGGGCACCTTGCGCAGCAGATAGGCAAGTCGTGGTGCGGTCAGCGCGGCGCGTTCGGCATCGTCGAGGTTCGCCACGGCCACGGACTTGCGCACGTTGTCCAACGCATCGCCCTTGATGCCCTTCACCTGTACCGTGGCCAGCACCTGCGCGGCAGCCGACGGCAGCCCGCACCACAGGCACAGCAGCGTCACTACGCAGATCCGGAACAAGGCAGGCCCAATGAGTTGAAGTCGGGCAAGCATACCCGCAGCCGGTCGGCTCACCGGCCACCGCAGCATGAACGGTGGTGCCCTCCGACCCCGCCTGAAACGGCCAGACCGGGCCATTGCGAGTACCGGCCGGCGACCTCGGTGGAGGCTTCCGTCACGCTATCGCTTGGCAGCGTTCTCGATTTTCTCGCCGGCCTTCTGGATATCCTTGCCGGCACCCTCGAGGGTGTTGCATCCGCCCAGCACCACGGCTGCGGCAACGGCAAGAAGGAGCAATGAGATGTTGCGCGGCATGCCCGGCACCCCGTGACTGGAAACAGCCCCGGAGTGTAACCAAAGCCCGCCCCGTCGGTGCAAGCCCCCTCCAGAGCCGTGACCGTCCGCACATCGTCCATGGGGCCGCCCGCGTGCCGGCAGCCACCACGGCACCACCCGTCAGCGCATCAGGGTGGATTTGCCGAACAGGCTTTCCACCAGGTCGACGGCCAGCTTCGCGGTCTTGTTGTGCACATCGAAGGCGGGATTGAGCTCCACGATGTCCAGCGAGCCGAGCCGGCCAGTGTCGGCGATCATCTCCATCACCAACTGTGCCTCGCGGTAGTTCGGCCCACCCGGCACCGTGGTGCCAACGCCCGGGGCGATCGTGGGGTCGAGGAAGTCCACGTCGAAACTGACGTGAAGATGGGTGTTCTCATCCACTCCATAGAGCGCCTGGATCATGACCTGGCGCATGCCGATCTCGTCGATGTAACGCATGTCGTAGATGTCGAGGCCGGCTTCGCGCACCAGGCGGCGCTCGCCCTCGTCCACCGAGCGCACGCCGATCTGGCGGATCTCGTCGGCACGCAGCATCGGCGCCTCGCCCGACAGATGGGTCAGTACCTTCGGGCCGATGCCACACAGGCAGGCCACCGGCATGCCGTGCACGTTGCCGCTGGGGGTCAGCTCGCTGGTGTTGAAGTCGGCGTGCGCATCGAGCCAGAGCACGCGCAGGTTCTTGCCTTGCTGCCGGCAATGACGCGCCACCGCGGTGATCGAACCCAGACCGAGACAATGGTCGCCGCCCAGCAACACCGGCAGACGTCCGGAATCCAGCGCCACGCCGACTGCATCCATCGTGGCACGGTTCCAATCCACCACCTCATCCAGATGCCGGTAGCCGTTGACCGGCGGCAGCCACGGATTTAGCGGACCACCGAGATTGCCGGTGTCCTGCACTTCCAGCCCGCGCCCGCGCAAGGCCTCGACGATACCCGCCACACGCAGCGCCTCCGGCCCCATGGATGCGCCACGATGGCCCGCACCGATATCGGTGGGTGCGCCGATCAGGGCGATCGCCTTCCTGTTGGCCTTCATGATCCTGCCTCCATCGTTCCCTGTTGTTCGGGCAGGTGCGCGGCATCCCAGGCCTGCCAGTGGCCTTCCATCTGACGCAGGTTGGTGACACCGAGGCGCTGCAACCGCTCTTCGGCCTCCTGCGCACGCCGGCCGCTGCGGCAATAGACCACGATCTCCTGGTCGCTGAATGATTCCCAGAAGCCACGATATTCATCGATCGCATCGTGCGGAACCAGGATCGCGCCCGGCACGTGGCCGGCTGCATATTCTTCCGGCGTGCGCACGTCCAGCACCACCGGCGCCGATGCACGTGACTGCCGCAGCGCCAGCGCTTCGGGGGTGATCGAATGCAGCCCGGCACGGGCCGGCAGTGCCAGAGCGCAGCACAGCAACGGCAGGGCGATGGAAAAAGGCGACATCAGGCTTCTCGCATCCGCAACAGGACAGCCAGCATAGCGGCGCGAGCCGGTGCGACCAATGACCCGGTGCCGCGCACCGGTCGGCGACATGCAGGGCCGGGCGCGTCCGGCGCCCCGTCGTGGCAATGGGCTTTCAGGCACCGAGCCGTGCCAACAATTCCCCGGGACGAAACGGCTTGCGCAACAATTCGGCACCCTGGGCCGCCGGATCGACCCCGTCGGGCAGGTGCGAGGTGATCAGCACCCGGCGCGCCCTCGGCCAGCGCTTGGCCAGGGCCGCCATCAAGGCCAGGCCATCGGTATCGGGCAGGCGGTAGTCGAGCACCAGCGCCTGCGGCAGGAAGGCGGGTTCAAGCGCACATGCCGCCCTGCCACTGGCCGCCTCCACCACCTCGCATCCAGCGCGGCGCAGCGCAGCGGCGAGGATGCCCCTCAGCTCGGCGTCATCGTCCACCAGCAGCACACCGAACCCGTGAGGCAGCGCTTCCCGCACTTCGGACCCGGCGTCGGCAACCGGCAACAGCAGCGCGACCATCGTGCCCTCACCCGGTGCACTGTGCACCTCGATACGCCCGCCCGCGTCGTCCACGAGCCGGTGCACCACGGGCATTCCGACGCCGCTGCCGCTGTCACCGGGCTTGGTGGTGAAGAAAGGTTCGAAGATGCGCTCCTGCACCTCGGGACTCATCCCGCAGCCCGAATCGTGGATCGCGAGACGAACCATGCCCTCGTGGCTGTCCACCACGATGCGGCACAAGCCCCCGTCTGCCAGCGCATCACGCGCGTTGGTGGCCAGATTCAGCAGCGCCAGCTCGAGCTCGTTGCGATCCAGCGCCACGTGCAACGGTTGATCGGGCAGTTCCAGGCACACCTCGGCACGGCCGCGAAACAACGGCTCGATCAGGGTCATGGCCTGCCTCGCCGATTCACCAGCCTCGAATACTTCGACGATGCGTGCCTGGTGACGCCCCAGGCCAAGCAGCCGTCGGGTCATCAGCGCCCCGCGGCGTGCCGCGTTCTCGATGCCGTCGATGGGTTTGCCGTCATAGCCATCGCGGCTGCGCGCGATGCCGGCATATCCCACGATCACCCCCAGGATGTGGTTGAAGTCGTGCGCGATGCCGCGCGCCATCTGTCCCAGTGCATCCAGTTTTTGGGCCTGCAACAGTTGCTGCTGCGCCTGCTCGCGCTCATCCATCTCGCGTGCAAGCCTTGCGTTGGCCAAGGTCAGTTCCTCGCTGCGTCGCAGGGCGCGCCGGGAGGCGGAAATCAACCGGTCGAGCATCACCGTGGCCACCAGGAAGGTAAGCGCGGAAAGCATCAGGCCGTCGCGAATCCCGCTGCGTGCCAGCTCGGGTTGGTCGTCCCGCGCCAGATCGACGCCGGCGCCGACAAACAGCGCCACCAGCAACACCAGCAGCCCAGACCACAAGGCCTTGCGCCCGAGCAGGAGCCCGCCCAGCAGCAGCGGCAGCAGGTGTGCCACCTGAAAGCCGGCGTGCATGCCGAGCCCATGACGCTGGTAGCTCAGCAGGATCAGCCCCAACAGGCCGCAGAAAACCAGCGCCACCGACAATCGGAAGCGCCCCTGCCGCACCAACCAGAGGCACGCCCAGAACCCTGCGCTGGCCGCCAGTCCGGTTCCGATCGCCGGGGTGATGCGTCCCGCCTCACGCCAGCCCGCGAACAACATCAGCGGCGCCAGCAGGGCCGCCAGCACCAGCAGCATCTGGAACCCCGGGGCGTTGCGTCGATCCAGCGGATCTGAAACCGGCGCCTGCGTCAGCCACCTCATGCCGCGTTGCAGCAAGGACACCGCCACCTCCGTTCCTGATCCGGGCCGGAAGTATACGGGTGCGGGCAAAGCAGGCGGCAATATCGTGCGCGACACGTCCGGCACATGGCAGGGCGGAGAAATCGTGGCGCAACCCGTGCTCCGGAACCTGCCGAGTCATTATCATGCGCAGCGGCAGGCCGGGTTTCGAGGGGAATATCCGGGGCCTGGCGCACCGCACACGTCGTGCCCTGCGTCATGACGCATCCGACCGGCGTCGGTGCGCAGCCTGAGGTCGGGCCTTGCGGCCTGATCGATGTTCTCCTGATACGGACGGCTTCGGGTCGCGATGGCGACCCATCAACTCAAGAATGGGGCAACAGATGAAAGTAACGACATGGCGCGGCCTGGCGGTCGCGATGGTGCTGTGCCTGCCACTTTCGGCACTGGCGCAGCAGGTGGGCAGCGGAGCGGTTTCGCTGGCCGGGCCGGGGGCCGGGGCGAGCGAGGACTTCAATACACTGGAATCAAGCGGCACCAGTAGCAGCCTGCCGGATGGCTGGTATTTCCAGGAAATGGGGGGCGGCTCGCAAGCCACCTACGCTGCCGACAACGGAAACAACTCCGGCGGTAACGTCTACAGTTACGGCACGGCGGCGGACGATCGCGCATTTGGCATCCTGGCTGCCAACGCGATGGCAGGCAGCGGAAGCGTCGTGGCCTACATCGGCGCACAGTTGCGCAACGACAGCGGCGCCATGCTCAACGACATGCTCGTCAGCTACACCGGCGAAGCCTGGCGCCGCCGAAGCGCTGTCGCCAGCCCGGATCGTCTCGTCTTCCAGTACAGCGTCGACGCCACATCGCTCACCAGCGGAACCTGGCTTGCCGTGCCGGCGCTGGATTTCGTCACGCCCGGCGCTGCACCAATCAGCAACACAGGCATCAACGGCAATCTGCCCGCACACCAGACCCAGCTTTCGGCCACGCTCGCCGGCCTTGCCGTGCCCGCAAGCGGCACGTTCTGGATCCGTTGGTCCGATACCAACATTGCCGGTGATGACGATGGTCTCGCCATCGACAACATCGTTTTCGGCACGCTGGTCGACGTGCCGCCCACCCTGGTGTCGAGCCATCCCGCCGACAACGCCACCGATTTCCCCGCCAACGGCGCGCTCTCGCTGACCTTCTCCGAACCGGTGGACGTAAGCGGCACCTGGTTCGAAATCCAGTGCGCCGGTTCGGGCTACCGCAACCCGTCCAACGTGCTGGTCAGCGGCGGCCCGACGCAGTACTTCCTGACCCCGGCTGCCGCCTTCGACGTGGGCGAGAGCTGCGAGCTGACCTTCGACACCGATTTCATCGTCGATCTTGGCCCCTCGGCGTTTCCGCTGGTCGATCCGGGCACGATCCACTTCACCACCGTCGCGCCGCCGCCCAACGTCCTGCCCACCGTGGCCGGCACCGTGCCGGCAAACAATGCCAGCAACTTCCCCTCGG
>CAZTXX010000086.1:0-8885 GCA_964617405.1 uncultured Aquimonas sp. | reverse complement strand
TGAAGCCGGATCAGGCCATCGGCAGCGCGACCGGCGACCGCTTTCAGGCGCGCAGCATCGATCCCAACCGCCAGCCTGCCCAGGCCAATACCAGCCCAGCGACAAGGCTCACCAGCACGTAGACCGGTGCCCACGCCGGGTGTTCGCCACGCCCGAGCATGATCGTTTCCAACGCGAACGAGGACCAGGTGGTGAAGCCACCGAGCATGCCCACCATCAGCAGCGCGCGCAGCCAGACGGAATGCTCGCGCCCGTCGAGCGCGGCGAAGAGCAATCCGGCCATGAGGCTGCCCGCGAGATTCACCGTCAACGTGCCCCAGGGAAACCCCGTGCCGGCCACGCGCGCCATCCATGTGCCGACCGCGAAGCGCCCGACCGACCCCAGGGCGCCGCCACAGGCCACCAGCAGCGCCTGCTGCCACCACAGCGCCGTATTCATTTCTTCGTCCCCTGCGCCGCCGCGCGTGCCGCGCGCAGGGCATCGAGTTTTTCCTTGAGCCGGATTTCCAGGCCGCGTTCGACCGGCCGGTAGTAGACCTTTTCGCCCATCTCATCGGGAAAGCCGGTCTGGCCCAGCGCCACGCCGCCTTCGGTGTGGTGGTCGTACTGGTAGTCCTTGCCGTAGCCAAGCTCCTTCATCAGCTTGGTCGGTGCATTGCGCAGATGCAGCGGCACCGGCTGGGTACCGAATTCGCGCACATCGGCGCGTGCCGCGTTCCAGCCGGTGTAGACCGCATTGGACTTGGCCGTGGTTGCCAGATACACCGCCACCTGGGCCAACGCCAGTTCGCCTTCGGGGCTGCCGAGGCGTTCGTAGGTGTTCCAGGCGTCGATCGCCATCGGCAGGGCCCGTGGATCGGCCAGGCCGATGTCCTCCACCGCCATGCGGGTGAGCCGACGCAGCAGGTAGACCGGATCGCAGCCGCCATCGAGCATGCGCGCCAGCCAGTAAAGCGCGGCATCGGGATTGGAGCTGCGCACCGATTTGTGCAACGCGCTGATCTGGTCGTAGAACTGCTCGCCCTGCTTGTCGAAGCGCCGGGTGCGATCGGCCAGCACCTGGGCCAGCGTGGCGGCGGTGATTTCTCCGCCCTCGCCTTCCGCAAGTTCCGCAGCGATCTCCAGCAAGGTGAGCGCACGTCGCACGTCGCCATCGGCAGCCTGGGCGATCTGCACGAGATTGTCCTCGTCGATGCTCAGGCCACGCCCACCCAGGCCGCGTTCCTCGTCCGCCAGTGCCCGTCGCAAGGCGTGGCTGATGTCCTCGGCGGACACCGCCTCGAGCACGTGCACACGGCAACGCGAGAGCAACGCGGAATTCAGCTCGAAGCTCGGGTTTTCCGTGGTTGCGCCGACGAACACGATGGTGCCGCGTTCGATATGCGGCAGGAAGGCATCCTGCTGCACCTTGTTGAAACGGTGCACCTCGTCCACGAACAAGACGGTGCGCTCGCCGGCCTGGAACGCCCGCTCGGCTTCGGCCAGCACCTCGCGCACCTGCGGCAGGCCCGACAGCACCGCCGAGATCGCCCGGAAGCGCGCCTGCGCGTAGTGCGCCAGCAGCAAAGCAAACGTGGTCTTGCCGCAGCCTGGCGGCCCCCACAGGATCATCGAATGTACCCGACCGGACTCCACCGCGCGGCGCAGCGCGGAGTCTTCCGACAACAGGCGACGCTGCCCGACCATGTCGCCCAGCGTGCGCGGGCGCATGCGCTCGGCCAAGGGCTGCAGCGTGGCGGGAGTCGGAAACAGGGAGGGCGTCGGATTGCTCACGCCGGCATTCTAGGACGGGATCAGTCTTCCGCTTTCACCTGGCGCGAGGCATCGCCACATTCGCCCAGCACATCCAGCACCGCCGTGGCATAGCTGCCAGCTGGCAGGAAAAACGACAACACCAGGGCATCAGCCTCGAAACGCCATTCCAGCGCGCGTACCGGCAGGCGCAGCGCACGGCGTTCCTGTTTCAATCCGGCGCGCACCAGGCCTTCGGCCAGTTCGGGATCGGCAGCGGCAACGGCGTCCTCGATGGCGCGTGCGGCCTCGGCGCTGCGCGGTTCCCCCGCACCCCAGAGCGCGGCGGTGGGGTGGACATCGAAGGCCGCGATGCGCGCGGCAAGGGCTTCATCGACGGGTTCGGGGCCAAACACGCTGTGGCTGCCGTCGAGCATGAATACATCGCCCGGCAAGGCGCGATCCCAGGCGTCCTGCCGGATGCGCTGGTCGAGAACCCGGTTGAACAGCGCCGAGCGCGCCGCCGACAGCAGGATCGAGCGTTTCTCGCGCGATACGCGGCGCCCGGCAAACATCGCGCGCGCCGCCGCGAGGTTGCCGCCATCGCGCCCGAAACGCTGCCCGCCGAAGGCGTTGGGCACGCCGCGCGCGGCGATCTGTCTCAGGCGAGACTCGATGGCATCGCGATCACCGACGACCTCCCGCAGGCGCAAGGTGAATCGGTTGCCGCGCAACGCACCGCGCGGCAGTTTGCGCTGGTGACGCTGTGACGACAGCAGCCGCACGCCTTCGATGGCGAGCGTATCGAACGCGGGCAGCTCGCGCCCGGGAAGGTGCACGGTGAAGGCCTGCCGGGTCAGGGCATGGCGGTCCTTGAGGCCTGCATAGCCCACCGCGTGTTCGGCCACGCCAGCCCAGCGCGCCAGTTGCTGCGCCACCCAGGCGGTGTTCGCGCCGCGTTTTTCGACCACCAGGAACAGGTGCTCTCCCTGCCCGGAAGGCTCGAAACCAAGCTCCTCCTCGACGATGAAATCCTCCGGCACGCTGCGGATGAGCGCGGACAGCACCGCCGGGCCAAAGACGCGCGGCGCTTCTTCAATGGATGGATTCATCACGCGACCTGCGCCAGCAGCGCCACGGCCTGCGCCGCGATGCCTTCGCCGCGCCCGGTGAAACCGAGTTTTTCCGAAGTGGTGGCCTTCACGCCCACGGCATCGGGTGAAACACCCATGTCGGCGGCAAGCCGCTCGCGCATGGTGTCGATATGCGCCAGAAGCTTCGGGCGCTCGCAGATCACCACCGTATCGACATTGCCGACCTGCCAGCCGCGCTCACGCGCCATCGCCACCACCGCGCGCAGCAGTTCACGGCTGTCCGCCCCGGCCCAGCGTGGATCGCCGGGCGGAAAATGCCGACCGATGTCACCCAGCGCCAGCGCGCCGAGCAGCGCATCGCAGAGCGCGTGGATCAGCACATCGCCATCGGAATGGGCCACCAGGCCATGCGTATGCGCGATGGTGACGCCGCCGATGACGACATGATCGCCCTCACCGAAGGCGTGCACGTCGTAGCCGGTACCGATGCGGAATGGGAGGTTCATGGTGTGAGTCTCGATTTCACTTCCTCTCCCCCAGACTTGCTTGGGAAGAAGGAACTTCCTTGATGGGTGGCTGGCGCAACAGAAATTCGGCCAATGCGAAATCACGTGGGGTGGTGACCTTGATGTTGTCGGCAGCGCCTTCGACCAGCCGCGGGCGAAAACCGGCGCGTTCCATCGCCATCGCCTCGTCGGTGACAAGGACGCCCACATCGCGCGCGGCGCGCAAGGCCGCGGCCAGCGCGGCACGTGCAAAGCATTGCGGGGTAAGCGCGCGCCAGAGGCCGGCGCGCGGCACGGTGGCTTCGCTGCACTGCCCCGCATCGGCGCGCTTGAGGGTATCGGCCAACGGCGCCGCGAGCAGCGCGCCCTGCGGGCCGGCGGCATCCAGCAAGGCGTCGATGTCGCGGTGCGCAAGGCAGGGACGCGCGGCATCGTGCACCAGCACCATTGCATCGTCGGTCACGTTTGCCGGCAAGGCATCCAACCCGGCCAGCACCGAATCGGCGCGCTCCGCGCCACCGGTCGTGGTCAGCACGGGCTTGCCTTCCAGTTCGATCCAGCCCGGCCAGTAAGCGTCTCCCGCCGCCAACACCACGACCAGGCCCGCAATGCGCGGATGCGTGGCCAGGGCACGCAGCGTGTGTTCGATCAAGGGGCGCCCGCGCAGCGACTGGTACTGCTTGGGCACCTCGCCGCCGGCGCGCAGGCCACGCCCGGCGGCCGGAACGATCACCCAGCAAGCCGCCGTACGGTGCGTGCCGGGCGGATCGCCGGGCCCGGAACGGCCGGTGTTCACCGTACCGGTTCCGCGGGCGGCTCGGCGGGCGGCTCGACGATGCGGTAGAAGGTTTCGCCGGGCTTGATCAAGCCCAGTTCAGAGCGCGCGCGCTCTTCCAGCGCGGACTTGCCTTCACGCAGGTCCTCCACCTCGGCCCGCAGCGCGGCGTTGCGCCGTTCCAGCTCGGCGTTTTCCAGCGCCTGCGCTTCCACCCGGGCGCGCAGTGCCTCCACGTCCCGCACGCCACCGCTGCCCACCCAGTATTTGACCTGGAGCCAGACAATCATCGCGACGAGCAGGACGAGGATCAGGCGCGCCACGGCATCATGCTCAGCGTGAAGCCAGGCTCACGAACGCCGCACGCCCGGCGTAACGCGCCTTCGCGCCCAGCGCTTCCTCGATGCGCAGCAACTGGTTGTACTTGGCCACACGGTCCGAGCGGCACAAGGAGCCGGTCTTGATCTGGGTGGCGGTGGTGGCCACGGCGATGTCGGCGATGGTGGTGTCCTCGGTCTCACCCGAACGGTGCGAGACGATCGCGGCATAGCCGTTGGCATCGGCCATGGCGATGGCTTCCAGGGTCTCGGTCAGGGTGCCGATCTGGTTGACCTTGATGAGGATGGCGTTGCCGATGCCCTTGTCGATGCCCTCGCGGAAGATCTTCGGGTTGGTGACGAACAGGTCGTCACCCACCAGCTGCACGCTGGTGCCCAGGCGGTCGGTGAGCAGCTTCCAGCCGTCCCAGTCGTTCTCGGCCATGCCGTCCTCGATCGTGATGATCGGGTACTGACGCGCCCAGTCGGCGAGGAAGTCGACGAACTGCTCGGACGAAAGCCGCTTGCCCTCGCCGGTGAGGTTGTACTTGCCGGCATCGAAGAACTCCGAGCTGGCCACGTCCAGGCCGAGCAGCACATCGTCACCGGCGCGGAAACCGGCATCGCCGATGGCTTCGAGGATGACCTCGATGGCTTCGACGTTGGACTTGAGGTCGGGCGCAAAGCCGCCTTCATCGCCCACCGCGGTGGACAGACCACGGCTCTTCAGCACCGATTTCAGCTCGTGGAAGATCTCGGTGCCGGCGCGCAGGGTCTCGGAGAAGGAGTCGAATCCGACCGGCAGGATCATGAACTCCTGCATGTCCACGTTGTTGTCGGCGTGCGCACCGCCGTTGATGATGTTCATCATCGGCACCGGCAACACCGGCTCGCGCCCCTGCGCAAGGTTCTGCCACAGCGGCACGCGGCGCGACGCGGCCAGAGCCTGCGCGTTGGCTAGCGAGACGCCGAGCAATGCGTTGGCGCCGAGGTTGCTCTTGGTGTCGGTGCCGTCCAGCTCGATCAGGCGGGCATCGAGCCCGGTCTGGTCGGCGGCGTCGAAGCCCTCCAGCGCCTGCGCGATCGGCCCGTTGACGTTGGCCACGGCCTTGCGCACGCCCTTGCCGAGATAGCGGGTTTTGTCGCCGTCGCGCAGTTCAACGGCCTCGCGCGTGCCGGTGCTGGCACCCGAAGGCACTGCGGCGCGCCCGAAGCTGCCGTCTGCCAGGGTCACCTCGGCTTCCAGGGTGGGATTGCCGCGCGAATCAAGGATTTCACGCGCATGGATGGTTTTTATCGTGCTCATGGCCCAAATACGTCAGGTCGAAGGGAAAGGTAAATGCGTTGCCGGCGCTGCGCCTCGGCGCGCGCCTCGCGGCGGTCGCGCCGCCACGCGGGAATGCCGACCAGCAGCAAGGCGGCCACCACCGACAACGGCAATGCCGCGCCGTGGCGCGCGATCGGTTCAATCTGGTGCAAGCCCAGCGGAAATGCCACCAGCCCGGTGGCGATGAAAATCAGCAGGTCGCGTCGCCATGCGTCGAACCGGCGCTCCAGCGCCGAGGTCTTGAGCTCGAGCAGGGCGAGGTGGGTATCGCGGGTGACGGGAGGTTCCATGTTCAACATCCTCGATGGGGAGCCGTTGCGGATCGCGCCACACGCGGCCCCGGGTGCTTCAGCCCGCTTCCAGGAAACCGCTGCGCTTGACCACCGCGTCCAGCGCCATCATCGCGCCAAGCAGGGCCTCCATCTTGCCAAGCGGCCAGGCATTGGGGCCATCGGAAAGCGCCTTGTCGGGATCGGGATGGGTTTCCATGAATACACCGGCCACGCCCGCCGCGATCGCGGCACGCGCCAGCACCGGCACGAATTCGCGCTGTCCGCCGCTCTTGCCATCGCCACCGCCGGGCAGCTGCACCGAATGGGTGGCGTCGAACACCACCGGGCAGCCGGTATCGCGCATCACCGCCAGCGAGCGCATATCGGAAACAAGATTGTTGTAGCCGAAGCTCGCACCGCGCTCGCACACCATGATCTGCTGGTTGCCGGTGGCCTTGGCCTTGGCGGCGACGTGCTTCATCTCCCACGGGGAAAGAAACTGGCCCTTCTTGATGTTGACCGGCCGGCCCGCGCTGGCCACGCGATGGATGAAGTCGGTCTGGCGGCACAGGAAGGCCGGCGTCTGGAGCACGTCCACCACGCTGGCCACCTCTTCCATCGGGGTGTACTCGTGCACGTCGGTGAGCACCGGCACGCCGATCTGGCGCTTCACTTCGCCCAGGATCCTCAGCCCCTCCTCCAGCCCCGGCCCGCGGAAACTGGTGCCCGAGGTGCGGTTGGCCTTGTCGAAGCTCGACTTGAAGATGAAGGGCACGCCAAGGCGGGTGGTGATCTCCTTGAGCTGGCCCGCCACATCGAGCTGCAACTGCATCGACTCGATCACGCAAGGCCCGGCGATCAGGAAAAACGGCCGATCCAGACCCACCTCGAAACCGCACAGGTTCATCACGCGTCCTCCCGCGTTGCATGGCCGGTTGAAGCCGCCGCCACCTGCAGGCGATGCGCTGAGCTCACGAAATCGACGAACAGCGGATGCGGATCACGCGGCGTGGAAAGAAATTCGGGATGGAACTGCGCCGCGATGAACCACGGATGCTGTGGAAGCTCGACGACCTCCACCAAGAGGTCGTCCATCGACTTGCCCGAGATGGACAGCCCCGCTTCCTTGAGCCGGGTGCGGTACTGGTTGTTGAATTCGTAGCGGTGGCGGTGGCGCTCGGTAACCACGTCGGTGCCGTAGATATCCCGCACCCGCGAGCCGGACTTGAGGCGACATTCCTGCGCACCGAGCCGCATCGTGCCGCCCAGATCGGAGGCCTCGCTGCGCTGTTCGACATTGCCGGCACCGGTACGCCATTCGGTGATCAGGCCGATCACCGGATGCGGGGTATCACGCTCGTTCTCGGTGCTGTTGGCGTGTTGCAGCCCCGCCACGTGGCGTGCGAACTCGACCACCGCCGCCTGCATGCCGTAGCAGATGCCGAAATAGGGAATCGCGTTCTCGCGCGCATGCCGCGCTGCCAGCACCTTGCCTTCGAAACCGCGATCACCGAAGCCGCCCGGCACCAGCACGCCATCCACGCCATCGAGCAGGCCCACGCCCTCGGACTCGAGCGCCGCCGCCTCGATCCAGCGCAGGTTCACCCGGATGCGACCCGGCAAACCGCCGTGCTTGAGCGCCTCGGACAGCGATTTGTAGGCATCGCGATGGTCGATGTATTTGCCCACCACGGCGATGGTGACCTCGCCATCGGGGCGGTCCATCGCATCGACCACCTGCTCCCAATCGGACAGGTCGGCCTCGCGCGCACTGTCCAGGCGCAGACGCTCGACCACGATGCGGTCCAGGTTCTGGGCGTGCAGCCACAGCGGGATCTTGTAGATGTTGTCCAGGTCGATCGCGTTGATCACCGCGTTCTCCGGGACATTGGTGAACAGCGCGATCTTGCGCCGCTCGCTCTCGGGCAGCGGTTGCTCGCTGCGGCACAAAAGGATGTCCGGCTGGATGCCGATGGAACGCAGTTCCTTCACCGAGTGCTGGGTCGGCTTGGTTTTCAGCTCACCTGCCGCCGCGATCCACGGGACCAGGGTCAGGTGCATGAACAGCACCTTGTCGGCACCGCGCTCGGTGCGGATCTGGCGGATGGCCTCCAGGAAGGGTAGCGACTCGATATCGCCCACCGTGCCGCCGATCTCCACCAAGGCCACGTCGAAGCCCTCGGTGGCCACATCGATGCAACGTTTGATCTCGTCGGTGATATGCGGAATCACCTGAACCGTGCCGCCGAGGTAATCGCCACGGCGCTCCTTGCGGATCACGTTGTCGTAGATGCGCCCGGTGGTCACCGAATTGCGCCGCGTCATGCGGGTGCGCACGAAACGCTCGTAATGGCCCAGATCCAGATCGGTTTCCGCACCGTCATCGGTCACGTAGACCTCGCCGTGCTGGAACGGGCTCATCGTGCCCGGATCGACGTTGATGTACGGGTCCAGCTTCATCAGCGTGACCTTCAAGCCACGCGATTCGAGGATGGACGCAAGCGAAGCGGCCGCAATGCCCTTGCCAAGCGAGGACACAACGCCGCCAGTGACGAAGATGAGGGGAGTCATGGAGAGAAGATGCAACCGGAAAAGCGGATTCTAGCGGCTGGCGCGCCGGGGGGCGAGTTCAGCACCCGCGACACTCGCCGATACCACCCGGATTTCCCGCATCAAACCCGATCCGGCGCGCATCTCCGGTCAAAAAGGCGCCATTTGACCAGGCTCAAGTCCGCGTGCGCCGAATTGGATACGCTTCCGTATGGAAGTCCCGCAGAACCCACCCTGCTCCTGCATTCGTTGTGGCCACGGCCACCGCGCGCCAGATCTTTTGCTGTCCACGGAGATGGAACATGAAGCCAAC
>CAZTXX010000085.1:0-9140 GCA_964617405.1 uncultured Aquimonas sp. | reverse complement strand
ACGCCTTTCTCGGCAGCGAGAAGCCGCCGGCGGCGCGCGTGGCCGACGTGCAGCGTTGCCTGCGAGCCGGTGGCAAGCACAACGATCTGGATCAGGTCGGCTACACCGCGCGCCACCACACCTTTTTCGAGATGCTGGGCAACTGGTCGTTTGGCGACTACTTCAAGAAGGACGCCATCATCTGGGCCTGGGAGCTTTTGACCCAGGTCTGGAAGCTGCCGGCTGATCGCCTGCTGGCTACCGTGTACCAGACCGACGACGAGGCCTTCGAGATCTGGCGTGACGTGATCGGCCTGCCGGAAGATCGCATCATCCGCATCGGCGACAACAAGGGCGCACCGTTCGCCTCGGACAACTTCTGGCAGATGGCCGACACCGGCCCCTGCGGGCCATGCACCGAGATCTTCTACGACCACGGCGCACACATCGCCGGTGGCCCGCCCGGTTCGCCGGACGAGGACGGTGACCGCTTCATCGAGATCTGGAACCTGGTGTTCATGCAGTTCGACCGCCAGCCCGACGGCACCCTGGTGCCGCTGCCGGCGCCCTGCGTGGATACCGGCATGGGCCTGGAGCGCCTCGCCGCGATCCTGCAGAACGTGCATTCCAACTACGAGATCGACCTGTTCCAGGCGCTGATCCGCAAGGCCGCCGAGCTGACCGGCACGCAGGACCTGGAAAACAAATCGCTGCGGGTGATCGCCGACCACATCCGCGCCTGCAGTTTCCTGATCGCCGACGGCGTGCTGCCTTCCAACGAGGGCCGCGGCTACGTGCTGCGCCGGATCATCCGCCGCGCGCTGCGCCACGGCTGGATGCTGGGCCAGCACGAACCCTTCTTCCACCGCCTGGTCGCCACCTTGATCGAGCAGATGGGCGCGGCCTACCCGGTGCTGGTGGAGCAGCGTTCGACCATCGAGCAGGCGCTCAAGGGCGAGGAGGAGCGTTTTGCCGAAACCCTCGAACACGGCATGAAGCTGCTGCAGTCGGTGCTCGACGACGAAGGTTCGTTGGCGCACAAGCAGCGCCAGGTGCCGGGCAAGACCGCCTTCACCCTGTACGACACCTACGGCTTTCCGGTCGATCTCACCGCCGACGTGGCGCGCGAGCACGGCTGGAGCGTGGACATGGCCGGCTTCGAGACCGAGATGGAGCGCCAGCGCGAGCAGGCGCGCGCGCACAGCAAGTTTGCCGGCGGCAGCATGTTGCCCGCCGACCTGGTCGCCGCGCTTTCCCCCACGCGCTTTCTGGGCTACGAGCAGACCGAGGCCACCGGCCTGCGCGTGCTGGCGGTGGTGCGCGACGGCGCGCCGCTGGCCTCGCTTTCTGCCGGTGAGCAAGGCACCGTGATCCTCGAGGCCACCCCGTTCTATGCCGAATCCGGTGGCCAGGTCGGCGATACCGGCGCACTGTCCGGCGCGGGCGTCACGTTCAAGGTGGACGACACCCGCAAGCTTTCCGGCAGCTATTTCGGCCATGTCGGCACCCTCATGGCCGGCAGCATCAAGGCCGGCGACCTGCTCGACGCGCGCATCGATGCCGAACGTCGCCAAGCCATCGTGCTCAACCACTCGGCCACCCACCTGCTGCACGCGGTGCTGCGCGAGGTGCTGGGCACCCACGTCACCCAGAAGGGCTCGCTGGTGGCACCGGATCGTCTGCGCTTCGACTTCTCGCATTTCCAGCCCATCGATCGTGCGCAGCTTGCCGAGATCGAGCGGCGCGTCAACGCGCGCATCCGCGCCAATGCGCATGCCGAAATCCATCACATGGGCATGGACGAGGCGTTGGAGTTCGGTGCCATGGCGCTGTTCGGCGAAAAGTACGGCGACGAGGTGCGCGTGCTGCGCATGGGTGAGTTCTCCACCGAGCTGTGTGGTGGCACCCATGTGGACAGCACCGGCGACATCGGCCTGTTCAAGATCGTTTCCGAAGGCGGCGTCGCCGCCGGTATCCGTCGCATCGAAGCGGTGACGGGGCAGGGCGCACTCGATGCCATCGCGCATGAGGAAGCGCAGCTCGAAGCCGTCAGCGAACTGCTCGGCGGCAGTCGTGGCGATGTGGTGGAAAAACTGCGCCAGCTTTTCGAGCGCCAGAAGAAGGCCGAGAAGGAATTGGAATCACTCAAGGCCCGCGCCGCCGTCGGTGCGGCGGCTGATCTTGCGGCATCGGCCGCGACGGTCGGCGACATCCGCGTGGTCGCCGCGCGCCTGGACAACATGGACGCCAAGGCGCTGCGCGAGAGCGTGGACAGCCTCAAGCAGAAGCTGCCCGACGCGGTGATCCTGCTGGCTTCCGGGGATGGCGCCAAGGCTTCGCTGGTGGCCGGTGTGCAGGGCAGGGCGTTGGAAAAGGTCAAGGCCGGCGAGGTCGTGGCCTTCGTCGCGGCGAAGATCGGCGGCAAGGGTGGCGGGCGAGCCGACATGGCGCAGGGCGGTGGTGATGACGATGCCCGTCTGCCTGCCGCGCTGGCGCAGGTGCCCGGCTTCGTGACCGGGAAGATCGGCGCCTGACGACTCCCGATTCGTCCCTCCGGAAGGGGCAATCAGAGGCGTGGCTGTAGCAAAACCGTCATCGAAATCGGTTAAACTGTGGTTAAAGTCGGCTGGGCGGTCGCCAAGTGGATCGCCCGGAATCGACATGCAAGTGGGTTGAAACAAGGTCGCAACAGATTGACCGGCGTCGTTGCTCTGCGCATCGAGCCGGCCGTGGCGTTCGCAGCAGCGCCGGGTATTCAAACGTATTACGTCAGGCTATCAGGGCAAATCCATGAAAAAACAGCTTCGCATCAAGCATCTCGCCGGCGCGCTCGCCGTGCTTCTCATGACTGCGCCGGTCTACGCGCAGCAGACATCGTCCAACATCGCCGGTCGTGTGACCGACAACGGTGGCGCGCCGCTGGCTGGTGCCGAAGTCATCATCGTGCATACCCCATCGGGTACCACCAGCCGCGCCGTGACCGATGGTCAGGGCCGCTACACCGCGCGTGGTCTGCGCGTGGGTGGTCCGTACACGGTCACCGTGACGCGCGACGGCTTCAAGGGCGAGTCCACCGAGAACGTGTTCCTTGCGCTGGGTGAAACCTCCGCGCTGAACGTCGATCTGGACACCGCCGCGACCTCCCTCGAAGCCATCCAGGTGGTCGCCTCCGGCGCCATGACCGTGTTCTCGCCTGAAAACATGGGTACGGGCACCGTGGTTTCCTCACAGGAAATCGCCGCGCTGCCGTCGGCCGGCCGCAACATCCAGGACATCATCCGCGTCGATCCGCGCATCGCGCAGACCAGCAAGGCCGACGGCCGCATCTCCGCAGCCGGCCAGCACTCGCGCTACAACCTGATCCGCATCGACGGCGTCTCCACCAACGACCCCTTCGGCCTGGAAGCCAACGGCATGCCGACCGAGCGTCAGCCGGTGTCGATGGACGCCATCGAAGAAGTCAATATCGCCCTGGCCAACTACGATGTGACCACCGCCGGTGCCACCGGCGCCGTGGTGAACGCGGTGACCAAGTCCGGTACCAACGACTGGCACGGCTCGGTCTACTACGCCTATCGCGACAAGGATTGGGTCCGCAAGGATCTCAACGGCGTCAAGTTCAACGGCTTCAATGACGAGGAAACCTACGGCGGCACCTTCAGTGGCCCGCTGTTCAAGGATCGCCTGTTCTTCTTCGCCAACTACGAGAAGTACACCCGCACCGCGCCGGGCATCAGCCTCGCCAACACCCCGTATGGCCGCGGCCAGATCACGGATGCGGACATCGCAGAAGCCCAGCGCATCGCGCGCGATGTCTGGGGCTTCGACGCCGGCGGCCTGGCCACGGCTGCCGACAGCAAGACCCAGATCGAGGAATACGCGCTCAAGCTCGACTGGAACATCAACGACAACCACCGTGCCTCGCTGCGCTACAGCAAGCTCGACCAGAACGTGCTGCGCCAGCCGGCCATCGGCACCAGCTCGGTTTCGCTCAGCACGCACTGGTATGACCACGTCAAAAGCTTCGAAAGCTGGGTGGGCCAGGTTTACAGCGACTGGAGCGACAACTTCTCGACCGAGTTGAAGGTCTCCTACCGCGACTACATCGCCAACCGCGCCACCGTCGCCGACCTGCCGCAGATCCGCGTCAACTTCGGCAACCAGGGCCTGCTGTTCGGTACCGAAATCAACAGCCACACCAATATCGTCGACACCACCGAGAAGAACGTGTTCTTCGCCGGCACCTACTACCTCGGCGACCACGCGCTCAAGTTCGGTGTGGACTATGCCGAGAACGACATCCTGAACTACTACGGCCGCGACATCTACGGCACGTACACGTTCAACTCGCTGGCCGACTTCGCCGCCGGCACCCCGCTCACCTATACCGTGCGCACCCCGCGTCCGGGGCGTGACTACAACGATATTCCGGCGCTCTATGGCACCAAGAACACCGGCTTCTTCCTGCAGGACAACTGGTACGTCAACGCCAACCTGAGCGTGCTGCTCGGCGTGCGCGTCGACATCCCCGATTTCGATCGCGAGCCGCTGTACAACGAAACGATCCACCAGATGTATGGCTACGACAACCGCACCACGATCGATACCAAGCTGTGGCAGCCGCGCGTCGGCTTCAACTACACCTTCGACACCGAGCGTTCCACCCAGCTGCGCGGTGGCTTGGGTCTGTTCCAGGGTGCGGCGCCGAACGTCTGGATGGCGGGTGCCTTCCAGAACACCGGCCTGAACTTCATCTCCTACGACCTGCGCAATCCGGGTGCGATCTTCAGCCCGGGCGTGAATCCGCCCTACGTCCCGACCGGCCCGGGTTCCACCCCGCGTCTGCGTGTGGACATCATGGAGCCGGGCCTGGCGCTGCCGTCGGTCTGGAAGGGCAACCTGGCGTTCGACCACGAGCTGCCGTGGTATGGCCTGGTCGCATCGGCCGAGCTGCTGATGCTCAACACCAAGAACGACATCTACTTCGAATCGCTTGATCTGGGTGCGCCGACCTACCGTGGCCAGGATGGCCGCATGATCTACTGGAACGCAAACGGCCTGAACCCGGCCAACGCGAACGCGAACACCGGTATGCAGAACGGCCAGAACGGCGCCGGCAACCGCGCCAACCGCCCGAGCAACATCGACCAGGTGATGCTGGCACGCAACACCGGCAAGGGTGCCAGCAGGGCGCTGACCCTGGCGCTGTCCAAGCCGATGCAGGCGGGCGACAACTGGGCCTGGACCCTGGGCTACACCTTCACCGACGCCTCCCAGGTCGGCCCGAACGCCAGCTCGCAGAACACCTCGAACTGGAACGGCATGCCGATCTACCAGGTCAACGAGAACGTGGCGTCCACCTCGCGCTACGCGATCCGCGACCGCTTCACCGGCATGCTGAGCTACTCCAACGAGTTCTTCGGCGACAACAAGACCACCTTCGGCCTGTTCTACGAAGGCCGCTCGGGTCTGCCGGTCAGCTACATCTACTACAACGACATCAACGGCGATGGCGCCGCCACCAACGACCTGTTCTATGTCCCGTCGGGTCGTGGCGACGTGCTCTTCACCGGCGGTGCCGAGATGGAGAACAACTTCTTCAACTGGCTTGAACAGCATCCGGACCTGGCCCGTTACGCCGGTCAGGTGGCGCCTGCCAACAGCGGCCGCTCGAAGTGGGTCAACAACTTCGACCTGCGCATCGGCCAGCAGATCCCGGCCTTCTTCAAGGGCCACAAGGCCGAGCTGACGCTGGACGTGATGAACGTCGGCAACCTGCTCAACAAGAAGTGGGGCCTGATCGAAGACTACGGCTTCTACCAGACCATGCGTGTGGCCAACTACGCCGGTATCGACCCGGCGACCGGCAAGTACGTCTACCATTTCACCGGTACGACGGACCAGCAGGCCATCCAGGAAAACAACAACGACAAGGGCAACACCGGCGTGTCGCGCTGGTCGGTGATGGCGACCCTGAAGTACAGCTTCTGATCCATCGAAGCACTACGCAGCAAGCAAAACGGCCGGGGTTTCCCCGGCCGTTTTTTTGCGGCGGCGAAATCCACTGGTTTCGCCCGGAAGCCGCGCAAGCTCGTACTGGCATGTCGCAGGGCCGAACCCGCGTAGCGGATTCCGCCATGCGCGGAGAACTGCGCATGACGGTGGAATCACCCCTGGCGCTGCCGGCTTGGCACCCAAACCCTCAATCCAGCACGCGGATATCGATGCTGGCGTAGCGGCCCATCGAGTCGATGGCAAGAAGGCGCTGGGCGCCGCTGCGCTCGAAGCGCAGGGTGACCATCGAAGTTCCGTGGCTGCGCGCCATCAGTTGCCCGTCGAGCAGCCATTGGACGTCCTCGCTGGTGCCGAGCGCACGCACGTTCACTTCCGGTGCGCGACGCTGATTGCTGGGGCTGCGCAGCACGGCACCATCGACCAGACCACCGATCCGCAGGGCCGCGACGGGCGCCATGGCCTCGGTGCAATCACGGGCGAGTGCCGGCAGCGTGGCCTGGCGACGTTCCGCCGCGCTCAACCACGGCACCGTCAGGGCCGGCCATGGGGCGAGGCTGGCCAGATCGGTATCGTGCTCGCGCGCGCAGTTGCCGGCCACGCGTTGCCCGCTGTGGCGATCGCGCAGATAGCCCAGTGGCGCCGGTGGGGCTTCGCCGCTGCCGGCCAGGGTGGGTGGCACGGTGTCGTCCAGGATCCAGGCCTCAAGGCGACGTATGCAATGGGCGGTCTCGGTGTCCCGTTCGCGTTGGCCCAAGGGCCAACAGATCGCGTCGGAGGCCACGCTTGCCGGCATCGGAGTCGGCGGTAGGTTCAGGCTGCGCGGCAGCAGGTCGTTGATGGCGAACAACAAGGGCAGGGCGGTGATCGCGCCGTATTGGCCCGGCAGCGGCGTGCCGTCCGGGCGGCCGATCCAGACGCCGATCACCGCACCCGGGGTGGCACCGATTGCCCAGGCGTCGCGGAACCCGTAGCGGGTTCCGGTTTTCCAGGCGAGCTGCGCATGGCGTGAGGTGTCGATGCGCTCTTCCAGCGTGCCGGGCCGGGTGTTTTCCGAAATCATCCGACGCACGATCCACGCGGCGCCGGGTGAAAGCAGCCTGCGTTCTTCCAGCGGTGTTTCGGACAGCAGACGCGGATGCGCGGCCAAGCCATCGCGTTGCAGCGCGGCGTAGATGCCTACCAGATCCTCCAGTCGTGCTTCGGTGCCACCGAGGATCATCGAGAGGTTCGGTTCCGCCCCGCGGGGCAGGCGCAGCGGCGCCCCCGCGTGCGCCATGCGGGCGCTGAAGCGCGCGGGGCCGAGTGCGTCGAGCAGGGCCACGGCAGGCACGTTCAATGATTCGCGCAAGGCATCGTGCGCCGACACCGGCCCGCGGAAACGCTGGTCGAAGTTGCCGGGGCGATAGTTGCCAAACGCCTGGGGCGCATCCACCAGCAGGCTTTGCGAGTGGATCAGGCCGTCATCCAGCGCCAGCCCGTACAGGAAAGGCTTGAGCGTTGATCCGGGCGAGCGCCAGGCCTGCACCATATCCAGGTGGCCGAAGCTTTCCGCATCGCCGAAACGCGCCGCGCCGACATAGGCCAGCGTTGCCATGTCGTGCGTGCGCGCCACGATTACCGCCGCCGAGGTGCGCGGCGGCAAACGATCCACCCAGTCGGCCACGCGCGTCTCGATCCGTGTCTGAAGGTCGGCGTCGAGGGTGGACTGGATCCGCCGGCTGCCAGGCTGGGCCCGACGCAATCGTTCCGCCGCCAGTGCCGCGTGCAAGGGCGGCTGCAACTCGCGCGCCACGACCTGTTCGGCGCGCGCATCGGCCACCTCGTCGGCGTGCCACACGTCCAGCGCAACCATGCGCTCCAGCACCTTGTCGCGCGCGCGCTGGGCACGCTCCGGCCAGCGATCGGGGCGGAGACGGCTGGGTGCCTGCGGCAGCACCGCCAGCAATGCGGCCTCGGCGTGCGACAGTTCGTTGGCGGGTTTGCCCAGATAGGCATAGCTTGCCGCCTGCACGCCCTGCAAGGTGCCGCCGAATGGCGCGTAATTGAGATAGAGCGCGAGGATCTCGTCCTTGTCCAGATGCCATTCGAGCTGCACCGCGCGCGCCATCTGGCGAAGCTTGCCCCGCCAGGTGTGCGGAATCGGCTCGATCAGGCGCGCCACCTGCATGGTGAGCGTGGAGCCGCCGGATACGACCCGGCGGTGCCACAGCATTTGCGCCGCGCCGCGCAGCATGGCGAGCGGATTGATGCCGCGATGCAGGCGGAACCAGCGGTCCTCGTAGGTCTGCAAGGCTTCGAGGTAGAGCGGCGAGACTTCTTCCGGCGTGACGGGATAGCGCCACACCCCGTCGGCATCGGCGAAAGCCCGCAGCGGCGTGCCGTCCTGCGCCAGCACCACGCTGGCGCCGTCGCGCCGTGCGTCGGGCAGCGGCAGCGGGAACAGGCGGTCGGCAATCAACAGGATGGCGAACGGCAACAGGGCCGCAGCCAGCCAACGAATCATGCGGGGAGCAGGGTGAAAGCGCATCGGCAAAGCCTGCCATGGATGCGTGGCATCGCGCATGGCGTTTTGCGGGCAAGACCCGCTGCGCACTGAACGAGGCGCACACGGCCGGCGCCATCCCCTTGGCACCCGGTGCCGCGCGGGGGTAGCGTTCTACACTTGAGTGACACGACCTGCGCGGAGGTGCGCAATGAAAAGTCGATTCGGAATGCTCGCCCTGGTTGCCACCCTGTTGGTGGCATCGGGCTGCGCGAGCCAGGGCGGTGTGAGTGCGGACGCGGATGCTTCGCGACAGTGCTTTTCCTCCGGGCGCGTCTCGGGCTTCACCCCGGTGGATGCCACCACCGTGCACCTGAAGGTGGGCGTGCGCGAAACCTACGAGCTGAAACTGCTCACCTATTGCCAGGACATCGACTGGACCCAGCGGATCGCGCTGCGCAGCATGGGCGGCTCCTCGATGATCTGCACCAACGACGCCATGGGCTGGGAAATCATCCTGCTCGACCGCGGCCTGTCGTCGGCACCGCGCGAGTGCCGTGTCCGCTCGATCCGCAAGCTGGAGCCGGAAGTGCCCTCGGAGCCCTGATACCTGTGGTTATTCCGGATCGATGCGCAGGAAGGCGCTGGGTTGGCGCTGCACGAA
>CAZTXX010000084.1:0-9187 GCA_964617405.1 uncultured Aquimonas sp. | reverse complement strand
ACACCATCTGCGCCTTCGGCGAGGCCGCCGCCTGGCCGGTGCAGGGTTTCCTGCGTCACTACTGGCATGAATTCGAGTACTACGCCACGCATGGTCGATCCATGATGGACGACAAGGTGGGAGCCACCGCATGAGCAATCAGCCCAACCAGCCTGCCGCGCCCGCGCCGGCGCCGGAAGGCTTCGTCAACATCGAGATCGACGGCGTCGCGCTGGTCGCACCCAAGGGCTCGATGATCATCCAGGCCGCCGACAAGGCCGGTATCCCGATCCCGCGCTTCTGCTACCACGACAAGCTCTCGATCGCTGCCAGCTGCCGCATGTGCCTGGTGGACGTGGAGAAGTCCCCCAAGCCCGCGCCCGCCTGCGCGACCCCGGTGATGGACGGGATGAAGGTTTACACCCAGTCCAAGCGTGCGCTTGATTCGCAGCGCAACACCATGGAGTTCCTGCTGATCAACCATCCGCTCGACTGCCCGGTCTGCGATCAGGGCGGCGAGTGCGAGTTGCAGGATCTGGCCATGGGCTATGGCCGCTCGGTGGGCCGCTTCATCGAGCGCAAGCGCACCGTGCCGGACGAGGATCTGGGGCCGCTGGTGGCCAGCGACATGACGCGTTGCATCCACTGCACCCGCTGCGTGCGCGTCACCTCGGAGATTGCCGGCAGCTACGAGTTGGGCGTGATGAGCCGTGGCGACCGCTCGGTGATCGGCACCTATGTCGGCCGTGCGCTGGAAACCGAGCTTTCCGGCAATGTGATCGATGTGTGCCCGGTGGGTGCGCTCACCAACAAGCCGTTCCGCTTCCGCGCCCGCGCCTGGGAACTGACCGCGCGCGAATCGCTGGGTTACCACGATGCGCTCGGCTCCAACCTGTGGCTGCACATGAGGCGCGGCGAAGTGCTGCGCTGCGTGCCGCGTGAGAACGAGGCCGTCAACGAGAACTGGCTCGCCGACCGCGACCGTTACAGTCATGCCGGCCTCGGCGCGGCAGACCGCCTCACCACGCCGATGGTGCGCGAAGGCGAGGGCTGGCGCGAAGCGGGCTGGGACGAGGCGCTGGCGCGCGCGGCCGAACTGCTCAAGGCGCAGCCGGGTGACGAAGTCGGCTTCCTGATGCATCCGGCCACCTCCAACGAGGAAGGTTCGCTCATCGCCGCCATCGCCGCTGCCATCGGTTGCGGCAACGTCGACCACCGCATCGGGCTGGCCGATCTTTCCGACGCGCCGCTGGCCGAGCCCTTCCAGATGCCGTTGGCCGAGATCGAGAAGGCCGATGTCATCGTCCTGATCGGCTGCAATCCGCGCCACGAGGCGCCGCTGTTGGGCCATCGCATCCGCAAGGCCTGGCGCAATGGCGGGGCGAAGATCGTTGCGATCAACCCGGTCGACTTCGACCTCAATTTCGATCTGGCCCGCAACCACGTGCTGCGCCCCTCGGCACTGGTCGATGGTGTGCTTGGTGTCACCGCCGCGGCTGGTGCGGCGCTGCCGGGTGAGATCGCCTCCGAAGCCATCAGCTCGGCCGACGCAAAAGCCATTGCTGACCTGCTGCGCGATGCGCAGCGCGGCGTGATCCTCCTGGGCGAATCGGCGCAGATGCATCCGCAGGCTTCCTGGTTGCGCGCGGGCGCCAACGCGTTGGCGCAGGCGACCGGTGCCAAGCTCGACATCCTGCCGATGGGTGCCAATGCCGTCGGCCTGGCGCGTGTCGGTGCCGTGCCCGCCCATCGCGATGTGGCCGGGATGCTGGCGCAGCCGCGCAAGGCATGGGTGCTCTACGGCATCGAGCCCGAACATGATTTTGCCGATACGCCGACCGCGCTGCGTGCGCTGTCGCAGGGCAAGGTGGTGGCCTTCACCGCGTTTGCCGACGAAACCACCCGCAAGATGGCCCAGGTGATGCTTCCCATCGGACTGTTGCCGGAAATCGATGCGAGCTTCGTCAACGTCGATGGCGTGGCCCAGCGCGTGGCAGCGGCTGCAAAGCTGCCCGGCGAGGCCCGTGCCGGCTGGCGCGTGCTGCGTGCCCTGGGTGAGCGGCTCGGCGTTGCCGGTTTCGATTTCACCGAGCTTGCGCAGTGGCGTGAGCGGATCACGTTCGCGCCGGCGTCATCGGGCAAGGGTCTGGCGCCGCGCGCCAATGTTCCGTCGCAGGGTCTGGAATCGATCGCCACCCGTGCGATCTACGGCATCGACGCGGTCCTGCGCCGCGCTGCGCCCTTGCAGGCCCATCCGCTGGCGCGTGGAGCCAAGCTGATGTTGAACGCCGAGGATGCGGCGACGCTGGATCTCGCGCAGGGCGCGATGGCCCGCATCGACGACGGTCGCGGCAAGGCGGCGTTGCCGGTGGAAATCAGCCCGCGCGTTCCGCGCGGCGCGGCATGGATCGAGAAAGGCTACGCGGCAACGGCGCCCATCGCGGGTACCGGCGCGTCGCTGACGGTGACGAGGGCCTGAGCGTGATCGAACTTCTGAGCCAACCCATCGGCCTGGTGCGCGAGTTCTTCCTGAACTTCGGCGTTTTCGGCCTGCTGCTCTGGACGGTGATCAAGATCCTCGTGGTCACCGTGCCACTGATTCTGGCGGTCGCCTTCTACACCCTGTTCGAGCGCAAGATCATCGGCTGGATGCACGTGCGCCAAGGCCCGGTGTACATCGGCAAGGTATTCGGCATCGGGCTGATCCAGCCGTTTGCCGACGTGTTCAAGCTGCTGTTCAAGGAAGTCATCGCGCCCAGCAATGCCAACGTCTTCCTGTACCGGCTCGCGCCGATCCTGACCCTGGCCCCGGCGTTCGCGGCCTGGGCGGTGGTGCCGTTCGAGGATGCGGTCGCGCTGTCCGATGCCAACGCCGGCCTCCTGTACCTGCTCTCGATGACCTCGCTGGGTGTCTACGGCGTGATCCTCGCCGGCTGGGCTTCCAACTCCAAGTACGCGATGCTGGGCGCGATGCGTTCGGCGGCGCAGGTGGTGAGCTACGAGATTGCCATGGGTTTCGCCCTGGTCGGCGTGATGGTTGCCGCCGGCAGCATGAACCTCTCCGAGATCGTGCGTGCCCAGGCGGGCAGTGGCGGCTTGTTCGACTGGTTCTGGCTGCCGCTGTTGCCCTTGTTCGTCGTCTACTTCATTTCCGGCGTGGCCGAGACCAACCGTCTGCCGTTCGACGTGGCGGAGGGCGAGTCGGAGATCGTCGCGGGCTTCCACGTCGAGTACTCCGGCGCAACCTTCGCGATCTTCTTCCTGGCCGAATACGCCAACATGATCCTGATCAGCTTCCTGAGCGCGATCCTGTTCATGGGCGGCTGGCTGTCGCCGTTCCCGCCGTCCTGGGGCGTGCTGGGCATGCCGGGGATCTGGTGGCTGTTCGCCAAGGCGCTGTTCTTCGCGTTCTGCTTCGTCTGGTTCCGCGCCACCTTTCCGCGCTACCGCTACGACCAGATCATGCGCCTGGGTTGGAAGGTGTTCATTCCCATCACGATCGTCTGGATCCTGGTGGCGGCCTGGATGGTGCATTTGGGCTGGTTCAAGGCCGGAGTGTAAGGAGCTGATCGCATGACTCGCATGGTGTCCTACTTCAAGAGCCTGATGCTCATCGAGCTGGTCGAGGGCTTGTGGCTGACGACCAAGTATTTCTTCCGGCCCAAGTACACGGTGCATTACCCGGAAGAGAAGATCCCCCAGTCGCCGCGTTTCCGTGGCCTGCACGCGCTGCGCCGCTATCCCAACGGCGAAGAGCGCTGTATCGCCTGCAAGTTGTGCGAGGCGGTGTGCCCTGCGCTGGCGATCACCATCGACTCGGCACCGCGCGAGGACGGCACCCGCCGTACCACGGCCTATGAGATCGACCTGTTCAAGTGCATCTTCTGCGGTTTCTGCGAGGAGAGCTGCCCGGTCGACTCCATCGTGCTGACCCATATCCACGAATACCACTTCGAAGAACGCGGCGAGAACGTGGTCACCAAGCCGCAACTGCTGGCCATCGGCGACCGGCTGGAGCCGGAAATCGCCGAACGCCGGGCGCTCGACGCCCCTTACCGCTGAGGATCCACGCATGACCGTGCAACTGGCCATCTTCTACGCTTTCGCGCTGGTGACCACGCTGGCCGCGTTGGCCGTCATCACCGTGCGCAACCCGGTCCACGCCGTGCTTTGCCTGGTGTTGACCTTCTTCTCCACTGCCTGCCTGTGGCTGCTGCTGGAGGCCGAGTTCCTGGCCATCGCCCTGGTGCTGGTGTATGTGGGCGCGGTGATGGTGTTGTTCCTGTTCGTGGTGATGATGCTCGATGTGAACGTCGATCCGCTGCGCGAGGGCTTCGCCCGGTATCTGCCGCTGGCGCTGGTGGTGGCAATCATCATGGCGGCCGAAATGGTCGCCCTGATCGGCCTGAAGCGCTTTGGCCAGGTGATCGATTCACCCGACCCCGCGCTCGCGGCCGGTGTTTCCAACATCGAATGGCTGGGCAACGAGTTGTTCACCAACTACGTGCTGCCCTTCGAGGTCGCGGCGGTGGTGCTGACGGTGGCGATCATCGCGGCCATCGTGCTGACCTTGCGTCGCCGCCCCGGTACCAAGCACCAGGATCCTGCCTTGCAGGTGCAGGTGCGCAAGTCCGATCGCTTGCGCATGATCAAGATGGACCCGGTCACCAAGGAGCGTACGCCATGATTTCCCTCGGCCATTACCTTGTGCTGGGCGCGATGCTGTTTTCCATCAGCGTCGCCGGCATCTTCATCAACCGCAAGAACGTCATCGTGCTGCTGCTGTGCGTGGAGCTGATGCTGCTGTCGGTGAACGTGAACCTGGTGGCGTTCTCGCGCTTCCTTGGCGATGCCTCGGGCCAGGTGTTCGTTTTCTTCGTATTGGCCGTGGCTGCGGCGGAAGCCGCCATCGGCCTTGCGATCCTCGTGGTCCTGTTTCGCAACCGCGGCACGATCAACGTGGATCAGATCGATTCGATGAAGGGCTGAGAGCCGCCGGCTCGCGCTGGTGCGCACGCCTGCTCATGGAAGGCGGCGGCAACAGGTGTAGGACCACTTTGGTAATGGATTGGACATGGCGATATCGACAACACATCTGCTGACCATCGCGCTTGCCCCGCTCGTCGGCGCCATCATCGCGGGCTTCCTTGGCGGGAAGATCGGCCGTACCGCTTCGCACTGGGTCACCATCCTGGGCGTGGCGCTGTCCTGTGCGTTCTCCATCCAGGTGCTCCACGCCCTCGTTGTCGGTGGCGCGGCGCCGTACAACGCCAACGTCTATACCTTCTACGAAGTGGGCGGTTTCTCGGCCCATGTCGGCTTCATGATCGACTCGCTCACCGCGATGATGATGGTGGTGGTCACCTTCGTCTCGCTGCTGGTGCATGTCTACACCATCGGTTACATGCGTGACGATCCGGGCTACACGCGCTTCTTCTCCTATATCTCGTTCTTCACCTTCTCGATGCTGATGCTGGTGATGAGCAACAATTTCATGCAGCTTTTCTTCGGCTGGGAAGCGGTGGGCCTGGCTTCGTATCTGCTGATCGGCTTCTGGTTCCCGCGCCCGTCGGCGGCTTTCGCCAATCTCAAGGCCTTTCTGGTCAACCGCGTCGGCGATTTCGGCTTCCTGATCGGCATCGCCGCGGTGTTCTACTGGTGCGGCAGCCTTGATTACGCCGAGGTGTTCGCCAATACCGCTGCCATCGATGGCAAGACCTTCTCGCCCTGGGCGGGCGCCAGCTGGTCGATCCCGACCTTCATCGGTATCTGGCTTTTCATCGGCGCGATGGGCAAGAGCGCACAGGTGCCGCTGCACGTGTGGCTGCCCGACTCGATGGAGGGCCCGACCCCGATCTCGGCCCTGATCCACGCCGCGACGATGGTCACCGCCGGCATCTTCATGGTCGCGCGCATGTCGCCGATCTACGAACTGTCCGAGACCGCGTTGGCCTTCGTGCTGTTCATCGGTGCCACCACGGCCTTCTTCACTGGCCTGATCGGCATCGTGCAGAACGACATCAAGCGCGTGGTGGCCTATTCCACGCTGTCGCAGCTGGGCTACATGACGGTGGCGCTGGGCGTGTCGGCCTATTCGGCGGCGGTGTTCCACCTGATGACCCACGCCTTCTTCAAGGCCCTGCTGTTCCTGGGCGCCGGCTCGGTCATCATCGGCATGCACCATGAGCAGGACATGCGCAAGATGGGCGGGCTGCGCAAATACATGCCCATCACCCACCTCACCATGTGGATCGGTACCCTGGCCCTGGTCGGCACGCCGTTCTTCTCCGGCTACTTCTCCAAGGACTCGATCATCCTTGCCGCGCAGGCGGCGGCGGGGCAGGGCGGCTGGGTGCAGATGTACGCCTACTGGGCGGTGCTGCTGGGCGTGTTTGTCACCAGCGTCTACAGCTTCCGCCTGCTGTACCTGACCTTCTTCGGGCCCGAGCGCTTCCGTGATGCGGTCGAAGCGCATGCCGGCCACGATGTGCACGAGCCGGTGCACGCGCACGAGCCGCACGAGTCGCCGCTGGTGGTGACGGTGCCGCTGATCCTGCTGGCGATCTTCTCCATCGGTATCGGCTTCTTCACCGTCGGCCCGATGCTGTTCGGCGATTTCTTCGAAGGTGCGATCCGCGTGCTGCCCGGCCACGACACCCTGGCGGCGGTGGCGCAGAACATCTGGCACGACCAGCATGGCTGGGTTTCGGCGGCTGTCGGTTTCGGCCTGCACTTCATCAGCTCGCCGGTGTTCTGGCTGGCGTTCGCCGGTTTCGCGTTGAGCACCTACATCTACCTGTTCAACCCGTCGCTGGCCGAACGCATCCGCAATGCGGCGGCGCTGCCGGTGCGTGTGCTGGAGAACAAGTACGGTTTCGACGACCTGTGGATCAAGGGCCTGGCGGGCGGCAGCGTGCGCTTCGGGCAGGCGCTGTGGAAGCGCCTGGATGCCGGCCTGATCGACGGCTTTTTCGTCAACGGTTCGGTGGCTCTGGTGGACCGTGTCGCCGGGGTTGTACGGGTGGCCCAGACCGGGCGCCTCTATCACTACGCATTCGCCATGATCGTCGGTCTGATCGCCCTGCTGGGCGGGCTGATCGTGGCGCTTCGCTGACAAGAATTCCAAGGATCCACGCCCCATGTTGCCCCACGATTCCCTTCTCAGCGCGTTGATCTGGCTGCCCATGCTGGGTGGCGCGGCCACGTTGCTGTTTGCCCAGCGCGCAGAGGCGGCACGCTGGTTCGCGCTCGCGGTCGCGCTGCTGGTATTCGTCATCAGCCTGCAGCTCTACACCGGCTTCGACATGGCCAGCCCGGCCATGCAGTTCGTCAAGGATGCGGAATGGATCTCCGCCTACGGCATCCGCTACCACCTCGGTGTCGACGGAATTTCCGTGGCCCTGGTGCTGTTGACGAGCTTCACCACGATTCCGGTGATCATCGGGGCCTGGCGCTCGGTGGACAAATGGGTGGCGCAGTACATGGCCTCCTTCCTGATCCTGGAAGGCCTGATGATCGGCGTATTCTGCGCGCTCGATACGATCCTGTTCTACGCCTTCTTCGAGGGCATGCTGATCCCGATGTTCATCATCATCGGCGTCTGGGGCGGGCCGCGCCGGGTTTACGCGACGCTGAAGTTCTTCCTCTACACCTTCCTGGGTTCGGTCTTCCTGCTGATCGGCCTGATCTATCTGTACGTGAAGGGCGGCAGCTTCCAGTTCGCCGACCTCTACGCCCTGCCTCTGACCATGACCGAGCAGGGCTGGCTGTTCCTGGCCTTCTTCGGCGCGTTCGCGATCAAGATCCCGATGTTCCCGGTGCACACCTGGTTGCCCGACGCCCACGTCGAGGCACCCACCGGCGGCTCGGTGATCCTGGCGGCGATCATGCTGAAGATCGGTGCCTACGGTTTCCTGCGTTTCTCGTTGCCGATCCTGCCTGATGCCAGCGCCGAATGGGCCGGGGTGATGATCGGGCTGTCCCTGGTGGCGGTGATCATCGTGGGCCTGGTGGCCTTGGTGCAGGCCGACATGAAGAAGCTGGTGGCCTATTCCTCGGTGGCGCACATGGGCTTTGTGACGCTGGGCATCTTCGTGGCGCTGTGGCTGGTGCGCGATGCGGGCAACTTCGATGCAGCCCAGCTCGGCATGCAGGGTGCGATGGTGCAGATGGTCAGCCATGGCTTCATCTCCGCCGCGATGTTCTCATGGGTGGGCGTGCTCTATGACCGCCTGCACACCCGAACCATCAAGGACTACGGTGGGGTGATGCAGGTGATGCCCTGGTTCGGCTTTTTCGTGATCTTCTTCTCGATGGCCAATGCCGGCCTGCCTGGCACCTCGGGCTTCGTCGGCGAGTTCATGGTGGTGCTGACCCTGTTCCAGGCCAATGTCTGGATTTCGGTTGCCGCCGCGACCACCCTGATCATCGCCGCCGGCTACTCGCTGTGGCTGGTCAAGCGCGTGATGTTCGGGCCGATCACCAATCCCGACGTCGCCACCATGAAGGACGTGAGCCCGCGCGAGAAGCTGGTGCTCGGCCTGTTCGCTGCCGGTGTGCTGGCGCTGGGTCTTTATCCCAAGGCGCTGACCGACCTGATGCAGTCTTCCATCGCACAACTGGCGACCCAGATCGCCACGACCAAGCTGTAAGGCAGGGAAACGACGATGATTACCTCCGCCGACTTTCTGCCTATGATCCCCGAGCTGTTCCTGCTGGCCGCCACCTGCGGCTTGTTGCTCACCGACCTGTTCGTGAGCCAGGAGCGCCGTGGTTTCATCCACTTCCTCGCCTTGGGCATCCTTGCCGTGGCCGCCGTGCTGACGCTGCGAGGCGTGCCGGGCGTGCCGCTGCCCGCACGGGCATTTTCCGAAACCTTCCAGCGCGACGGCGTGGGCGATCTGCTCAAGCTCTTCATCTACCTGATGACCGCGTTGGCATTCGTCTATGCCAAGCCCTACCTGAAGGATCGCGGGCTGTTCAAGGGCGAGTTCTACATGCTCTGCCTGTTCGCGGTGCTGGGCATGATGCTGTTGGTTTCCGCCGGTAGCCTGACCACTGTCTACCTCGGCCTTGAGCTTCTGGCGCTGTCGTCCTATGCCCTGGTGGCGTTCGACCGCGACAACCGCATGGCCTCGGAAGCGGCGATCAAGTACTTCGTGCTGGGTGCCATGGCCTCGGGCATGCTGCTGTACGGCATGAGCATGCT
>CAZTXX010000083.1:0-9360 GCA_964617405.1 uncultured Aquimonas sp. | reverse complement strand
GGGGATTCCATCACCACGTCATCGGCGACGATTTCCCAGCGCCGGAACGTCTCGTACTCCCCGCTGCGCGGATCGATCTTGACGCGCATGGTCACGTCTTCATCGGAATAACGCTTCCTGGCGGCCGACGCCAGTGCGGCCTCCATGGCTTCGACGATGACCTGCCGCGCCACGCCCTTCTCGTGCGCAACGGCTTCAACGACGTTCAACAGTTCCTTGCTCATCGGTATCGCTCCGTCGGACCGCGCGCGGCCCTGTCGAGTTGACGAAAATCAAATGCCCTCAGGGGCTGCGTTTCTTCTGTCCGGCGCCGCCCGACGGCGGGCGTCCCGGCTTGGCCGGCGCCTGGAATACCGGCACCAGCTTGGCTTTCTGGATGGAAGCGATGTCCAGCGTGACCGGTGTTCCGTCCTGATCAAGCTGTACCTTGTCGCCGTCCACCGCGAGGATGCGGCCCTGGAAGCGGCGTCGCCCGTCCTGCGGGAACTCCAGGGTCAGCTTCACCGTTTCACCGATGAAGCGCTGGTAGTGGGCCGGCTTGAACAGTGGCCGGTCGAGTCCCGGAGAGGACACTTCCAGTGTGTAATGGGTATCGATGGGATCGTTCACGTCCAGCAGTGCGCTGACTTCGCGGCTCACCGCCTCGCAGTCATCCAGCGTCACGCCGCGCTCGGCCTCGTCGATATACAGGCGCAGCACCGCATTGCCGCTGCCCGGGTTGAACTCCACGCCAAGCAGCTCCAGGCCGAGGGCAACCACGGCCGGGGCCAGCAGGGCTTCGATGTCTTGTTCGATCGAGGTCATGGACGAAACGACGCAATCCCTTGTTTCAGCGCAAAAGAAAAGGGGCACGAGGCCCCTTGCAATCCAGTCCGGTTTCGCGAAGGCCACGTGTGCCTTCAAGGAAACCCGGACCCAACCAGGCTTCCAGCGGTCCAGCAAATGAAAAAGCCTCCGAAGAGGCCCTCTCATTACCGAACTGGTAGCGGGGGCAGGATTTGAACCTGCGACCTTCGGGTTATGAGCCCGACGAGCTGCCAGACTGCTCCACCCCGCAGCAGAGTCGCTCATTATAGACAGATGTCTGCCGCACCGCAACACCCATGGCCTTGAAGATTGCCGGCTCATGTCTGTGCCGCGGTAGATTGTGCCCCGTCACGTCGAGGAACGCCCATGTCCGCCATTCATTTGTTCACCCTGCTGCTTGCCGGCGCCGCCATGGCGGGTACAACGCCAACGCCACCGACCCTGGCCTCCGTGCTGGAGGCCACCACGGCCAGCGACTGGCGCCGGCCGGATCCGGAAAACACGCTCTACCTCGACCTTCCCGCCGGGCGGGTGGTGATCGAGCTGGCCCCCGGCTTTGCGCCCGCGCACGTCGCCAACATCCGCACCCTCGCGCGCGAGCATTATTGGGACGGGTTGGCGGTGCTGCGTGTGCAGGACAACTACGTGGCGCAATGGGGTGATCCGGCTGCGGAAGATGCCGAGCGACGCAAGTCACTGGGTACGGCACAAACCCGCCTGCCGGCCGAATTCGAACGTGACGCGACCGGCCTCGCCTTCAGCAGGATAGAGGGCCGCGACGCCTACGCACCCGAGGTCGGCTTCGTCGACGGTTTTGCGGCGGCGCGCGATCCTGCGCGCGGCAAGGCCTGGATGGCGCACTGCTACGGCCTGGTCGGCGCCGGGCGCGACGATGCCGCCGACAGCAGCAATGGCGCCGAGCTGTATGCGGTGATCGGCCACGCGCCGCGCCACCTGGATCGCAACATCACCCCGGTGGGGCGGGTGCTGATGGGCATCGAATTGCTCTCCTCACTGCCGCGCGGCAGCGGGCCGATGGGTTTTCACGCCGACCCGACCCGCCATGTCCCGATCCGCAGCCTGCGCCTTGCCTCGGAAATTCCGGAAAGCGAGCGCATGCCCATCGAGGTGCTGCGCACCGATACGACCAGCTTCCAGCGCCTGGTGCAGGCCCGCCGCGAACGGCACGAACCCTGGTTCGTCGAGCCGGTGGGGCGCATCGAGCTGTGCAATGTGCCGGTGCCGGTACGCCTGGCACCGTGAGTCGGGGCCGGGATCAGAACGGCTTGAACAGCACCAGCCAGAGGATCGCCACCAGCGCCAGCAAGGGCAGCTCGTTGACCAGCCGCATCGCGCCGGGACCGGGCAGCGCGCCGCCGGCCGCGATGTGTTTGACGCGCCGGCCCATCACGATGTGATACACGAACAAGGCGATGACCAGGGCGAGCTTGGCATGGATCCAGCCTGTCCCCATGACGACCATGGTGGGGAAATCCGGCAGGACGCGATAACCCAGCCACAGCACCAGGCCGAACAGGAAGGTCAGGCCGAACATCACGTGGCCGAAGCGGTAAAGACGCAAACCCATCAGCACCAGCCGCTCACGCACCGGTGCCAGGTTGCCGGCCTCGCCCAGGTTCACCAGGATGCGCGGCAGGTAGAACACGGCCGCCATGAAGGCGATCAGGAACACCAGGTGCAGGGTCTTGATCCAGAGATAGAAGGTCATGGCGGCGCTCGTTTCGATGAAAGGGCCGCAGTGTAGCCCATTGCCATCAGCCTCTAGCGTGGTTATAATTTCCGTTTCCTGTTGCCTGACCAGAGGGTTTCCGTCATGAAAGTGCTGTCTTCGCTGAAGTCGGCCAAGTCCCGGCACCGTGACTGCAAGGTCGTTCGCCGGCGCGGCAAGATTTTCGTCATCTGCAAGAGCAATCCCCGCTTCAAGGCGCGCCAGCGCTGAAGCAGCAGGGTGATCCGGTACGCCGGATCCCGCTCCGGAAAGGCCGCGTCAAGCGGCCTTTTTGCGTTTCCGGCACCGATACGCGCCGCAGTGGGGCGAGTTGCGACATAATGTGAAACATTGTGCCCTACCGCTGCGATCCGGAGTTTCCCATGAGCCGCAACTTCCCTGTTCTCCTGTCGATTGCCCTCGGCACTGCCGTGCTGGCGGCACCCGCATTGGCACAGCGCGCCGATACGCTGCTGATCGACCGCGCCTCAGCCACCGCCGACATCAACGCGCCACGCCGTGGTGCAAGCATGGGCCAGGTCGAGGCCCAGTACGGCAGTCCCGACCAGAAACTGGAGCCACGCGGCGGCCAGCAACCACAATGGCCGGTGATCCACCGCTGGGTCTACCCGCAGTTCACCGTCTATTTCGAGAACTCGCACGTCATCGACACGGTGTTGCGTCAGGCCACACCCGGTGAAATCGGTCCCAAGCCGGTCGAGTAAGTCGTTATCATTGGCGACCGGGCGCCACAGCGCCCGGCCAGTGTCTTTCAGGCCACGGGCAGGCACTGTCCGTGGCTTCGTTTTTTGAGGAGTCTTTCATGCCCCAGTGGCGTTTTCCCGCAGAATGGGAACCCCAGGACGCAATCCTCCTGGCCTGGCCACACGCCGGCACCGACTGGGCTGCACGGCTGCCCAGCGTGGAAGCCACCTGCGCCGCCCTGATCAGCGCCATCTCGCGTTTCCAGCCGGTGCTGCTCTGCGTACCCGATGCGGCAGTGGAAGCCACCGCCCGTGCGCAACTTGGCCAGGCCGGAGCCATCGATGCGCGCATCCGTTGCATCCGGATCGATTACGACGATACCTGGCTGCGCGACTCCGGCCCGATCACGTTGTTCGATGCCACCGGCGCACCGCGCTTCCTGGATTTCCGCTTCACCGGCTGGGGTGGCAAGTTCGGTGCCGAGCGCGACGATGCCCTGGTGGCCGGTCTGGCGACGCGCGGCATCCTCGCAGCCGAGGCGGTGGAACGGATCGACTTCGCACTGGAAGGCGGTGCCATCGAAACCGACGGCGAAGGCAGCCTGCTCACCACCTGGCGCTGCATGTCCGAGCGCCACCCCCGTCTGACCCGGGTGCAGATCGAGGAAGTGCTGCGCACCGAACTGCGGCAAAAGCGCGTGTTGTGGCTTGAGCACGGCTACCTGGAAGGTGATGACACCGACGCCCATATCGACACCCTGGCGCGCCTGGCACCGGGCAATGCCATCGTTTACCAAGCGTGCGACGATCCAAACGATGCGCACTACACCGAACTGCAGGCCATGGCCGCCGAACTGGCGGACCTTCGCACCATTGAGGGCCGCCCGTACCGCCTGCACGCCCTGCCCTGGCCGCAACCGGTCCTTGATGCGGATCGTCGTCTGGCCGCGTCCTACGCCAACTTTCTGATCATCAACGGTGCCGTGCTGATGCCGGCCTACGATGACCCCGCCGACCTGGCCGCCGCCAAGGTGCTCGCGGAAGCCTTTCCCGATCGCCGCATCATCCAGATCCCCTGCCGCCCGCTGATCTGGCAGAACGGCAGCCTGCACTGCATGACCATGCAGATCCCGAAAGGAGCCTTGTCCGATGTCTGAGCCGCTTACCCTGCGCGTGGCCTTGGTGCAGGAATGCAACCAGGGCGATACCGAAGCCAACCTCGCACTGATCGAGACCCGCGTTGCCGAGGCCGCCGAAGCTGGCGCACGCCTGGTGCTGCTGCAGGAGCTGCACAACGGTCCCTATTTCTGCCAGCACGAGTCGGTGGACGAATTCGACCGTGCCGAGCCGATCCCGGGCCCCAGCACGCAACGGCTGGGCAAACTAGCCAAAAAACACGACGTGGTGATCGTCGGCTCGCTGTTCGAGCGCCGCGCACCGGGGCTTTACCACAACACCGCCGTGGTGCTGGAGCGCGACGGCCGCCTTGTCGGCACCTACCGCAAGATGCACATCCCCGACGATCCGGGCTTCTACGAGAAGTTCTATTTCACCCCGGGCGATCTTGGTTTCGAGCCCATCGACACCTCGGTCGGCCGCCTCGGCGTGCTGGTGTGCTGGGACCAGTGGTATCCGGAAGCCGCCCGCCTGATGGCGCTGGCCGGTGCCGAACTGCTGCTCTACCCAACCGCCATCGGCTGGGATCCTGACGATGAACAGGCTGAAAAAGAGCGCCAGCGCGATGCCTGGATCCTCAGCCACCGCGGCCACGCCGTCGCCAACGGGCTGCCGGTGCTGAGCTGCAACCGCGTGGGCCACGAACCTTCGCCACTGGGCGCCTCCGGCGTGGACTTCTGGGGCCACAGCCACGTGCTCGGGCCGCAGGGCGAGTTTCTCGCGCAGGCCGGCACCGGGCCGACCCTGCTGGTCTGCGAGGTGGACCTGGCACGCAGCGAATCGGTGCGGCGGATCTGGCCCTTCCTGCGCGACCGGCGCATCGATGCCTACGCCGACCTCCTGCGCCGCTACCGCGACTGACATGCACCGCGCCCCGACATCCCCTCGGGCCGCGTCGGGACGATGCCCGACACGCCACGACAGGCATCCTCGCCCATGAACGAAAACATTTCCCGGGACACCCCCGTCGAACCGGCTGCCGATCCGCTCGCCGGCCAGCCCCTGGTGGAGGTGGAGCGTGACGGGGTGCACTACACCCTGTTGGGCACCGCGCATGTCTCGCGCGTCAGCATCGAGGCGGTCCAGGCCCTGCTGGCGCAGCGCGAATTCGACGCGGTGGCGGTGGAATTGTGCGAAACGCGCTACCAGGCGCTCACCCACCCCGAGGCATTGACCCAGCTCGACGTCTTCCAGGTGATCAAACACGGCAAGATTGGCCTCGTTGCGGCCAATCTTGCACTTTCCGCCTATCAGCGCCGCCTCGCCGAACAGCTCGGCGTGGAGCCCGGCGCGGAAATGCGCGCGGCGATCGACGGTGCCAACGCGAAATCCCTGCCCATCTGGCGGGTCGACCGCGACATCGGCCTGACCCTGAAGCGCACCTACGCGGCGGTCGGCTTCTGGCGCAAGATGACGCTGATGAGCGGGCTGGCGGTGAGCCTGGTCATCGAGGACGAGGTGGACGAAAAGGAAATCGAGCGCCTCAAGGAAGGCGACATCCTGGAAAGCAGTTTCCACGAATTCGCCCAGCGCGACGCGACCTTGCACGGCGCCCTGATCGACGAGCGCGACCGCTACATGGCCGCGAGCCTGCGTGCGGACGCCAGTGCGGACGGTCGCCCCGGCCTGCGGGTTCTGGCAGTGGTGGGGGCCGGGCATCTGGCCGGCCTGGCGCGCTATCTGCGCGAGGAAACCGCCGCGCCGGAGGCCGAAACCGCGCGTCTTCGCGAAGTGCCGCCCCCCAAGCCCTGGGGCACCTGGCTTGCCCTGGCGCTGACGATCTTCCTGCTCGGGGGCTTTGCCTGGGGCTTCACCCAAGGCAGCGATGTGGGCGGCGAATTCGTGTTGCGCTGGGTGCTGCTGACCGGCTTCGGCGGTGCCCTGGGTTGCCTTGCCGCCGGTGGCCATCCCCTGAGCATCCTGTCGGCATTCGCGATCTCGCCGCTGTCCCCGCTCCACCCGGCATTGTCTTCGGGCATGGTCAGCGCCTGGGTGGAAGCCTGGTTCCGGCGGCCCCGGGTGGCGGACTTCGAACACCTGCGCGACGACGTCGGGCGGGTGAGCGGCTGGTGGCGCAACCGGGTGTCGCGGGTCTTCGTCAACTTCTTCCTCACCAACCTCGGAACCGTGGTTGGCGTATATCTTGCAGGCTGGGGGATGTTGAAGCGCCTGATCTGACGGCGCGAGAGGCGCGGAGGGGGCGCCGGCGCAATGAAATCCGTACTGGTCGCGGAAATCTCGCCCACCCGGCAGCGTGCGCTGGCCACGCTGCTGGGCCAGCGTGGCTGGCAGGCCATCACCCCGGCCACCACGGCGGAAAGCTGCGAACTGCTCCGCCATGCCGCGCAGAGCGGTATCGGCATCGACGCCGTCGTACTGGGCTGGCCGGACATCCTCGACACCGCCGACCACAACCTGCGCGAACTGTTGCACGCCGAACACCTGCAGCACATCCCGGTGGTGGTGTTCACCGATGGCGGCAACGAAGTCGTGGCGCAATGGCGCATGTCCCGCCCACGCACCGCGCTGCTGACCTGGGCCGACTACACCCAGGTCACCCGCCAGATCGAGCAGGCCGGCGACCAGCAGGTGCTGCCGCTTCCGCCACCGCGCGCGCGCAGCGCACAACGCGTGCTGCTGGTGGATGACTCGCCCACCGTGCGCGCCGCCTACGTGAGGCTGATGCGCAACCACGGTTTCATCGTCGAAACCGCCTCCAGCGTCGCCGAAGGGATGGCCTTGGCGCTCTCGCGCCCCTTCGACATCGCGGTGGTCGACTATTTCATGCCTGGCGAGAACGGCACGGCACTGATCGCTGCGCTGCAGCGTCATCCACAAACGCGCCACATCCTGTCGGCCATCATCACCGGCACCTATTCGGACGAGGTGATCGTCGAATCCCTGGCCTCGGGTGCGATGGAGTGCGTTTTCAAGAGCGAAGCCAAGGATTTGTTCATCGCGCGGCTGTCGTCCCTGTCGCGCACGGTGCACGATCGCAAGGCGATCGACGCCGAACGCCGCCGCCTGGAAGGCATCCTGGCGGCCGTGGGCGATGGCGTGTTCGGCGTGGAAAACGACGGCACGATCCTGTTCGTCAACCCGGCGGCCACCCAGATCCTCGGTCACGCGGACCAGCGCGGGCTGATCGGTCGACGCGCCGGCGAGGTGATCCACCCGGGCGCCAGCGGGCAATGGAGTGCCGAGCACCCGGATCTGCTCTCCCGCTGTTACACCAACGGCGAGAGCGTGCCGCACTGGCAATCGGTGTTCTGGACCGCCTCACGCATGCCGATTCCCGTGGAAGGCACGGTCCACCCGCTGCACGTCGACGGCACACGGCGCGGCTCGGTGGTGGCGTTCCGCGACGTTTCCGCGCAGCGCAAGCTGGAAGAACAATTACGCTGGCAGGCCGAGCACGACAGTCTCACCCAACTGCACAACCGTGGCTGGTTCGAGCGCCAGCTGGAGCTGGAACTGCAGCGCCTGCGCCAGGAAAACCAGAGCGGCGCCTTGCTGTTCCTGGATCTCGACCGCTTCAAGTACATCAACGACACCGCCGGCCACAGTGCCGGTGACGAACTGCTGGTGGAAGTGAGCCAGCGCATCCGCGCCCAGCTGCGCCCCGGCGACCAGATCGCACGCATGGGCGGCGACGAATACGCCATCGTGCTGCGCAATGTGCCGCCCGAATCCGTCGCACCGCTGGCCGACGGCATCCGCAGCGCGGTCAGCGCCAAGCCATTCCAGCACGGCGGCAAGAGCTACCGCATCACGCTGTCGATCGGCGCCACGATCATCGATCACGCCACGCCCTCGCCGCAGGTCGCCATGGCGCAGGCCGACCTGGCCTGCTACCAGTCCAAGAGCGCCGGCCGGGCGCGTTGCCACGTTTTCAATCCCGAGCGCGACGACCTGGCGACGATGACCGAGGAACTGGGCTGGTCCACGCGTCTGCAGGAAGCGCTGCTGCAGGACCGTTTCGAGCTGGTATACCAGCCCATCGTGCCGTTGCGTGGCATCGAGCACGAAGCCGGCGACCAGCCCCAGTCCGAGCTTTGGTTGCGCCAGTTCATGCGCAATCCCGACGAGCCGATGCTGTTCGAAACGCTGCTGCGCCTGCGCGGGCCGGCGGGCGACCTGATCCTGCCCGGCGCCTTCCTGCCCGCGGCCGAGCGCTTCGGCCTGATCGCCGAGATCGACCGCTGGGTGATCCGACGGGCCATCGGCGCGCTGCACGACACCCGCAACCATCACCGCCGGATATCCCTCACCGTCAATCTTTCGGCCGACAGCCTTTCCGACGACAGTCTGGTGGACTTCATCACCGACTGCCTGGTGCGCCACGACGTCGATCCCGACCAGTTGATCTTCGAAGTCACCGAATCGGGCACGCTGGCCGATATCGCGGGGGTGCAGGCCCTGCTTGGCCGCCTGCGCCAGCTTGGCTGCCATATCGCGATCGACGACTTCGGCACCGGCTTCTCCACCTTCGCCTACCTGCGCCAGATCGACGCCGACTACCTCAAGATCGACGGCAGCATCGTGCAGGGCCTGCCGCGCGACAGCCTGGACCGCACCGTGGTGGCGGCCCTGGCCAGCATCGCGGAGGTCACCGGCAAGCGCACCGTGGCCGAATGGGCGGAAACCCCGGAAACCCTCCAGGTGCTGTACGAATGCGGCGTGGATTTCGCCCAGGGCCACGCCATCGGCCACCCGCGCCTGCAGCTGCTTGGTCAATCCCCCGCGATTGCCACCACATCCAACCCGGCCGCGCCACTGTCCATCAAGACGGAAGGGCGCACCGGCGATACCATCATCCACTTCGATTCGGTGGCGAACCGGCGTTGATGGCCTTCCTCTGGTATGACCTTGAAACCTTCGGGCGCGACGCGCGGCGCAGCCGCATCGCCCAGTTCGGCGCGATACGCACCGACGAGGCGCTGA
>CAZTXX010000082.1:0-9362 GCA_964617405.1 uncultured Aquimonas sp. | reverse complement strand
GCTGGTAAAGGCGGTGCACGCCGGTGGTGGTTTCCTCGGACACGCCCTTCCAGTCCGCGACCACGCGGGTCCAGTAGCCAGGGCGTTCCTTCGCCACGCGCCTGAGCAGGTTCTTGATCACCTGCTCCTCGTGGCTGCCGGAGGGCGAGTTCACCCAGGCGTCATTGCCCTGTTCCAGCTCGTAGCCCTTGTGGATCAAGAGGGTCACGTCGCCGCCGTCGTCGACGACGAGCTGCGGGCCGGTGAGGCTGCCGTCGGGCAGGGTGAAGGTGAGCGCGTCGAGCGTGCAGTCCCAGTACTCCTCCAGGGTCTCGCCCTTCCAGGCGAACACCGGTGTGCCGCTGGCGGCGATCGCTGCGGCGGCGTGGTCCTGGGTACTGAAGATGTTGCACGAGGCCCAGCGCAGGTCCGCGCCGATGTCCCGCAGGGTCTCGATCAGCACCGCGGTCTGGATGGTCATGTGCAGCGAGCCGGTCACGCGCACGCCCTTGAGCGGCTGCGCGGCGGCGTGCTTGCGGCGGATCGACATCAGGCCCGGCATCTCGTGCTCGGCGATGTCGATTTCCTTGCGGCCCCAGTCGGCCAGGGAGATGTCGGCGATCTTGTAGTCGCCCGTCGGGGAGGGTTTCAGTTGTGCATTCATGTCATGGCTCCAGAGTGACGAAGAACCCGGACAGGCTCGCGCTGGCGATGCCGGGTTCGTTCACGAGCGCCGTTGGAAGGATTCGACCGTCGAGCCTGATTCCGGAAATCCCGGACTTGCAGCGCCCCTCGGCGGCGAGGGGCGTGATTGTATCGCTGGCGCCCGATGGACGGATGAATCGGGCGGTGGATTCCCGGCGTCGCGAGGTTCCCGGGTGGGCAGGATGAAACTCAGCCGGTACTGGTTTCGTCCGATGCTGGAGTGACGTTTTCCGCTGCATCAGGGAGGTCTTCGAATACCGCGTCCAGGCCTGCTTCGAAATCCAGCGATTCCAGGATCAACCCGCGCGCACTGTCATGCGTGGCCAGCAGCCATTCGTCGGTATCGGTGCGGCGGAAGATGTCCACGGTACGGGCATCCGGGTCGATCAGGACGTATTCGCGCAGTTGGGGGATCTTGCGATAGGCGGCGAACTTCAGGCCGCGATCATAGGCGGCGGTGCTGTCCGAAAGCACTTCGATCACCACGACGGGATGGCGCAAGCTGCGTTCCGCGGCCAGATCGCGCGGGTCGCAGGTGACCAGGACATCCGGGTAGAACACCGCGTCGGCGGCCTGCACCTCCAGCTGCATGTCGGAAATATAAGCGCGGCAGGGCCGGCCGCGCAGATGGGCTTTGAGCAAGGCGAAGCAATTCCCGGCGACGATCACGTGCAACTGGCGCGCGCCGGTCATGGCGAAGACTTCACCCTGCAAGAACTCGTGCTTGAGCGGCTGAGTGGCCTCCCACTCGAGAAAGGCGGCGCGTGAAAGCGGCATCTGGCTGGAAGGTACGGCGGACATGGTGGCCTCCGGGTGCGTGAAAGCCCTTCCGCGACAGGCAGGCAGATCCTGCACGGGTGCTCGCGGCGGGTTCCGCGCCAGTGTAGCGCGAGGTGGGCCGGGCGGTCGTGCGGGCAGAAACGCGGACGGGCCGCATCAGCGGCCCGTCCGGCAAGCGATCCACTGCTGAAGGGTTTACTTCACCCGGGCACTACCCTTGAGGCCGGCGGCTTCGCGCAGGGCTTGCGCACGGTCGGTCTTTTCCCAGGAGAAGGCCGTGGCATGGCGCGACGTGCCTGCGGCGTCGGCATAGGCCAGCTCTTTGGGTTTGCGGCCGAAGTGGCCGTAGCTGGCGGTGGGCTGGTAGATCGGGTGGATCAGGTCAAGCATCTGGATGATGCCCCAGGGGCGCAGGTCGAAATGCGTGCGGATGAGCTTTTCGATCAGCGCATCCTCCACCTTGCCGGTGCCGAACGTGGTGACCGAGATCGAGGTCGGCTCGGCCACGCCGATGGCGTAGCTCACTTGGATTTCGCAACGATCAGCCAGACCCGCGGCCACGATGTTCTTGGCCACGTAGCGCGCGGCGTAGGCAGCCGAGCGGTCCACCTTCGACGGGTCCTTGCCCGAGAATGCGCCACCGCCATGGCGTGCCATGCCGCCATAGGTGTCGACGATGATCTTGCGTCCGGTCAGGCCGCAGTCACCCATCGGCCCGCCGATGGCGAAGATGCCGGTGGGGTTGATATGAACCTTGCTCTTCGGCAGCGTCTCCAGCCATTCCTTGGGCAGCACGGGCTTGAGGATGTGCTCGTACACGCCTTCCACGATGTCCTTGTGCTTGACGGACGGATCGTGCTGGGTCGAGAGCACCACGGCGTCGAGACCGGCGATGCGGTCGTTCTCGTAACGCAGGGTGACCTGGCTCTTGGCATCCGGGCGCAGCCAGGGCAGGGGCGAGTTCTTCTTCTTGCGCACCTTGGCCTGCTGTTCCACCAGACGGTGGCTGTAGTAGATCGGCGCGGGCATGAATTCCGGCGCCTCGTTGCAGGCATAGCCGAACATCAGGCCCTGGTCGCCGGCGCCCTGTTCCTCGGGCTTCTTCTTTTTCTTGCCGGTGCCGTCCACGCCGGCGGCGATATGGGAGGACTGCTTGCCGATCAGGTTCATCACCGCGCAGGTGTTGCCGTCGAAGCCGACTTCCGAGCTGGTGTAGCCGATGTCGCTGATGACCTTGCGCGCGATGTCCTCGATATCCACCCAGGCCGAGGTGCTGATTTCGCCGGCCACGATGGCCACGCCCGTCTTCACCAGGGTCTCGCAGGCCACGCGTGCGGCCGGATCCTGCGCGAGGATGGCGTCGAGCACGGCGTCGGAAATCTGATCGGCGATCTTGTCCGGGTGGCCCTCGGAAACCGATTCGGAGGTGAAGAGATGGCTGCTCATTTCGTGTGTATATCCTTTGATTCGGATGGAAGGATTCAAGTGGGCGCGCATCATACTCCCTTGCCTTCCGCCCTGCATCAACGCAGGTTGAACGCACGATGGCCCGAGCGCGCGTGATCAGCGCGCCGAGGCCAGCACGCGATAACGCCGATGCAGGCGCGCGACGATGGAGTCGAGCAGGTCGATGGGGCCGTCGTTGCAGACCACGTCGTCGGCCAGCGCCAGCCGTTCGGCACGCATGGCCTGGGCGGCGAGCATGGCTTCGACGGCCTCATGGGTCATGCCGTCGCGTGCCATTGCGCGCCGGATCTGGGTTGCGCGCGGCACATCCACCACCAGGATGCGATCCAGCCAGCCGTAGCGGTCGATTCCTTCGGCCAGCAGGGGCACGGCAAGCAACACATATGGCGGACCAAGCTGCATCGCCCGCTCCCGCAGTTGCCGATGCACACGTGGATGCAGGATGGCATTGAGGCGTTCGCGCGCGGCGGGGTCTGCGAACACCAGCGCACGCAGCGCGGGCCGATCGAGCGCGCCACGCGCATCGAGGAGGTGCTGACCGAAAGTTGCGGCGATTTCGATCAGCGCTGGTTGACCGGGTTCCACCAGTTCGCGGGCGATCAGATCGGCGTCGAACACCGGTATTCCGAGGCGGGCAAAGCGCTCGGTCAGCGCCGACTTGCCCGAGCCGATGCCGCCGGTGATGCCGATGCGAAGAGGAGGAATCATGCGAGGGGCGTGGTGTTGGGCATCAATGGATGGGGGTGAAGTCGCGGCCTTCGCGCAGCATCGGCAGCGTGGTGACGGGGTCGCCGTCGTTGGGCTCGGGTCGGATACGCAGCAGACGAGCCAGCAAGGGGTAGACATCGACGTTGTCAAACGCTGCCACCTGCAAGCCTTGTCGGAAATCCGGCCCCCTCGCCACGAACAGGGCGGCCATGGAATCCAGTGCAGGATCAAAACCGTGTGCGCCGGGGTTGATCTTCATGCGCGCCAGCGACGCATGGTCGTGGATCGTCCAGCCTTCATCGGCAAGACACACCCAGGCCGGCACGCGCGGATGGCTTCCAAACTGGAAGCGGGCCGGGACCTCGGTCCTGGGCCAGCACTGGATGTGGTCGATGGGTTGCGCCAGTGCCTGCGCGAGCGTTTCTTCCTGCCCGGACATCGGTTGCACTCCGGCGAGCGGGCCGCGATTGATCAGGTCGAAGGCTTCGCGCGGTGCATGGTCATCCAGTGCGATGGCCTGCTCGGTTGGCGTGTGTGCCATACCGTGGTCGGAGACCACGACCAGGTTCACTGCGTCCTGGAGACCACGTTGCGCCAGTCCCTGCTGCAAGGCCGCGAGCGCGGCGTCGGTGTCACGCAGCGCCGCGTGGGCCTGCTCGGAGTCCGGCCCGTGGACATGGCCCTCGTGGTCGACCGCGTCGAAATACAGCGTGAGGAAATCAGGGCGTCGTGCAGGGGGCAGGTCCAGCCATTCCAGCACCTGGGCCACGCGCTCCACCGGCGTCACCGTGGCGTCGAAGCGCCGCCAGTAGTCGGGATGGTGACCACGGACAGGTGCCTCGGAGCCGGGCCAGAACATGGTGGCGCTACGCAAGCCGGCGGCGCGTGCGGTGTTCCACAGCGGTTGCCCGCCATCCCACCAGCGCGCGTCTTCCACCGCCTCGCGGTTGGAAAGCCAGAAACGATCGCCTGTGTCGGGATCGACCATCGAATTGCCGACCACACCATGGTGGTCGGGCACGAGGCCGGTAACCAGGGTGTAGTGGTTGGGGAAGGTCAGCGACGGGAAGGCCGGGCGCATGGCCTGCGCACGCACGCCGGAGGCGGCGATCTCCGCAAGCGTCGGGGTCAGGCCGAGCTCAAGGTAATCGGCGCGGAATCCGTCAATGGAGATCAGGATCAGCGGCGGTGGTCGATGGCTGGTCTCCGGACGCGGTGCCGGCTGGCAGGCGGACAGGGCAAGCATGCACAGGCTGAAGAAGCACAGCGCCAGAAAGGAGCGGCCGGTCGGGTGAAACGGTGATTCGGACATTTGCGGATGGCTTGATCGTCATGAGGCGAATCGTGCGGATGATGGCAGAATCCGAAGCGTTTGCCCGTGTGCCGAAAGTTGACGCGCGCCGTCGTCCGCGTACGAAACGTGATGAGCGCGGCGGCGCAAGTATCGTATTCTGTGGCCGAATCGGCATTTTCATGACCATGTCATCGATGTCCCATCAGGACCTGTCACCCGCAGAACTGGATGAGCTGCTCAGCGCCGTGCTCCCTGACATCCCCGGTCACCGGGTGCTGCGCCAGCTCGGGCGTGGCGGCATGTCGTACGTGTACCTCGGCATCCAGGAGTCGCTCGACCGCCAGGTCGCGATCAAGGTCATCTCGCCCTTGGCGCTGAACGATGAAGTGAGCATGCACCGCTTCGAGAAGGAGGCGCGCACCATCGCCAAGCTCCAGCATCCGTGCATCGTCGGCATCCACGCGGTGGGGCGCATGGAGTGGGGCCTGCTGTATTACGTGATGCCGTACCTGTCGCATGGGCATATCGGCAAGCGCGATCTGCGCAATGACCAGACCCGCATCATCAGCGTGTTGCGTGCCCTGCTTGGCGCGCTGGATTACGCGCATGCCCAGGGCGTGGTGCATCGCGATGTGAAGGCCGAGAACGTGTTGTTCGACCAGAACGATCGCCCGATGCTGACCGATTTCGGCATCGCCACCAGCCGCCGTGACCGCACCCGCATGACCGGCGCCGGCAATGCCATCGGCAGCTGGGGCTACATGGCACCGGAGCAGGCGCGTGGCGAACAGGTGGACGGGCGTGCCGACCTCTACAGCGTCGGCGTGCTGACTTATGAGATGCTCACCGGCCGGTTGCCGTTCCAGAACGAGGACACCGTTGCCCTGGCGTTGATGCACGCCATGGAACCGGTGCCGGCGCTGCCGCCCGACAAGGCGCACTGGCAGGCCTTTGTCGATCGCGCCATGGCCAAGACGCCGGACGCGCGTTTTTCCAACGCGCGCGAGATGCTGCTGACGCTTGATCACGTCGCCTTGGCGCCGCGCCAGGCCGACCCGGGCGGCGCCAGTTCGCAGCGGACCCATGGCGAGGGTGCGCGCGCCGTATCGGTGCGTTCCACGGGTTTGCCCGCGTCGTTGGCTGCCCTGCCCAAAAGCGCCTGGCTGGCGCTCTGTGCCCTGTTGCTGCTTGTCGCCGTACTTGGCGCGGGAATATGGAAGAACAGCCAGCGCACTTCGCCGGATACCGTACCCGCCATGGCCGAATCGCCGCAGTCGGCAACCGGAGCGGGGCAGTCATCATCGAGCGCGGGCATTCCGTCGACGGCAAACCCGGAGCGCGCAGCCGACCACGCCCTTGCCTTGGCGGAAAGCATGCTGCAGGACGACCCGGTGGCCCTGGATAAGGAAGAGACGGATGAGTTGGATCTTCTCGCCGATCTGCCGCCGGGCGAGGCCGCGCTGATCACCGCAACCGAGCAGATCCGCCGTCGGCGCCTGACCCAGCCGGCCGGCGCCAGTGCGATCGACTCCCTGCTCGAAGCGCGTCGCCTGCTGGGGCCGGATGCGCGCATCGGCGCTCGCGCGGAGGAATGGTTCGCTGCCATGCAGCCTTACCTTGTCACGGCCCTGGCGCAGCGCAACGATGCCGCCGTCAAGGGCATGCTGGTCCACGCCGCACGGCTCGGCACCGGACTGGATGTGGAAGGCAGCAAGGCGCTGGGCGCGCTCCGGGCCGTCACCGTGGAATCCGTGCGCGCCGACCTTGGTGCCGCGCTGGCGGCGAAAAGCCTCGATCAGCTGCGTGCCGCGCGTGCCCGCGCCGGCACGCTGGAGATCGATCCGGCGCAGCTCGAGCCCGAGTATTCGCAAGCCATTGTCACCGGTGCGCCGGGCATGAAACTGGCCGGCGGCAGTGTGACCAGCATCATCGTGCGCATGCCGGAAGGCGACAGTCCCGGACTGGCCGTCATGCCGGCGCCGGTGACGCAGCAGGAATATGGCGCCTTTGTCGCGGCCACCGGACGCCCGTCCAGCCAATGCCGGATCCGCACCACCGTGATGACGGTCAGGACGCGAACCTGGAAGGAGCCGGGATTCGCACAGGCACCGGATCATCCGGTGGTCTGCGTCAGCGCCTCCGATGCCAAGGCGTACGCTGCTTGGGTCGGTCAGCGCGATGGTCTGGGCTATCGCGTACCCACCATCGCCGAATGGCGCCTGGCCACCCGTGCACCCGGCAATGCCGCGTGTGGTGTGGCGGGGGCGGATTGCCAGAGCGGCGGCACGCGCCCGGCCGCGGCGGGAGCCACCGGAAGCCCGGGCGTGTACACCTCCCTGGGCAACGTGCGTGAGTGGCCCGGTGATTGCACCGACTGCCGCAATCATCCGACCCTGGGCTTGGGCTGGCGCGATGCCACCCCCTCGCGCAAGGGTGACGAGGTCAATCCCGAATATGGTTACGACGACCTTGGCTTCCGCCTGGTGCGCGAGGTGCCGCGCGAGGCGCTTGAGCAACGCTGAAAGCCTGCGCTGCCCGTCGTGTCGCGACGGCGCTGCACGAATCGAAGTCGGCGCCGGATGTGTCACATTCGGATCTGAAGGCGGGTCGCTTGCGACAGTCTGAAGCCATGTTGCCCCAAGGAAAATTCCGATGAAACCTCTTGTCCACGCGCTGTCGGCCGTCGCCACGTTTTTCGCACTGGGCGCCGATGCCCATGCCCTCACCGATGATTCCCTGGCGGCGCTCGTCGACCAGCGCCTGGTCGGCGACCGCACCGGCGCCTGCCTGGCGGTGGCGGTGGTTGAAAGGGACACGGTGGCGCGCGCCTTCCGCTGCGCCGATCCCGGGGACGCCGCGCGCATCGGTGCCGATACCGCCTTCGAGATCGGCTCGGTCAGCAAGACCATGACCGCGGTACTCTTGGCCGATCTGATCGGGCAGGGCTTGGCCAACCTCGACGATCCGCTCGCCGACTACCTGCCCGAAGGCACGCCGGTGCCGACCTTCGAGGGCCAGCCGATCCTGCTGCGCCACGTGGTCACCCATACCAGCGGCCTGCCGGCGCTGCCCTCGCGGCTGGGTGCGACCGACATGAGCGACCCGTATGCAAATCTCACCGAGGACGCGCTGCTGGCTTCGCTCGGCGATGTGGCGCTGGCCGCCGCGCCGGGCACGCGCTTCGAATACTCCAACTTCGCCTCGATGGTGCTGTCCTACGCGGTCGCGCGCCGTGCCGGCACGGATCTGGAAACGCTGCTGAAGCAGCGCCTGTTCGCGCCGCTGGGCATGGTGCAGGCCTACGTCAACCAGCCGCCCGCGAGCGTGCGCGCCGCGACCGGGCACACGCCGAACGCCCGGCCGACCTCCGCATGGAACTTCTCCACCAACCTCGCCGGCGTCGGCGGCGTGCGCGCCACGCTGGGGGACATGGAGCGCTACGTGCAGGCCAACCTGGGCTTGATCGAATCGCCGATCTCCCCGGCGCTGGAGCGGGCCCAGCAGCGGGTCGGCGACTCGCCGCCCATGGCGATGAACTGGATGCTCGCTCCGGTGAACGGGCGTACGGTCCTCATGCACGAGGGCGGCACCGGCGGCTTTTCCAGCTTCGCCGCGGTGGATCGGGAGCGGCAGCGCGGCGTGGTGATCCTGTCCGACACCGCCTGGCACTCGCTTGGCGGCCTGGGCAGCCTCGGCCTGCATCTGGTCGATGACGCGCTGCCGCTGGGCACGCCGCGCAAGGCGGTCGCGCCGCCGCAGGATCTGCTCGACGCCCTGGTCGGCGACTACCGGCTGCAGGGCGCGATGAAGATGAGCCTGCGCGAGCGCGACGGCGCGCTGTTCGTGCAGCCGGCAGGGCCGCCCGAGTTCGCGCTGGGCTACGACGATGCCGGTGACTTTTTTCCGCTGGATCTGGATGCGCTGCTGACGCCGCAGAAGAAGGCCGACGGCGGCTACGGTTTCGTCTGGACGCAACTTGGGGCGGCGCTGTCGGCCGTGCGCATCGCCGACGACGGCACGGCCGCGCCGGTGCCGCAGCTCTCCGACGAGGCACTGGCCGCCTACGCCGGCGACTATCCGCTGATGCCAGGCTTCGTGCTGACCGTGCGCGCCCGCGCCGGCCAGCTGCACGCGCAGGCCACCGGCCAGGGCGAGTTCCCGCTCGATGCCAGCGGCCCGGACCGTTTTGAAGCGGCGGCCTACGGTATCGAGATCGTGTTCAGGCGCGATGACGCCGGTGCCGTGATCGCGCTGGATCTGCACCAGGGCGGACAGGTGCTGAACGGCGAGCGGAATCAATAAAGCTCATCGCCGCCCGCACCGCCTTGACGGGTTCCGCGCTACGGCAGCGCGCCCTCCAGTTCGAGCAGGAACCGCTTGGTCGGCAGGCCGCCGCCGAAGCCGGTCAGGCTGCCGTCGGCGCCGATCA
>CAZTXX010000081.1:7369-9379 GCA_964617405.1 uncultured Aquimonas sp. | reverse complement strand
CCGATCCACCCGGTTTTGGATCAGAGCGCGTTGTCCATCGGTATCGTCTGGGCGCAATCGGCACGCAGGCGGTCGCGCTGGTCCTTGAAGGCGAAGCCCAGCGCCACGCTCGTTACCAGGGCAATGACGGCGAACCCGGTGATCGTGGCCACCGCCCAGGTACTGACCTTGAGCATGCCGAACACGATGGCGGTGATGACCGCGATCCCGACCGAAGTGCCGATACGCTGGCCGGTCTGCATGATCGCTCCGGAGCTGCCGGCATAGTCCAGCGGCACGTCGGCCAGGGTGAGGGTCTGGTTGGGGCTGATGATCGCGCCTTGTGCCACACCCACGAAGGCGAGGCTCGGCATCAGCCACCACACGCTGATCTTCCCGGCCTCATGCAGGGCGATCACCACGCAGCACAGGATCAAGCCGATGATCGCAAGGATCAGGCCGCCGATCACCACGCGCCGCCCCAGGCGATTGACCCGTTTGCCGGCCCAGTTGGCGGCGTAGGCCGACAACAATGAGGCCGGGATGCCGAACAGGCCTGACTCGAACGCCGAGCGCCCATCACCGTTTTGCACATACAAGGCCAGCAGCACCCAGATGCTGGTCATGCCGAGGAAGTACAGGGTCATGATGACCGTGCCATTGGCGAAACTCGGGGTGGAAAAGATCCCGAGGTCCACCATCGGGCTGAAGCCGCGTCGCGCGTAACGGCGTTCCCAGGCCACCCAGGCCACCGCCAGCAACGCGCTCGCTGGCAGGAGCAGCCATATCGGTGAAACACCCTGCGCTTCGACGAAGGGGTACAAGGCCGCCAGCACGGCCATCCCCAGCAACAGCGAACCCACCGGGTCCAGCGATCGCCAGCCAATCCTGGCGCTGCCCGGCACGGCTTTTTCCACATGCCGGAACAGCGGGCGCGGAAACCAGCGCAAGCCCATCGCAAAGGTGAAAAGACCGATCGGCAGGTTGATGAGAAACGTGAGGCGCCACCCCATGTCCACACCCGCCAGCTTGATGAGGAAGCCGGCAAGCACCGGGCCGATCGCCACGGAGATGCCCACCGCCGTACCGAGACGGCCGAACGCGCGGCCACGCTCGTCGTCGCGGAAATACTGCTGGATCATGCCCAACGCCTGCGGCCCGATCAGGCCGGAGCCGACACCCTGCATCAGGCGGGCCGCATTCAACCAATTGGCACTGGGCGCAAGCCCGGCTGCCGACGACGACAGCGTAAACACCAATACTCCGATCAGGAAAATCCCGCCACGGCCCATGATGTCGCCGGCACGCCCGGCCGCCACCAGCACCACGCCGAAGGTGAGCGCATAACCGGACAACACCCATTGGATATCGGATAGCGAGGCGTTGAGTGACGTCTGGATCGAAGGCAAGGCGACGTTGACGATGCTCACCCCGATCAGCGACATGAAGATCGCGATCAGAAGCACCCAAAGCACACGCCAGCGGACCGCCTCGGCCTCGGTGCGCACGGCCTGTTCCTCCACGGGAAGTACGACCTGACTCATGCGTTGCGATTGTGCTGGCGCATGGTGCGCTGCTTCTCCCGTGCCCAGTCGCGATCCTTGGCGGCCTGGCGTTTGTCATGGGCCTGCTTGCCCTTGGCCAACGCCAGATCCAGCTTCACCTTGCCCTTTTTCCAGTACAAGGCCAGTGGGATCAAGGTGTAGCCATCGCGCTCGACCTTGCCCACCAGCCGGTCGATCTCGCTCCGGTGCAGGAGCAGCTTGCGGGTGCGCCGGTCGTCGGCCACCACGTGGGTGGAAGTGGAAATGAGCGGGGTGATCTGCGCGCCGAACAGATACAACTCGCCGGCGCGGACGATGGCATAGCTTTCCGTCAGCGAAATGCGCCCGGCGCGCAAGGCCTTGACCTCCCAGCCTTGCAAGGCAAGACCGGCCTCGAAGCGTTCCTCGATGGTGTAATCGTGTCGTGCGCGCTTGTTCTGGGCGATCGTGCCGGTACCGCTTGCGCTATCCTTCGCGTTCTTCTTTG
>CAZTXX010000081.1:0-7269 GCA_964617405.1 uncultured Aquimonas sp. | reverse complement strand
GACGCATTGGCCGATCCGGCGGTGCAGGCCGCGATTCCCGCCGCCGGTTCGTTCGCAACTGCGATCTACTCGCGGCCCTGTGGCCATGAACACCCGCTGCGCGAGGGTGACCGCATCGAGTTGTGTCGGCCGCTGCTGATTGATCCGAAGGCCGCCCGGCGCGAGCGCGCCGAAGTCGCGAAGACCCGCCCCCGGAAGGTCTGAGAGCCCGAAGTCAGATTGCTTGAAAAGACAAATTCCTTAACAAATCAACGTATTATTGCTGATTTTTCAAGTGTATCCTGATTTGCCTCAGCGATTCTTCTTGTCTCGCGGCAGGTTGCCATACCGGGAAATATGGCGATAGAGCGCAAGGTTGTCGTTTTCCAGGTAGTCGCCTTCCACACTGGCAAGCACGTCACCATCGAAGGTGAGGGTGAGGTTCTTCACCGTGGTGGGTGCGCCACGACGGCTGATGGTGGAGACGTAGTCCCAACGCGAGTGGTGGAACGGATCTTCGACCGAAGGCGAACCCAGAAGGCTGTGAACTTGGCGCTTGGAAAGCCCCGGTTTGACCTGTGCCACGCGCTCGGGATCAAGCAGATTGCCCTGGTAGACATCCACCTTGTAGATCAGGCCGCAGCCTGAAAGAAGCACGGCAAACGCGGCGGCAACGAGGAGCTTGGACATCGGCAAGGGTCACGGGAAGGAAACGCCGCGATGATACACTAGCCGACGCATTCGCCATGAACGGCGCCGTTGCACCCGCGCTGGCGCAACCGCCCCCAGACACGACTTTGCAGACCACGGCAGCCCTTGCGGTTGCCATCAGGGAGGAAGCCACTGCATGGAACAGAACGAACTGCGCAAGGCCGGATTGAAGGTCACCCACCCGCGCGTGCGGATCCTGGAAATCCTCGCCAGCGCCAGCCCGCGCCACATGACGGCCGAGGACATCTACCGCGAACTCAAGGATCGCGAAGAAGACATCGGTCTTGCCACGGTCTATCGCGTACTCACCCAGTTCGAGGCCGCAGGCCTGATCCTCAAGCACAACTTCGAAGGCGGTCAGGCCGTTTTCGAGCTTGATCGCGGCGAACACCACGACCACATGGTCGACGTGGACACCGGCAAGGTGATCGAATTCAGCGATCCCGATATCGAGCGCATCCAGCACGAAATCGCCGCAGCGCACGGCTATGTCATCGAAGACCACTCGCTGGTGCTCTACGTGCGGCGCAAGCCCGGCAGCTGAGCTGCTGCCACCCTGCGCAAGGCGCGCTCTGCGCTCTTGCGCCTTGCGACACCCGCCGAAAGCACGTGATGGAATCGAACGATGCGTGCGGTTCCGGGTGATTGCGCGGATAATGCACTGATGACGACTCCTTCCATTTCAGCGGCAGGCTTTGCCGCGCTTTCGCTGTCCGCGCCCTTGCTCCAGGCACTCGCGGATGTTGGCTATGAAGCCCCGTCGCCCATCCAGGCCGCCACGATCCCGCCCTTGATGGAAGGTCGCGACGTGGTCGGCCAGGCTCAGACCGGCACCGGCAAGACCGCCGCCTTCGCGCTGCCCATCCTCCACCGCATCGATACCAGCCTGCCCTACCCGCAGGCCCTGGTGCTGGCCCCCACGCGCGAACTGGCGATCCAGGTGGCCGAGGCCTTCCAGACCTATGCCGCGCACCTCAAGGGTTTCCAGGTGTTGCCGATCTACGGCGGCCAGGGCTACGGCGCGCAGTTGCACGGGCTCAAGCGCGGTGCGCACGTGCTGGTGGCCACCCCCGGGCGCCTGATCGACCATCTCGAACGCGGCACGGTGGATTTCTCGCACGTGCGCGCACTGGTGCTGGACGAAGCCGACGAGATGCTGCGCATGGGCTTCATCGACGATGTCGAAAGCATCCTGCAAAAGACCCCGCCGGAGCGGCAGACCGCGCTGTTCTCGGCCACCATGCCGCCGCAGATCCGCCGCATCGCGCAAACTTACCTGCGCGACCCGGTGGATATCGCCATCGAAGCCAAGACCCGCACCGCCACCAACATCCGCCAGCGCTACTGGCTGGTCAGCGGCATGCAGAAGCTCGACGCCATCACCCGCCTGCTGGAGGTGGAAACCTACGACGCGATGATCGTGTTCGCCCGCACCAAGCAGGGCACCGAGGAACTGGCGGATCGCCTGCAGGCGCGCGGCCTGGCTGCCGCCGCAATCAACGGCGATATCCCCCAGCCGCTGCGCGAGCGCGCGGTGCAGAAGCTGCGCGATGGCCAGCTCGACATCCTCGTCGCCACCGACGTGGCGGCTCGTGGCCTGGACGTGGAGCGCATCAGCCACGTGCTCAACTACGACATCCCCTACGACATCGAAAGCTATGTCCACCGCATCGGGCGCACCGGCCGCGCGGGGCGCAGCGGTGAGGCGATCCTGTTCGTGACCCCGCGCGAGCGGGGCATGCTGCGGGCGATCGAGCGCGCCACACGCCAGCCCATCGAACCCATGTCGATGCCGACCTCGCATCAGGTCAACGATCAGCGCATGGCGCGCTTCAAACAGCGCATCGACGAGATACTGGAAGGCGATGGCGTCGAACTCGACCTCTTCCGTACCCTGATCGCCGAGTACGAGCGCGAGCACGAAGCCTCCCTGCTCGACGTGGCCGCCGCCCTGGCCAAGCTCATGCAGGGCGATGTGCCGCTGCTGATGCCGCCAGACCCCGAGCCCGCCGCACACGCGCCGCGCAAGCCGCGCGAAGATCGCGAACAACGCGGCACGAGGCAGTCACACGAGCGCCACGATCGGCACGAGCGGCATGAACGCCACATGCCCGAACTGCCGCAGCCGCCTCGGGTGCGTCACGAGACCGACTTCGAAACCTACCGCATCGCGGTGGGCCACCAGCATCAGGTGAAGCCCGGCAACATCGTGGGCGCGATCGCCAACGAGGCCGGCCTGGAATCGCGCTATATCGGTCGCATCGATATCCGCGACGACCACAGCTATGTCGACCTGCCGCCCGGCATGCCGCCCGAAACCCTCACCCATCTGCAGGGCGTATGGGTGGCCGGCCAACGCCTTCGCATCGAGCACGTCGATGGTGAAGTGCCACCGGCACCGCGCATCCGGCGTGGCGGCGACCGCTTCGACGGGGGATTTTCCGAACGCCCACGGAGCCACAGCCCGGCGCGCGGACGCGATGCAGGCCCGGCAAACCGGTCAAAAGCACCGCATGGCAGGAATGAATCCGGGAGCGAATCCCGCCCGCCACGCCACGAGCCCGGCTTTTCGCGCGGTGGCACCGAGCGCAGCGACCGCCCGCGCACGCCCAAGCGCTTCGAGGGCTCCGACAAGGGCGGTTTCAAGCCGCCGTTCCGCAAGAAATAACGCGACGCGCTCGGCTTTCCGAACCGCTTCCTTCCCTGCCTCGGTCCGCCCCGGATTTCCGATCCGGGGCGGACTGCGTTTTCAGGAAGCAAACCGTCTCAGTGCTGGTGTCCGGCGTCGGACTTCGGGCAGTGGCAGGGCACGGTCGGGCCGTATTCCGCGCCGAAGCTGCGCCCGTCGCGGTGGCGCTGCCAGTAGAAGGTGGGCGCCTTCACTTCACGGTTGCCGATCTCGGCCATGTCGGCATCCACATCGAACAGGCGGCCGTTGACCATCACGTAACGGGTATCGGCGGTGGCACGGATGTCCTCCAGCGGATTGGTGTTGAGCACCACCAGATCAGCCTTCTTGCCCGCCTCCAGGGAACCGAGCTGCCGGCTCAGGCCGATCAGGTCCACGCCGTCGATGGTGGCCGCGCGCAGCGCTTCCCAGGGGCTGAAACCGCCCTGCACCAGACTCCAGATCTCCCAGTGCACGGACTGGCCCTGGAGCTGGCCGTGGCCGCCGACCTGGATCTTCACCCCGGCGTCGCGCAATGCCTTGGCGGCCTTGCCCACTTCGATGTGGTAGTAGTCCCAGTCCGGGCCGATCTCGCGGCGGATGCTGCGTGCATCCAGGGTTTCACGCGGGAAGAAACGCGCCAGCTTGCCGTCCTGCCAGACCTCGTCGCGCGCATACCACCAGTATTCGCCCGACAATCCGCCGAAGGTCACCACCAGGGTTGGCGTGTTGCGCACGTCGGTGTGTTTCCACAGCTCGATCACATCGCGATAGAGCGGCGCCACCGGCAGGTTGTGCTCGATCGAGGTCACGCCATCGAGGATCATCGGCAGGTTGTGGTTGAGGGTGGAACCGCCCTCCTCCACCACCATCATGCCCAGCTCGCGCGCCGCCTGGTTGATCTGCTGGTGCTGCTCGCGGCGTGGCTGGTTGTAGCTCTTCACGCTGAAAGCGCCCTGCGCCTTCATCCGGCGCAGGTGCGAACGCGCATCGTCGATGGAGTCGACCACCGCCTTGAAGTCGCCATCGGCGCCGTAAAGGATGGTGCCGGTGGAAAAGATGCGCGGCCCGACCATGGCACCGGACTTGACCAGCTCGGCCTGCGAGAACACGTACTCGGTGGTGGCGGAGGGGTCGTGGGTGGTGGTGATGCCGAAGGCGAGGTTGGCGTAGTAGGCCCAGTTCTCCTGCGGGATCACGCCGCCGCCAAAATGCGAGACGTGGGCGTGCACATCGGCATAGCCGGGCACGATGGTCTTGCCGGCGGCGTCGATCACCCGCGTACCGGCGGGAATCGCCACGTTCGTGCCCACCGCGCGGATCGTGTCGCCTTCCACCAGCACGGTGCCGTTCTCGATCACTTCCTGCGCCTTATCCGCATCGCGCATGGTGATGATCCGGGCATGGGTGAAGGCCACCACCTCGCGCGGCGCGTCCACCTGCGCCAGCAGGCCCAGCTTCACGCCCTTGGCCGTTTCGGGCTTGGGCAGCTCCTTCGGCGCACCGGGCAGGAAGGCGAACAGTTCGCTCAGGTCACGACTGAAGTACTCATCGCCCACCACCCAGTGCAGGGCACGTGAATCGGCCGCCCAATGCAGATAGGAGCCGGCATCGCGGCTGACACGGGTCACCGGAATCGCCTTGGTGTCGCGGCTCAGCGCGATGCTGCCGCCGGTCTGCGGCAAGGGCGCGACGTAAGCGTTGAACAATTCGGTGAAGGCCACCCACTTGCCATCGGGGCTGATGGATACGAGGTCGGGATACTTGAGATCGAACACCTCGCGCGCGTCCTCGCCATTGAGGCCCACGCTCATCAGTTTCTTGGACAGCCCGCCGCCGGTGAAAAGGAATATGCGCGTGCCATCGGCGGAGAACTGCGGATTGGAACCGGAACGCGCGATGCGTCGCGGCGTGCCGCCCTGCGCCGGCACCACGTAGATGCCGCGCTCACCCGACCACAACGCGCCGGTCATGCCGCTGCCGCTGCTGCGGCTGAACACGATGCGCTGGCCATCGGGTGAGTACTTCGGCCCGTAATGGAAACCCGGTTTGGTGGTGATGGCGCGCTCCGTGCCACTGGCCAGGTCACGCTCACGGATCGTCACCAGATCCGCGTCGGACCAGGCGGTATAGAGCAACTTGCGCCCATCCGGGCTGAAGCTGGGCTGGTATTCGTACACGCCCTGGTTCGCGGTCAGCCGCTGCGGCGTGCCGTTGGGCAAGGCGCGCGTGTAAAGCTGGCCGAGCGCGTGGAACACCACGGTCCGGCCATCGGGCGAAGTGGCCACGTCGCGGATCATCTTCGGCGCGAACTTGCCGCTGTCCAGGGTCTGCTCGATGCGCAGTGGCTGGGCCAGGGTCTGATCCACCTGGGCGGTGAAGGGAATCATTGCCGGTTCGCCGCTGACGGCATCGACGTGCCAGAGCTTGCCCTGCGCCCAGATCACCAAGGCCGAGGAATCCGGCAACCAGGCGTAGTTGGCATACGGGCCGAAGATCGCCCAGCCTTCTTGCTGGTCGTGCGAGAGACCATCCCACAAGGGCGTGACATCGCCCGATTCCAGATCGAGCCGATGCAGCACGCTCTTGTCGCGCACCCGCTTGACGAAGGCCAGGGACTTGCCATCGGGCGAAGGCTGTGGACGCACCGCGCCTCCGGGGGTATCGAGCAGGTTTTCGATCTCGCCGGTCTGGCGGTCGAGGCGCTTGACCGCATAGATGGTGTCGTGCGGGTTCTTGTTGTACTGGAAGAACGGCCCCGCCGAGATATCCTCGGAGAAATACACGTAACGACCATCCGGCGATACCGCCGGCTCGCCCTGGTCCTGCTGGTCGTTCTTCTGTTTGGTCAACTGCAGGCCGTCGCCGCCACCGATGTGGTACATCCACAGCTCACCGGCTCCCAGCGAACGGCGGCCGGTGAAATGCTTGCGGCCGATCAGGTACTGACCATCCGGCGTCCAGGCGGGATTGTTGAGCAGACGGAAGCGCTCGCGGCTCACCTGCGACGGATTCTTGCCATCCACCCCGATGCGCCAGAGGTTGTTGCCACCGTCCCGATCGGAGGTGAAGGCCAGTTCGCGCCCATCGGGTGAAAAGCGCGGTTGGACATCCCAGGCCGGCCCCGAGGTGACGCGCCTCGCTTGTCCACCTTCAATCGGCAGCAGGTAGATATCGCCCAACAGCGAGAAGGCGATCCGCTTCCCGTCCGGGCTCACGTCCAGATCCATCCAGGTGCCCTCGTCGGTGCTGAAGGCGGCGCGGATCGTCGGGCCATGCGGCGCGGAAACATCCCAGGCGCCGGAATCGGCGGTCTTCTTCACCGCAGCCTGTGCCGACAAGGCAAACAGGCCCACGCAGAAGGCGAGCGAAAGGGTGAGGCGTCGAAACATGGAGGCACTCCGCAGGAACGAAGCGCCCACGGTACGGCAATACCAGGCAAAACACATGTGACCAAAGGCCTGCCCGCAACCGATTATTCCGCGCCCGCCACCAGCACGATGGCCCGCATCGGTGCCACAATCGGTACACCTGCAAACGGGAGTAGCGGCCATGTACAAGAACATCCTCGTCCCTACCGACGGCTCCGAGCTGTCACTGCACGCTGCGGATGCGGCCATCGCGCTGGCGAAATCACTGGGCGCAAAACTGGTGGTGTGGAGCAGCGCCGAGGTCTACAGCCTGCCCTTCGCCGAACAGGTCTACGTGGATCAGACACTGTATGTGGAAGAAGCCATGAAGGAGGCCGGCGCGAACGCGCAGTCCGTGGCCGCGCGCGCCGCGGCGGCGGGTGTGCCCTGCACCGCCCTCAGCGGCATGGCCGATTCGGTCTGGGAAGGCATCATCAACGCCGCTACCGAACACGGCTGCGACCTGATCCTGATGGCCTCGCACGGCCGACGCGGCGTCGC
>CAZTXX010000080.1:0-9410 GCA_964617405.1 uncultured Aquimonas sp. | reverse complement strand
CGTTGACCGTGGCGTCATCGATCGGCCGCGGGGTTTCGTAGATGCCGCCGTTGGCGGGGAACGGGTAGTTGAAGAAGAATGCACCGCCAAAGGCGCGCGCGCCCTTGCGCTCTTCGTTGGTGGTGCTGAAGTAGCCCGTCCAGCGCGAGGTGAAGAAATAATTGACGCCCAGGCCCTGTTTGTCGCGCGTCACCTGCAGGCGCTGCGGTACGGCCGTCGCGGAAGCCGCCATGACGTCGGGAACCGGGCTCGCACCCGGCGTCAGGCCGGGGACCAGCGTGAGCCGATTGCTGCCCACGCCATTCCAGATCGAGCGCGCCGTGGTGCTCATCACGTTGGGCTGCGAACGCGCGAACCCCTCGATGCGATATTTGCCGGCCCGCCCTACCATGGCCTTGATGTACTGGTTGTCCGAGGAAACCCGGCTCGCACGCAGTTCCACGTAGGTGCCATCGTAGGGACGCCTGAAATTGAGCGCCAGAAGTCCCAGCACGGGGGCATCGTCCCAGTCGCTGTAGCGCAGCCAGTTCGGGGCATCCACGTCCCCGCCAGTGGCGAGCCAACCCACGCTGAGCTGTCCCGAACGCAGCCACTCTCCGTGTGCGGATTCGAGAATCTCCGGTGCGCAGATGTAGCGGGCACCCGTCGGCGAGCGCCTGCCTTCGGCGCTGAGCCAGCTCATTCCGCGCGGATCGCAGTCCCGCGCCGACGTGCTGGCCGCCTCCAGCTTGCTCCCGAATCCGTAATCGATGCCGACGCCCGAATCCTGGGCCTGGGCTCCCGTGCCGGCCAGCGCGCTTGCCAGCGCGAGGGCCAATGCCGATCTGATGCAGGTCATGGGTTCGTCCTCCATCACTTGTGCAAACGAGGGCCGCCCGGGTGGTTTGACCCGTGGATCTGCGCATGGCAGGTGATGCAGCCACGGCCGATCAGGCGTTCGTCAGGGAATTGACCACTGGCCAGCCCGCCGGGCAGGTGCATGTCATTGGGATGTCGCACATGCGAGTGGCACTGCTGGCAGAGCACGGGCACCGGAGCCACCAGCAGTGCATGCTGGTTGGAGCCGTGCGGGGTGTGGCAGTTGAGGCAGTTGTCGCGCACCGGCGCGTGCTCGAACAGGAACGGGCCGCGCTTTTCCGCATGGCACGTGTAGCAGGTTTCGTTGACGGTCGCGGTCTTGAGCAGCGGCGCATCGCGGCTGCCGTGCGGGTTGTGGCAGTCGTCGCAAGACATCAGGCCCTCGGGCAGCGGCATGTGCGAACGGCGGTTGAACTGGACGCGGATGTCCTTGTGGCAGGTGGCACAGGTCTCACTGATCGACTGCTTTGCCATCAAGCCTTCGGCGGAGAACTTCGCCATCGGATTGTGACAATCCGAACAACTCACGTCGTTGCGTTGGTGCACAGACCCCGACCAATGATCGCGCGGCCCACCCTCGTGGCAGCCGAGGCAGGCACCAGCCTGAGCCGCGACCGGCGTCCCACCGTCATGGGTGAAAGCGATGATCTTGCCGGGCGTGGTGGGCGCGGCGGCATGCTCCGAACCTGCGCCATGGCAGGCTTCACACGTGGCTGCCATCGGGTCGGCGCGCAGTGCCACGCCCATGCCCATTGCGTGCACGGTGTGGGCGAAGTGCTCGGTTTCGAGCGTGTGGCAACTGGTACAGGTCGCTTCGCCGATCTGTCTGGCATCAGGTGCCTGGGGATTTTTGGCGGGGAACGCGTAGGAAAACCCCGGCGCCACGTCGACCAGATGGTTGCTGGCCACGTCGCTCGGCGACAAACCTGGCTCGGCCGAAAAATGCGTGGATGGCAGGGAGTCCGCTGCCGTGACCTGCGCGCTGGCTCCCGACGCGCAAAAGAACAGGCTTGCTACCAGGCCATAAATGAACGTCCGCATGCATCCTCCCTGGCGATCTGGCTCGGGTGCGCCATCAGGCGCGATGGAAGTATCGATAAGCTCTATCTGGGCCCGACTTTAACCCAAACTGAACAATGGTTGTAGTAGGAATCGCATAAAACAGTGTTCAAAAAAACGAACAATTCAAAATTGTCGTATCGACGAGAGGTGGAAGTGGTGAAAAATACAATGAATCTCAATGACTTGAGATATTTTTCCGCCATCATAGAAGCTGGAAGCCTGAGTGGTGCCGCCCGATCTCTGGGGGTCACCAAGTCGCTGTTGAGCCAACACTTGTCGCAATTGGAGCAAACACTCGGCATTTCCCTGATACAGCGCACCACCCGGCGCATGGAGATCACCGCGTTGGGACAGGAATTCCACCGGCGCTGCTTGTCGGTGCTGGCCGAGGTGGAGCGCGCGCAGTCACTGGTGGAAGAGGCACGCAGCGTACCGCGCGGCACCCTCAAGATCAGCTGCCCGGTGTTGTTCGCGCAAGCCATCCTGATGCCGGTGGTCACCTCGTTCCTGAGCGAATATCCGGAAGTGGACGTGGTGCTGGACGCCGATTACCGCGACGTCGATTTGCTGGGCGAGGGTTACGACCTCGCACTCAAGATCCAGCGCCAACTCGATGACTCACGCTTTTCGGTTCGCTCGTTCCGCCTGGACCAGCATTGGCTGGTGGCAGCACCCGCATTGGCGGCACACTTGGGCACCATCCGAAGCCCGGCCCAACTCGACGGCGTTTCCAGCGTACTGCTGCGCAACCAGGGAGACGCTCCTGGCAACACAACCTGGCGTGTGTTCGATTCGCAGGAACAACCGCATTTCATTTCCCATCGCCCTCGGCTGATTTCCAGCGATCCACTGGTGTTGAAGCCGGGGGTGCTGCAAGGGCTGGGGGTGGGTCTCTTGCCCGGCAGCATATGTCAGCGGGATGTGGAGGAAAGTCGCCTGGTACGCCTGTTGCCCCAGCACCACGGGGGCACCATGCAACTGCATGCGGTGTTCCCTTCGCGGCAGGGGCTCAACAGGGCCGCACGCTGTTTCCTGGATCACCTTGGCAACCATCTGCCACCCCAGATCCGCGAGGTATTCAGTAATGTCTGAAGACCAACCGGCAAGAAAAACGCCGCCCGGATCGCTCCGGGCGGCGTTTTGTTTTCCCGGGGAATCCCGGGCGCGCTCAGATCGCTTCGACCTGATCGGCCTGGTAACCCTTCGGCCCCTGCGTCACGATGAAGGATACCTTCTGCCCTTCCTTCAGCGACTTGAAGCCCGTGCCCTGGATGGCACGAAAATGCACGAAAAGATCTTCCCCACCCTCACGGCTGATGAAGCCGAAACCCTTGGCGTCGTTGAACCATTTGACTGTGCCGGTCTGACGATCGGACATGATGAAACTCCCGAAACAATACTGGACATGTAAACCCGTTCACCGGGACTGGATTGCAGGGAGTACGCGACGCGAAGCGATGGGCAGACCAACCACACACTGCCTCACCGGGCCACGATGCTTTGTGACCCATGCAAACACAGCGCTGCAGTTATACACGTTTTCAGATTGTCTCGCCAGCACACCCAGGCTGAATGCCGACTGATGTCTACCGCCCTCTCGATCAACCGGCAGCGAGGCGGCGTTTGCGCGCGCGCAGGCCTTCGTGCACGGCGCGGGCCTTGGCCTCGTACTGCATCGCAAGCACGCGCACTACATAGCTGTGGTCGCGATCATGGCGAATGCGCTGCACCCGTCCGAGCAGGTCGGACTCGGCCTGTTCGATCTGGGTAACCTGGTCCTGACGGATGACCTTCAGCCCGGCGCGCAAGGTCGTATACGTGGAATTGATGTGTGCCACCCACTCCGCCGGCTCTGCTGCACGGCGAGTGCTGCGCGCCTTGGTGCTGGCCGCCGGCTTCACTTCCTGGCTGAGTTCCTCGACCAGCGCCGTCTTGGCTTGCGCCATACGGCGGAAGAGCTTGCTCAACTCATTGTCCGACACCGTTTCCGCCGCTTCGGCGTAGAAGTCGATGCCATCGCGGCTGGCTTCGATCAATTCCGGAAGAATGTTCAACGATTCACTCATGACAGACTCCTGTATGACGGATGCAGGACGCCCCCTGCCGCTGGAAGCGCAGCTGGTCGATCCTGCAAGGGAACAACAGATGGAGACGCGTTCGGGCGCGCTGCCATCAGACCCTTGAGACTTTACTCTATTGCCTGTAAAGACTTCGTTATTTGGCAACATGCCTTGCCACGCCGCATCTTCGGAAGAAAAAGATGAACATCATTTATTTCAACAACTTGTGAAACAATCCTGTGATACTTGACCCATCAACCGACACTGGACCGCAATCAGTGGGCAGCATCGGCCGCCGGATACCGCATGTGGCGGTAGTCGGCGCCGGCGCCGCGGGCCTGCTCGCCGCCACAGTGCTGTCGGACGCCGGAGCCCGGGTCGAGATGTTCGACGCCATGCCCTCGGTGGGACGCAAGTTCCTGCTCGCCGGCAAGGGCGGCCTCAACCTCAGCCACTCCGAGCCTCTGCCTGCCTTCATCGCGCGTTACGGGGATGCGGCACCTGTGGTTTCCCGCTGGCTGGAACGCTTCGGCCCGGCGCAAATGCGCGCTTTCGCCGGACGGCTCGGGTTCGAAACCTTCGTCGGCTCTTCCGGACGGATCTTTCCGGCGGACATGAAGGCCGGCCCGATGATGCGCGCCTGGGTACGGCTGTTGCGCGAAGCCGGGGTGACGTTCCACGTACGCCACCGCTTTGTCGGTTGGGCGCAGGACGGCGCCTTGCGATTCGAGACTCCGGACGACGGGCAGCGCCTGGTGACAAGCGACATCACTTTGCTCGCACTGGGAGGTGGAAGCTGGGCCAAACTGGGCTCCGACGGTAGCTGGGTCGCCCCGCTGCGCGAGGCGGGCGTGATGGTTCATCCGCTACGTCCCGCCAACTGCGGGTTCGAGTGCGACTTCAGCACGCAGCTTGTCGAACGCTGGGCCGGGCAACCGCTCAAAAGCGTAGCGGCACGTGTGCGAGGCAGTCCGGATTGGCGACGCGGCGAACTGATGCTGACGCGGCATGGAGTGGAGGGGGGCCTCGTCTACGCGCTGGCGGCGCCCTTGCGCGACACCCTGGAGCGTGACGGCAGCGCCGTGCTGGAACTCGACCTGTTCCCGGACCACTCGTCGGCCGATCTTGCCGATGCACTCTCGGTCCCTCGCGGCACGCGCTCGCGTAGCGAGCACTGGCGCCGCCGGATCGGCTTGGCCGGTGCCAAGGCCGCTCTGGTGCACGAATGGGTGCCGCGCCCGATCTGGGACGATCCCGCCGAGCTTTCAACGTGGCTCAAGAAGCTGCCGCTAGCACTTCAGCGCACCCGCCCGATCGACGAGGCCATCAGTACGGCAGGGGGCATTGCACTCGATGCAGTGGACGTCCGCCTCATGCTGCGCGGCCTGCCTGGCACCTTTGCCGCGGGCGAGATGCTCGACTGGGAAGCGCCGACCGGCGGTTACCTGCTGACTGCCGCCTTCGCCAGCGGTGCGATCGCGGCAGAAGGTGCGCTGGCCTGGTGGAAGGAGCAACACGATGTACTGTGAGGCCTTCGCAACCGGGCGTTGCCGCTCATGCAGCCGCATCGGGCAACCGATCGGGGAGCAGCTGGCCGACAAGCAGGCGCACGCCCAGAGTCTGCTTGCACCGCACGGAGCGATCGACTGGCTGGAACCGGTGGCGAGCCGTGAGTCGGGGTTTCGCAACAAGGCCAAGATGGTGGTGGGCGGCAGCCTCGAACATCCCACGCTCGGCATCCTCGACGCCGACGGCCACGGCGTGGACCTCAGCGACTGTCCGCTCTACCCCGCCGCGCTGGCGATGACCTTTCCGGTGCTCGCGCGCTTCATCACCCAGGCCCGCCTGCCGCCCTACGACGTACCCACGCGACGCGGCGAACTCAAGTACCTGCTGATCACCCTGGCCGAACACTCCGGCGAGCTGATGCTGCGCTTCGTGCTGCGCTCGCGTGAATCACTGGCACGCATCGAAAAGCACCTCCCCACCCTGCGCGAAGCCTTGCCCGGCCTGCGGGTGGTATCCGCAAATCTGCAACCCGAGCACAAGGCCATCATCGAGGGCGACACCGAGATTCTGCTCGGGGACCAGGAAACCCTCACCATGCGGCTCAACGGACTGCCGTTGCACCTGCGCCCGCGCAGCTTTTTCCAGACCAATACCGCCATCGCCGCGGCGCTCTACCGTCAGGCGCGCGAATGGGTGGAAGCGGCCGATCCCCCTGCACTGTGGGACCTGTACTGCGGCGTGGGCGGCTTCGCACTGCATTGCGCCGATGGGCGACGTGGGGTGACTGGCATCGAGTTGTCAGCCGAAGCCATTGCCAGCGCCCACCGCAGCCGCGAGGAGATCGGCCTTTCGAGGGTGGATTTCCATGTGGCCGACGCCACGGAGTTCGCCTTGCAGGCGCACACACTGCCGCCCTTGGTCATCGTCAATCCCCCACGGCGCGGCTTGGGAAACGCCTTGCGCCATCGTCTGCGTGACAGCGAAACGCACTGGATTGTCTACTCGAGCTGCAACGCCGTCAGCCTGGCGCGTGACCTGGAGCAGTTGCGCCCTTTCCGGGTACGCCAGGCGCGCCTGTTCGACATGTTCCCGCAAACCGACCATTACGAAGTCGCCTGCCTGCTGGAGCGCGCCAGCTGAGCAGAGACATGCCGGATCAAGACACCGGCCCATGCGGGGCGACGATCAGAGGCTGGAATCACCCCAGGGCGGCGGAGGCAGCGGTTGCGGATCGGCCAGATCGAATTCCACCTGGAACAAGCGTCCACCCGGACGCGACAGCTCGTAGAGAAAGCGCGCGCCAGGTTCGATCTCCATCGCCCAGGTATTGTTGACCGAGGCCGAAAGGCCCTCGCGCTCGAAACTTTCGACGGACTCCGCATCGACCGGAAACGCCTGACGGACTTCCGAGCCCGGCTCCCGCGTATCGCCACCGTACATGGTGACGGCGTCATCGCTGCCATCCTCATGCCGGTGATCATGCTTCAACCGCAGACCCGCGTCGGTGCGCGTCAGCACCCAGGTACGGCTGTGGTCGTCACCGACATGGAACGGGATCCGGATCTGCGACGGGCCGCATTCGCGCACGTGCATCACCAGGGCCTTGCCATCGAACGGATCGTCCCCCTGCGGCGGCTCGTTGGTCACGATACGGCCGGCGAAGGCCTGGCCGCAATGCACGCCGATCCGGGCCATGAAGGCGTCGGCCGGCAGTACGGCGGGTGTCGCACTGACGGGAGCCACGTCGAGCTGCATTGACGTCGCGGGCGATTCGTTGGCGGGACGATCACAAGCGCCAAGGGCGACAAGGATCGCGATGGAAACAGTGGTGCGGAAGAGAAGTTTCATCACCTCACCCTACCCGACATGATTGCAAGCCGGCAACGCCTTGGAGCCGGCCAGCGCCGGGGGGCGGGACTTCACTCCGAACGGTGCGTCAAGCCACTACCGGCACCACACCACGGGCCGCTTGTCCGCAAGCGCTCCGCCCGCTATGATGCGCGACCTTCCTGTTGGCGCCAACGCGGCATCAGGGGGACATCCTGCGGAGAGATGTCCGAGTGGTTGAAGGAGCACGCCTGGAAAGTGTGTAAGCGGCTTAACCCCGCTTCGAGGGTTCGAATCCCTCTCTCTCCGCCATCTTCGTAGCCAGCGTGACGGAAACCGAGCCGTAATCGGCGCCCCGGTTTCCTCGCACGATGCCTCCATGGTGGCCCCGTCGGTCCCCTCGCGACGATAGATCGAAAACCCCGCCAGGTCCGGAAGGAAGCAACGGTATCGATCGACTCGGGTGCCGAGGCCAGGCTGGCGGGGCCGCCACCTTTTCCGCCTCCGCATCCACTGTGACGCTGCCCGGGCGCTCCGCGTTCCGACGACAGGGGCAACGCGAGTGCTTCGCGCGACGCGTTCCGTGACCGGGTTCAAGCCATGGGACCATCGTCCTGTCGGCACGCATTGCTGCACCGCAGTAGAATCGCTCGCCTGCCTTCCCGGAGTCGTTCGATGCTCTATGCCCTGCACGAAATGCAACGCGCCCTGCTCTCGCCCTACACCTACTTGGCCGAAGCCGGTTCGCGCATTTTTTCGGAGGCCGGCAGCCTGTATGCGCGCCTGCCGGGCGCCACCAACCTGGCAGCAGATTTCGAACTGGCCTATCGCATCGGCAAGGACTATGAAAAGCCGGAATTCGGCTTCAGTCAGGTGCGTGCCCACGACACCGACATCGCCATCCTGCAACGCACCGCGATGGAAACCCCATTCTGCCGGCTGCTGCGCTTCAAGCGTTTCAGCGACGACCCGGGCTGTATCGCCGAGCTCAAGGATGACCCGGTCGTGCTGGTGGTGGCCCCGCTTTCCGGGCACCACTCCACGCTGTTGCGCGACACCGTGCGCACTCTGCTGCACGATCACAAGGTCTACATCACCGACTGGATCGATGCGCGCATGGTGCCCACCAGCGCCGGCAATTTTTCGCTGACCGATTACATCGAAACGGTGCAGGCCTTCATCCGACACATCGGCGCGCACAACCTGCACGTGATCTCGGTTTGCCAGCCCACCGTGCCGGTGCTCGCCGCCATCTCACTGATGGCCTCTGCGGGCGAGGAAACCCCAGCCTCGATGACCATGATGGGCGGCCCCATCGATCCGCGCCGCAGCCCGACCCAGGTCAACACCCTGGCCACCACCAAGCCGTTGAGCTGGTTTTCCACCAATGTGATCCACGAAGTGCCGCACAACTATCCCGGACACGGCCGCAAGGTGTACCCGGGTTTCCTGCAGCACGCCGGATTCATCGCGATGAACCCCGATCGCCATTTCCAGTCGCATTGGGATTTCTACCAGGACCTGCGACGCGGTGACCTGGAGGACGTGGAATCACATCGCCGGTTCTATGACGAATACAACGCGGTGCTTGACATGGATGCCGAGTTCTATCTCGACACGATCGACATCGTGTTCCAGAAGCACCTGCTGCCGCGCGGCGAGTGGTACGTGCGCGAGCAGCGCGTGGCACCCGAGGACATCCGCCACACCGCCCTGCTCACCATCGAGGGCGAGCTCGACGATATTGCCGGCCTCGGCCAGACCGAGGCGGCTCAGGATCTGTGCCGCGGCATCCCCGACAGGAAAAAGCGCCATCTGGTCGCCGAGGGCGCCGGCCACTACGGCATTTTCAGTGGCCGACGTTGGCGGGAAATGATCTATCCGCAGGTGCGCGACTTCATCCAGGCGCACAACGGGGCAAAACCCAACCCCGACGCCGCCAAATCACGCCGCGCGCGATCCCAGGTGTCCGAACACCGGGACTGACCGGAACCGTGCGCCCGGCACGGATCGTTTCGGCAACCGCTCCCGGTTTGTAGCACCCGGCGGGAGCGGAAAACGCAAGCCTTGATGAGTGCTTCCTGCGCGAGGCAC
>CAZTXX010000079.1:0-9480 GCA_964617405.1 uncultured Aquimonas sp. | reverse complement strand
GCCTCCAGCTCGCCCATCAGGGCGGCGAACAGGCTCGACTTGCCACAACCGTTGCGCCCGACCACGCCGATGCGCCAACCGGCATGCAGCGCCATGTCCACCTGCGAAAGCAGCAGACGCGGGCCGCGGCGCAACGCGAAATTGCGGAATGAAATCATCGTGGGTCACGGATCGGACGGGCAACCGCGCATTTTACGGCCTGCGCGCAGCGACCGCAGGGGGATGCGGCTTGCGATGCGTGTGACGCTGCCGCTATGTTCATCGCCGGATCCCATCCACACCCATCCCATGACCGATATTTCTCCCGAAGACGACAGCGCCGCGCTGCCGGATGCGCTGTGCCTGTCAGCCACCGAAGCGCGCATCCTCGGCTGCCTGATCGAAAAGGAAGCCACCACGCCGGACCAGTACCCGCTCACCGAAAACTCGCTGACCTTGGCCTGCAACCAGAAGACCAGCCGCGAGCCGGTGATGGATCTCTCCTCGGGCGAAGTCGGCCACGCGCTGCGCGGCCTCGAACCACGCCAGCTCGTGCGCAGCCAGCACGCATCGCGTGCGCAGCGCTGGGAACATCGCTTCGCGCAGGCTTACGGGGTCACCGCGCAGCAGCAGGCCGCGCTATGCGTGTTGATGCTGCGCGGGCCGCAAACGCTCAATGAAATCTTCAGCCGTGGCGAGCGCATCGGGAAGTTCCCCGATGCCGCGACGGTCCAGCATGCACTCGAACGGCTGGCGCAGCGCAGCCCGGCCTTGGCCGTGCTGCTGCCGCGCGCCGCAGGCCAGCGCGAGGATCGCTGGGCCCACCTCCTGAGCGGCGCGGTCGACATCGAAGCCCTGGTAGCGGCAGCGGCACGCCCCGCCGCGTCGACCGGTGGTGGCGCGCTCGCGGATCTCGCCGCCCGGGTGGATGCGTTGGAGCTGCGCCTGGCAGAGCTGGAGACTCGCCTGGGCAGCCGGGACGGGCCGCCGACCTGAGCTGTACTGTCCCGGGATTTCACGCCGGATGTCGCCTGTTTTCCGGGTGTTGTCGCGCAAACAAGGATGTTCATGCGAAAAAAAGATTCCCTTTGCACCCCGGGATGAAAGAAACTCCCTGATCCAAACCTGTGTCATCGCGCCTCGCGGGTTTTCCCGGGTGCGTATCGGAGTGCAGGCCATCGCGCACCCGAGCGCGCCACGCATCAAATCCGCTCACGCGGTCATGGGCCACCCGTTGCGCCATCGCACGGGAAGTCGATTGACAGCCACGCGCACGCCGAGATGTCGGGTGCGTGGCGGAGTGGAGCACGTCACAGGTCGCACCACCCTCCGTTTTCAAGAGGACTCGAATGCTGTTTCTGGTACTCGCCATTCCGTTCCTGGCCGCCCTGCTGGTTGCCCTGATGCCTGGTGCATCGCGGCGTGCCTTGGGCTGGGTGGCCGGTGTGGCGCCCTTGGCAGCCTTGGCGCTCTTGCTGCCCTCGCGCCCGTCGGTGTTGAACGGCGAAGTGGCGTCAGCCTCCCTGGCGTGGGTCGCGCAAGCAGGGCTGTCGCTGTATATCCGCGTCGACGGGTTGGCCTGGATGTTCGCGCTGATGGTGCTGGTGATCGGTGCGCTCGTGGTGATGTACGCGCGTTACTACCTCGACGACGAAGACGACGCACCGCGCTTCTATGCTTTCCTGCTGATCTTCATGGGCGCCATGCTGGGCCTGGTGGTATCGGGCAACCTCTTGATGATGGCGGTGTTCTGGGAGCTGACCAGCATCAGTTCCTTCCTACTGATCGGCTACTGGTCACAACGCGAGGATGCGCGCGAGGGCGCGAAGATGTCGCTGGCGATCACTGGCGGCGGCGGCTTTGCGCTGCTGGCCGGCGTGCTGCTGATCGGGCGCGAGGTGGGCAGTTTCGATCTCGACGCGGTGCTGGCTGCAGGTGATGTGATCCGCGCCAGCGCCAACTATCCCTGGATCCTCGGCCTGGTGCTGCTGGGCGTATTCACCAAGAGCGCGCAGTTCCCGTTCCATTTCTGGCTGCCACACGCGATGGCGGCGCCCACACCGGTGTCCGCCTACCTGCACTCGGCCACGATGGTGAAGGCCGGGGTGTTCCTGTTGGCGCGACTGCACCCGGTACTGGCCGGCACCGACATGTTCTTCTACGTGGTCAGCAGCATCGGCGCGCTGACCCTGTTGCTGGGTGCCTGGTATGCGATCTTCCAGCACGATCTGAAGGGTCTGCTGGCCTATTCGACCATCTCGCACCTGGGCCTGATCACCTTGTTGTTCGGTCTTTCCTCGCCGATGGCAGTGGTGGCGGGGCTGTTCCACATCATCAACCACGCCACCTTCAAGGCCTCGCTGTTCATGGCGGCCGGCATCATCGACCATGAAACAGGTACCCGCGACATGCGCCGGTTGGGCAACCTGCGGCGTTTCATGCCGATCACCAGCACGCTGGCGATCATCGCCTCGCTGGCCATGGCGGGGGTGCCCCTGCTCAACGGCTTCCTCAGCAAGGAAATGTTCTTCGCCCAGGCGCTGGACATCAGCGGCAATGCGGGAATGCGGCATGTGATGACCGGTGCCGCCGTGCTGGCGGCCATGCTGGGCGTGGCCTACAGCCTGCGCTTCGTGCAGGACACGTTCTTCGGCAAGGGCCCGCGCGCGCTGGAAGAAGCCCCTTACGAATCCCCACGCTGGATCCGTCTGCCGGTGGAAGTGCTGGTGGTGGCCTGTTTGGCGGTGGGCATGGCGCCGGCCTGGACGGTGGCACCCATCCTGAAGGCTTCGGCATTCGCGGTGCTGGGTGACGCACTGCCGGATTACAACCTCGCCATCTGGCACGGCTTCAACCGTCCCTTCTTCATGAGCCTGATTGGCCTGGTGGGCGGGGTATTGCTCTATTTCGGCCTCAAGCGCCTACTGGACCTGCACGCGATCGTGCGCGAATCCATCGGGCGGCGGATCTTCCAGATCAATGTCGAACGCATGTTCGTGCTCGGTGACCGATTCACCCGTGCCATCGCCAACGGCAGCGTGCAACGCAGCCTTTTCCTGCTGGTGCTGGTGGCCATCGTGCTGGGTGTGGCTCCGCTGGCCGCCTCCGGCCTGGTGCCGGAACTGCCCGGCCCCGAAGCATTGACCTCGCTGCCGCTGTTGGGCTGGCTGATGTGGCTGATCCTGGTGATCGGGACGCTGGCGACGCTGGCCAACTTCAGACGTCGGTTGATCGCGGTCATCGTGGTGGGCGCGGTCGGAGTGATGGTCAGCCTGAGCTTCGTGTATTTCTCCGCACCCGATCTGGCGTTGACCCAGCTGCTGGTGGAGATCGTGACGCTGGCACTGATGCTGCTGGCACTCAATTACCTGCCGAAAACCTCGCAGAGTGGGCCTTCGACGATGCGCCGCTGGCGCGATATCGGCATCGCGATCTGCGCCGGCCTGGGAACCGCCGGGCTGACCTGGGCGGTACTGACGCGCCCCAGCCAGACCATCGCCGGGGAAATGCTCGCCCGCGCGCTGCCCGAAGCCCACGGCAGCAACGTGGTGAACGTGATCCTGGTGGATTTCCGTGGCTTCGACACCTTCGGCGAAATCACCGTGCTGGCGATCGCGGCGCTGATCGTCCATGCACTGCTCAAGCGCAGCCGCCTGGCGCCCGAGGAGCGGGTCGAGGAGCCCCCGATGGCCTTGCCGATGCCCGCCGACCTCAGCCAGATCGTGTTCCCGCTGGCACTGACGATCTCCATCTACCTGTTCCTGCGTGGACACAACGCGCCGGGCGGCGGCTTCATCGCCGGACTGGTGCTGGTGATTCCGGTGTTGCTCCAGTACCTGATCCAGGGCATGGCAGCCTTCGAGCGCCAATTCCACATCAATTATTTGCGTTGCATCGGTGCCGGGCTGGTGATCGCCGTATGCAGCGGGCTGGCACCCCTGCTGTGGAGCGCTCCTTTCCTTACCAGTGGCCACGCCGAGCCCGTCTTGCCGTTGATCGGCACCGTGCCGCTGGGCAGCGCCTCGGCATTCGACCTGGGTGTGTACCTGGTGGTATTCGGGGCCGTCATGCTGATCTTGAGTTCGATCGGTGGTGTGCGGCCCTCGCTCACCCGCGACAGCTGGAGCGCCCCCATCCGCCGCCCCGACCCGGCACGATCACGCGGGAGGCGCGCCTGATGGAAATCGCCCTGTCCAGCGCCATCGGCCTGCTCACCGCCGCCGGCGTGTACCTGCTGCTGCGCGCCCGCACCTTCGACCTGATCCTGGGCCTCACGCTGCTGTCCTACGCCACCAACCTGCTGATTTTCTCGGCCGGACGGCTGCGGCCAAGCATGGAGCCGGTACTGCGCGATGGCTTGGCTGCGACTCTGGAAAACCACGTCGATCCGCTGCCTCAGGCGCTGGTGCTTACCGCCATCGTGATTTCCTTCGCCATGACGGCGGTGGCCCTGGTGCTGGCAATGCGCGGGCGGCACGACAACCGCGTGGACCACGTCGATGGCAGCGAGCCCAAGGAGCGCGACCGATGAGCGCACACCTGCCCATCCTGCTGATCGCCTGGCCGATGCTGATCGGCGCCACGACCCTGCTGCTGGAACGACGCGGCATCGCCATGCAGCGCACCCTGGCATGGATCGGGATGGTCGGACTGTTGGCATTGTCCCTGTCACTGGTTGTGCGTGCCGACAGCGGCGACATCATCGTCTACCTGTTGGGCGACTGGCCGGCGCGCATCGGCATCGTGTTGATGGCCGATCGTCTCTCGGCATGGATGGTGCTGGTCACCACCCTGCTCGGGGCCGCCAGCCTGCTGCACGCCGGCAGCGACTGGGATCGGCGCGCGCCGCACTTCCACGCATTGTTCCAATTCCAGCTGATGGGCCTGAACGGCGCCTTCCTCACCGGCGACCTGTTCAACCTCTTCGTATTCTTCGAGATCCTGTTGGCAGCCTCCTACGGCCTGCTGCTCAGCGGCGGGCGTGGTGGACGGATCCGCACCGGATTCCACTATCTGGTGTTCAACGTGGCGGCCTCCACCTTGTTCCTGATCGCGCTCGGCCTGCTCTATGGCCTGCTGGGCACGCTCAACATGGCGGAACTGGCGGTACGCGTGGCCGAAACGCCGCCGCACGACCGCGTGCTGCTGCAGGCCATCGCCGGGCTGTTGCTGGTGGTGTTCTGCGCCAAGGGCGCGGTGCTGCCGCTCTACCTGTGGCTGCCGGCCACCTACGGTCGGGCGCAGCCGGCGATCGCGGCGCTGTTCGTGATCATGACCAAGGTGGGCGTATACGCGGTGCTGCGGGTGTTTTCCCTGCTGTTCGGCGCACACGCCGGCGATCTGGCTGGGTTCGCCTGGAACTGGCTGCTTCCGGCCGGACTCGCCACCCTGCTGATGGCGGGCCTGGGCACCATGGCCGCGGTACGTCTGCGGATCATGGCGGGCTATTTGGTGCTCGCCTCCGCAGGTACCTTGTTCATCGCGTTCTCGCTGGGCAATGCACAGGCGATGGGCGCGGGTCTCTACTACCTCGCGCACAGCGTTTTCGCGGGCGCAGCATTGTTTCTCATCGTGGAGGTGGTGCGCGCGCAGCGGGTCACCGACCGCACCAACGTGGTACTTCCCATCCGCGACCGCTGGTTGTCCGGCAGCCTTTACTTCATCGCAGCCATCGCCTTGATCGGACTGCCGCCCTTGTCGGGCTTCATCGGCAAACTGACCGTACTGGCGGCCGTGCCCGAAGCACACGTCGGCTGGGTATGGGGCAGTGTGCTGGCCACCAGCTTTTTCATGCTGGTGGCGATGGTTCGTGCCGGCAGTCGGCTGTTCTGGGTGCTGCCCGATGCCGGAACCGAGGCCGCGAACATCACTCCCGGGGCTGCTCCGCGCCGGGTGCACAAGCGGCATATCGCCGCGATCGTGCTGCTGTTGGGCTACGGCGCGGCCATGACGCTCGGGGCCGGCCCCCTGCTGCGATACGCCGAGGATGCCGGTGGCCAACTGGTCGACCCCGGTCCCTATATCGATGCGGCGCGCGCCCAGGCCCCGCTGCTGAGAGGCCCCTGAGATGGCGAAGCGACGTCCCTTGCGCCGGTTGTTTCCGTCGTTGCCGCTGAGCATTGCGGTGTTTGCGACCGGCTTGCTGATGGAGGAGCACATCGGCGCCCGGCAGATCGCACTGGCCCTGTTGCTGGCCGTGACGGTGCCGCATCTCGTTTCCAGACTGGAACGCGAGTTCGCGCATATCGGCAGCTTGCGCCCCTTGCCGCGGCTGATCGTGCTGATGCTGTATGACATCGTGCGCTGCAACCTGCAGGTGGCACGTCTGGTGCTGGGCCCGCGCCAGACGGTGAAGCCTGGCTGGATCTGGATCCCGTTGGAGCTGACCAACATCCACGGGATCACGGCGTTGGCCAGCCTGATCACCCTGACCCCGGGTACGGTATCGGCCGAACTCAGCGACGACCGGCGCTATCTGCTGGTGCACGTGCTCAACATGCGCGATCCGGAAACCGAGATCGCCGAAATCAAGACCCGCTACGAGGCGCCGCTCAAGGAGATATTCCCGTGATCGACATCGCCATCCTCGTCTCGCTCAACGTCGTCGGACTGGCCATGGTGCTGGCGCTGTGGCGGCTGCTGCGTGGCCCGACGGTGCCCGACCGCATCCTGGCGCTCGATACGCTCAGCATCAACGCGATCATGCTGCTGGTGCTCTATGGCATGTACACGCGTAGCCAAGTGCATTTCGAGGCGGCGCTGATCATCGCGATGCTCGGCTTCACCAGCACCGTGGTGCTCACCAAGTACGTGTTGCGCAGGGACATCATCGAATGAACCCGGTTGTCGAACTGCTGCTGTCCGCCTTGCTGCTGGCCTCGAGCTTCTTCACCCTGGTGGGAACGATCGGGCTGGTGCGCTTCGACCAGTTCTTCAAGCGCCTGCATGCCCCGACCAAGGCCACCACACTCGGGGTCGGCTCGGTACTGATCGTTTCCATCTGCTATCACGCGCTGATCGGCAACGGATTTCGCCCGCACGAGCTGCTGATCACCGCTTTCCTGGTGGTGACCGCGCCCATCAGCGCGCACATGATGTCCAAGGCCTCGCTCTCGTTGCAGCTCAAGAAGCGGCCCCAATGCCCCACCGATGAAACACCCGATCCGGAATCCAGCGACGCCGATGCACCGCCGGCGAAGAACCCGTGAAGGCCTCCGCTCCGGCCCGATGCAGTATCGAAGGAGAATCCCCATGAGCCATGTGATCTACCACAACCCGTCCTGCAGCACCTCGCGCACCGTGCTCGCCACGCTGCGCGAAGCGGGCATCGAGCCGCAAGTCGTGCTGTACAAGGAAACGCCGCTGTCGGTGGCGCAGTTGCGCGCCCTTTGCGACGCGCTGGGCGAGCCGCCGCGTGCCCTGCTGCGCAGCAAGGAGGCCTCGTACGCGGAACTGGGGCTCGCTGATCCGAACACCAGCGATGAGCGCATTCTCGAGGCCATCGCCGAGCATCCCATCCTGCTGACGCGCCCGATCGTTTCCGGCCCCAAGGGCGCCCGGATCTGTCGCCCGGCGGATGTGGTGAAGGAATTGATCTGAAAACGCCGTCACCCACGGCACTCGGGGATTGCGTCAGAAGCGGGTGACAAGACCTTGGGCACCGTGCGCCCGTGCCTGCTGCGGATCAATGCGTTCATCTTCAACCAGCGCATACAGCGGAATCGTCACGGTTTCGCGCAGCTCGGCAAACTGTTGCCATGAGGTTTCCCGCGCCAGGCGAACGATGGCGAAGGCGGCACCGCGATCCTGTGCCGCGTGGAGGCCGGCGTGCTCGGTGCAGATCACGCACAGCGGCGACCCGGGCCCGGCCGCTTCGCGCACGACCGTACTGGATGTCGTCCCACGCAGCCGTGCCCCAGCTGCGTGCTGCGGCTCATCACCATCGAAATAGAGCTCACCGCCAGCGGCTGTGGTCAGCTGCGTCCAAGCGCCCGCCAAGTCCGAGAGCTGGTCTGCGCTGATGGCCGTTGCCACTTGCAACACGATGCGACGCGCGCCGGCCTGGAGTGCCTGCTCCAGGCGCGAGGCGAAGCCGGCTTCAAGGTCCTGGGGCAGGAGCGTCGTCAGCCAGCAAGTTTCCAGCTCCTGCAGCGCGGCCACGATCGGGCGGTCGGCACCAGGCATCGAATAGCCACCGAGGCGTTCGGGCGAAACCCAGGCGATGGCCTGTGATTCCATGCCACGCGGCCGGCCGGTGAACCGGGGCACGCGATAGGCGTCGAGCAGGATGCGTTTGCCTCCCGGCATCCGGTGCGGCACCGCAATCAATGGTGCCGGCTCGGCCTCGTTGAGCACGATGCCGATTTCCTCGTGCAATTCACGCACCAGCGCCTGCTGCGGAGTCTCGCCCGGCTCGACCTTCCCGCCGGGAAACTCCCAGAGCCCCGCCAGCTCACGCCGACCTTCACGCCGCGCCAACAGGATCCGCCCACGAGCGTCACGAAGTACCCCGGCGACGACGTGCACTACAGCAGGGTCGTGGATACCCGGTTGCTCGGCTGTTGAGGCATCGGGCTGGGGACTCGCGCAAGCAGCGCCTTGCCCTGGAAGATCACGGTGTGGTGAACGACCGCTCTTGCCAATCACGAATCACGAATCCCGAATCCCGGCTCTCAAGCGAGCTGACCGTGACAATGCTTGTACTTCTTGCCCGAGCCGCATGGGCAAGGATCGTTGCGCCCCACCTTGGGCGCATCGCGAATCACCTGCACCGGCGGTTGCGGCTGGCCTGCGGCGGCGACCTGTGCGGCCTCTTCGTCGGCACCCAGGCCACCCGCATCCTCGTGCTGGAACTGCATGGCGCGGGCCTGTGCGGCGCTGCGCTGGCGTTCTGCGGCCTCCATTTCGGCCACTTCCTCTTCGCTGCGGATGCGCACCAAGGCCAGCAAGCGCACCACTTCCAGCCGGATCTTTTCGAGCATCTGCCCGAACATCTCGAAGGCTTCGCGCTTGTACTCCTGCTTGGGCTGCTTCTGCGCATAGCCACGCAGGTGGATGCCCTGGCGCAGGTAATCCATGCGTGCCAGGTGTTCCTTCCAGGTCTGGTCGACCACGGTCAGCATCACGTGCTTTTCCAGGGTGCGCATCATTTCCGAACCGATCTGGGCCTCCTTCTCCCGGAACAGGCGGTCGAAAGCTTCCTGCACGTGTTCGGCGATACCGGCGCTGTCGATCTCCTCCTGCGTTTCAACCAGCTTCCCGAGATCGACGCCGACACCGAATTCGGTCAGTACTTCCTTCTCCAGCCCAGGCAGGTTCCACATCTCGTCAATGGAGTCGGGCGGAACGAAACGGGCCACGATACCGGCCACCACGTCGCGGCGGATTTCTTCCACAACCTCGGCCACCGATTCGCTTTCCAACAGCTCGTCGCGCTGCGAATAGACCACCTTGCGCTGGTCGTTGGCGACGTCGTCGTATTCGAGCAGCTGCTTGCGGATG
>CAZTXX010000078.1:0-9517 GCA_964617405.1 uncultured Aquimonas sp. | reverse complement strand
CACCGACGGCAGCGTGCAGTTCTGCGGCGTGCGGATCGCCTATTACGCGCCACTGCCGCCGGAGATCTTCATGGACGGCTTCGAATAACCCGCCACAAGGGCGCGCCCCGCATTCCGGACCACGCGCTGCCGTCAATCGCGCGCTGCGGCAGGCAGTTCCAACGCCTGCCGCAGCGCGGCAAGGTGCATATCGGGCTGCGGCACGGCACGGCGCTGCTCGGGCTGGAAGCCCCACACCGGCGCCGGCCAGGCCGGATCGCCGCGCCAGCGTGCAATGACGTGGACGTGCAGCTGCTCGACCATGTTGCCCAGCGCCGCGACGTTGAGCTTGTCGGGCGCGTACAGGGCTTTCATCGCATGTGAAGCGAGCGCGATTTCCCCGGTCAGCACCTGCTGCTCGGCCGGCGAAAGGTCGATCAGCTCGCGCACACCGGTGCGACGCGGCACCAGGATCAGCCACGGCCAACGCGCGTCGTTCATCAACAGCACCCGGCACAGCGGCAGGTCCGCCACCGCAACCGTGTCGGTGACCAGGCGCGGATCGAGCGCAAAATCGACGCCGCTCAAGGGCGCAATACCTTCTCGAAGAAACCCAGGGTGCGCTCCAGCGCCACTCGCGCTGCCGCCTCGTTGTAGTCGTGTCGCGGTTCGCAGTTGAAGCCGTGGCCGGCGTCATAGACGTGGATGCTGGCTTCGGGCAGCGCATCACGGTGGGCTTGCACGTCAGCCGGCGTGATATGCGCATCGTGTTCGCCAAAATGCATCATCAATGGCGCTTGTGGACGCTCGTGCAGGTATTGCACGGTGCGCCCGCCGTAATAGCTCACCGACGGCAGGCCCAGGCGCGTGTTGCACAGGAAGGCGATGGTGCCGCCCCAACAATAGCCCACCACGCCCACATTCTCGACACTGCCCGACAGGGCTTTGGCCGCCGCTTCCACGCAAGCCACCGCACGATCAACGCCCACTGCCGTCGCCAGTTGCATGCCACGAGCCACGCCTGCCTTGTCGTATTCCAGTTGCACGTTGGGGCTGACCAGGTCGAACACGGCCGGGGCGATGGTCGCGTATCCGTGTGCGGCAAACCGGTCCGCCACCGAGCGGATATGCCGATTGACCCCGAAAATCTCCTGCATCACCACCAGCCCGCCACGCGGCGTACCGTGCGGATCGACGCGATACGCCCCGATCAGGCCAAAGCCGGTGTCCAGTGTCAGCATCGTCATGGCGCCCTCCTTTCCTGCGGCTGCCGTCGCGGCGGCCGAACACGGCAGTGATAGCGCCAAGCGGCGCCGCAGGCAAGCACCGGCGCCCGGCACGTATAATCCGCTGCCCACCCTCTCGCCCCATGCCCATGCCCGCCACCCAACCCAAGGTCGGTTTCGTCTCGCTCGGCTGTCCCAAGGCCCTGGTCGACTCCGAACGCATCCTCACCCAGCTGCGGGTGGAAGGTTACGACCTGGTCGGCAGCTACGAAGCCGCCGACGTGGTGGTGGTCAACACCTGCGGCTTCATCGATTCGGCGGTGCAGGAATCGCTGGACACGATCGGCGAGGCTCTGGCGGAGAACGGCCGGGTGATCGTCACCGGCTGCCTGGGCAAGCGCCCGGAAAAGATCCGCGAGGTCCATCCCGACGTGCTCGCCATCAGCGGGCCACAGGACTACGCCAGCGTGATGGAGGCGGTGCACACCGCCCTGCCCCCGGCGCACGATCCTTTCGTCGACCTGCTGCCCGACTACGGCATCAAGCTCACCCCCAAGCATTTCGCCTATCTCAAGATTTCCGAAGGCTGCAACCACCGCTGCAGCTTCTGCATCATCCCCTCGATGCGCGGTGATCTGGTCAGTCGGCCGGTGGACGAGGTGCTGCGCGAGGCGGAAAAACTGGTGCGCGGCGGGGTGCGCGAACTGCTCGTGGTGTCGCAGGACACCAGCGCCTACGGCGTGGACCTGCGCTACGCCCAGCGCATGTGGGGCAACCGCTTCCACGCCACGCGCATGAAGGCGCTGTGCGAAGGGCTGGCCGAGCTGGGCGTATGGAACCGCCTGCACTACGTCTACCCCTATCCGCACGTCGACGAGGTGATCGAGCTGATGACGCGCCGCCATCCCGACGGCACGCCGCACCTTCTGCCCTACCTCGATATTCCCTTCCAGCACGCCAGCCCGCGCATCCTCAAGCTGATGAAGCGCCCCGGCGCCGTGGACAAGACCCTGGAGCGCATCCAGCGCTGGCGCGCCGAGTGCCCGGACCTCACCGTGCGCAGCACCTTCATCGTCGGATTCCCCGGCGAGACCGAGGCCGAGTTCGAGGAGCTGCTGGATTTCCTCGAAGAAGCCCAGCTCGACCGCGTCGGCGCATTTGCGTACTCGCCGGTGGAGGGTGCCTCGGCCAACGCCCTGCCCGACCCCGTACCCGAGGAGCTCAAGCAGGAACGCCTGGCGCGCTTCATGGCCCTGCAGGCGCAGATCAGCGCCGACAAACTCGAAGCCAAGATCGGAACCGTGCAGCGCGTGCTGGTGGATGCCATCGACGGCGACCTGGCCTATGCGCGCAGCATGGCCGACGCGCCGGAAATCGACGGCATCGTGCAGATCCAGGACGGCTACGAGGCCGGCCTCAAGCCCGGGCAATTCGCCCAGGTGCACATCCTGGGCAGCGACGAGCACGACGTCTACGGCTGCGTGGAACTGCCCGATGATGCGGACGACTACCTGCCCGGTTGAAAACCGCGCCGCGCCGCGAGGCTGACCGGGCGTGGCGCGCAACCGTTTCCTGGCTCCGGCGCGGCAGGATCTCGATGTCCGAGTCTTCGATCATCCGGTTTTCTCCGCCTGCGCCGCCTGGCATGACCTGCTGACCGCCACCGACTGGCCCACGGTCGAAACACTCGATGCGCGGCTGCAAGCCGCTGCGGACGTACGCTTCGCCAGCCAGAACGACGCCCTGTTGCGTGATGGGCTGCACTACGAATCCCGCATCCATGCCGCGCGCACGGTCGCGACACGACCGGACAACTGGCACGATCTTTTCAACGCGCTGATCTGGGCCTTGTACGCACCGATCAAGCGGGCGCTCAATGCGCGCCAGGTCGTCGAGATCGCCATGCACGGGCCACGCCAGCGCAGCCGCGCGCAGTGTGCCCTGACCCATTTCGACGAAGCCGGTGCCGTGGTCTGGGCGGCCGAACCTGCCCTGCTGAAGCCCTGGGACGCGCATGACTGGCGCGGCTTCTTCGGCCAGCGCGATGCCTTTGCCGGCGGCGCACTGCGCGTCCACATCTTCGGCCATGCCCTGCTGGAGCACGCACTGATCCCGGAACGCCTGCCCACCGCCAAATGCCTGGCCTTGTGCGGCGGCGATCCACAAGCTTGGCAAACCCGATTGGCTGAAGCGATCACCACGGCACAATTGCTGGTCGACCCGCAGGAACTGCGCCCGCTGCCATTGGCGGGGGTTCCGGGTTGGGCAAACGGGCAGGATGCACCGGGGTTCTTCGACGGCGAGTGCTTCCGTCCGTTGCGCCCCGGGCGGCGTTACCCACCGCCGGCCACCATCATCCGTCCCACCAGGATCGAGCCGGTCGATATGTGCGAACGCGGATCCACATCCGAACCGACGGCCTCGATGCCGAGCAGCATCTCCTTGAGATTGCCCGCGATGGTGACCTCGTCCACCGGCCAGGCGATCTCACCGCCTTCCACCCAGAAGCCCGCCGCGCCACGCGAGTAGTCCCCGGTGATGCCGTTGACACCCTGGCCCATCAGCTCGGTGACCAGCAAGCCCCGGCCCATGCCACGCAACAACGCCGGCAGGTCGTCGGGGCCGGTGCTGATCTGCAGGTTGTGCACGCCGCCGGCGTTGGCGGTGCTCTGCATGCCGAGCTTGCGCGCCGAGTAACTGCCGAGCAGATAGCGCGCCAGCACCCCGTCCTGCACCAGCGCGGATTCGACGGTGGCCACGCCTTCGGCATCGAACGCCGCCGAGCGATGCCCGCGCCACAAATGCGGGCGCTCGACCACGCTGATTCCGCGCGGCAACACCGGCTGGCCGAGGTGGTCGAGCAGGAACGAGGCGCGGCGATACAGTGCACCACCGGAAACCGCACCCAACAGATGACCGATCAGGGAACGCGCGACCTCGGCGGCAAACAGCACGGGGAAGTTGCCGGTGGGCGCCTCACGCGGCGCAAGTCGCGCAAGGGTGCGTTCGGCGGCCCGCCGCCCCACGGTTTCGGGCGATGCCAGCAGGTCGGCATGACAATGCGCGTCGTACCAGTAGTCGCGCTGCATCTCGTCACCCGCACCGGCAATCAGCGACAGGCTCAGGCCATGACTGGTGCCGCGCTCCACTCCCACGAAGCCGTGACTGTTGGCGTAGATGCCAAGGCTCTGGTTCTGCGAGGCACTGGCGCCCTCCGAGTTGCTGATGCGCGCATCGGCTTCGCGCCCGGCGGCTTCGCAAGCCAGTGCCTGGGCGATGGCAGCGTCGGCGTCCAGCGGCGTCGGGTGCCACAGGTCGAAGTCGGGGAACACCGTCGCCATGCGTTCGGCATCCGCCAATCCGGCGCAAGCGTCTTCTTCGGTATGGCGTGCGATGGCACAGGCCTGGTCCAGCGTCGCCTGGATGGATTCGGCACTCAGGTCGGCGGTGCTGGCACTGGCCTTGCGGCTGCCGAAGTACACCGTCAGCGAGAGGCCGCGATCGCGCGTGTATTCGATGGTTTCCACCTCGCCAAGGCGCACACCCACCGACAGGCCGCGATCCTCGTTGAGGTCCACCTCGGCCTGGTTGGCACCGCGCGCACGGCAACGCGCCAGCACGTCCTGCGCCAGATCCACCAGCCGCGCCTGCGAGGCATCGACGTCGATTCGTTCAAGTTCCGTATCCATCTGGACTATCCTTCCGCATCCGGTGACACGCGCGGCAGATCGATTCTTCGCCACGCGCCACATCATTCCCAATCCATCCCGAATCCTTCCTCCAGGCTCCCTGCACATGCGCGGACAAGACCCGGAATCCGGCGAATTCCTTTCCCCCAGCCGCAGCCAGAAACGCCGCGAGGCGCTGGCCGTGCTGGAGCTGGCCGAGCGCCTCGTCGAACTGCCCGACCGCCAGCTGGCCGCGCTCGCGATGCCGGACGAACTGCGCGAACTGGTGCGCGACTCGCGCCGCATCACCGCGCAGGTTGCACGCAAGCGCCAACTGCAGTTCCTTGCGAAAGCGATGCGGCGCGAAGACGAGGACATCCTCGAAGCCATGCGCAGCGCGCTGGACAAGGACCGCAACCAGTCGCGCCGTGAAACCGCCCGCCTGCACCAGATCGAAGACTGGCGCGAACGCCTGCTGGACGAAGGCGACGAGGCCCTCACCGAACTGCTGCAAGACCATCCGGCCGCACCGCGCCAGGAACTGCGCCAGCTCATCCGCAGCGCCCGCCTCGAACGCGAAAAACAGCGCCCGCCCCGTGCATTCCGCGAACTGTTCCGCACACTCAGGACACTGATGGGCGAAGGCGACAGTGTAGAAGAGCCCGGGCAGGAAGGCGACGACGAAACCGGCGACGAATGAGCCCGACCGCTCCGTTCCGCAAGAGCGCAACACCCGGAACGACATGACCCGGGTCGAACTCCGGCCCGGGTCATGGAAAATCACGCGGTTTCCGCGCAGGCTTCCGCCGTTTACTGCGCCGTCCAGGCGCCATCGATCGGCAACGAGACCCCGGTGATGGTGCGCGCCGAATCGGAGCACAGGAACACCGCCAACGCGCCGATTTCCGCGGGCGTGGTGAATTCGTGCATCGGCTGCTTCTCCGACAGCAGCCCCTGCTTGGCCTCCTCCACGGAAATACCCGCCTGTGCGGCGCGCGCCTCGATCTGTTTTTCCACCAGCGGCGTGCGCACCCAACCCGGGCAGATGGCGTTGCAGGTGATGCCGGCGTTGGCCAGTTCCAACGCGGTGACCTTGGTCAGGCCGACGATGCCGTGCTTGGCGGCGACATAGGCGGCCTTGTTCACGCTGGCCACCAGGCCATGCACCGAAGCGGTATTGATGATCCGCCCCCAGCCGCGCTGTTTCATGCCGGGCACCGCGGCCTTGATGGCGTGGAAGGCGGCGGAAAGATTGATCGCAAGGATCGCGTCCCATTTCTCCTCGGGGAACTCGTCCACCGGCGCGGTGTGCTGGATGCCGGCGTTGTTGACCAGGATGTCCACACTGCCGAACTGCGCCTGCGCCTCTTCCACCATGGCGCGGATTTCGGCGGGTTTGCTCATGTCGGCACCGGAATAGCCGACCTTCACACCGAACTTCTGCGCCATGGCCTGGCGGGTTTTCTCGATCTCGGCGGCATCGCCGAAGCCGTTGAGCACCACGTTCGCCCCTGCGGCGGCGAAAGCCTCGGCCACGCCGTGGCCGATGCCGCTGGTGGAACCGGTGACGATGGCGGTCTTGCCTTTCAACATGTCGTTCTCCTTTTCGATTACAGAAACGTGGCCCGCACGTCCACGCTGGAGCGGACGCCCAGGTCGGGCAGGGTCCGGGCCAGCCAGCGCTCGGCGCTGGCGCGGCCGACGGCCTTGAGGTGTTCCAGGAAGTCACGCTCGGCATTGGATTTGCTCGACACCCCGAGCGCTTCCATGGCGCGCTCGTTGGCGATCATGTGGATGCGCATGTTGCGGTAGCGCGAGGCGAAAGGCTCCTTCAGCGCATCGTGCTCCAGCAGGCGCTGCACGAAGGAAATGGCGCGCATCTCGTGGATCAGCGAGGAATTGAACGCGATCTCGTCGATCCGGTCGTTGATTTCCTGTGGCGTGCGCGGCACGCCACCGCGCTCCAGCGGATTGATCTGCACCAGGACCACGTCCGCGTTCGCGGCGTGGTAGATCAGCGGCCAGATCACCGGGTTGCCCATGTAGCCGCCGTCCCAATAGGCATCACCCTCGATCTCCACCGCCTGGAACAGATGCGGCAGGCAGGCCGAGGCGAGCAAGGCATCGAGCGACACCTCGTTGCGCTGGAAGATCCGCGCGCGCCCGGTGCGCACATTGGTGGCGGCCACGAAAACCTTGATCGATTCGCAGGCGTGCAGCGCATCGACGTCGATAAGACCCGCGAGGATGTCGCGCAGCGGCTGGTAGTTCAGCGGATTGGTCTGATAGGGCGAGAACAGCTGGTTGAGAAAACCGAACCAGTGGTAGGCGGGCGAATTGTCCAGATCCCAGCGCCCCATGAGGCGGTCGACCGGCGTGCGTTGCACTGGGCTGAGCGCCCCGTACTCGCTCACGCCGGCCCAGAAGCGGTCGAGTGCACGGCGCGCACCTTCGCGACCTCCACCGGCCATGCCACTCGCCAGCACGGCCGCATTCATCGCCCCCGCGCTGGTGCCGCTGATGGCTTCGATGGTGACGCGTTCATCCTGCAGGAGACGGTCGAGTACACCCCAGGTGAACGCGCCATGCGCACCGCCGCCCTGCAAGGCAAGGCTGATGGGGCGTGGGCTGGAGGAAGCGGAAGCCGCATCCGGCGTGTCATTGGGGCCGGATTTCCGGTCGGGTGTGGTGGTGGGCATGGACTGGACGGTACGGCGTTGCCGTCGCCCGTCGTGATGACTCTCAGGCTCATCAAGGTGAGGCCGCGCACGACGGATCGCAAGTGCCCGAAAGTACAACGACCCGAAGCCTCACGGCATCGGGTCGTTGCGATCAGCCTTGAAAACCGGCGCTACGGAAAGGCCTTGAGCTTGGCGGCGATTTCGACCAGACGCCGTGCCTGGTGACCGATCGCAGCCTTCTCGTCGTCGCCGAACTCCTTGCCCTGGGTGTGGCTGTAACCGTAGGGGTTGCCGCCCGCCTTGATGATCGATGCATCGGTGAAACCCGGCGCCACCACGATTGCACCCCAGTGGAACGCCGTGTTGTAGAAGGTCAGCAGCGTGCTCTCCTGGCCGCCGTGGGTGTTCTGCGCCGAGGTCATGGCCGAAATGGCCTTGTTGGAAAGCCCGCCCTTGGCCCAGACGCCACCCAGGGTATCGATGAAGGCGCGCATCTGGCTGGCCATGTTTCCAAAACGCGTCGGTGCCGAAATCAGATAGGCGTCGGCCCATTCCATGTCCTGCGCGGTAACGGTGGGGACACTGGCGGTGGCCTCGGCATGCGCACGCCAGGGATCAACCCCCGCGACCACTTCGGCCGGCGCCGTTTCCGGCGTTTTGAGAAGACGCACTTCAGCGCCCGCGGCACGGGCCGCCTCCGCGGCGATTTCCGCCATCTGGTGATTGGTGCCGTAGGTGGAGTAGTAGACGACTGCCAGCTTGACGCTCATGTTTTCTCCTTGTTTTCAACAGGTTTCGATATCGGATGGGCGACCCGCCCCGCCTCTGCCATGCAGTATATTGTTCGCAGTTATCGAGATAAACCTTCTTTCAAACATATTTGAGTTCCATATTTGAGACAATGAACACCCCTGCCCTGCCCATGCACGCCAATGACTTGATCCTGTTCGCCCACATCGTGGAATCGGGCAGTTTCGTCGGTGCTGCCACCACCACCGGCCTGCCCAAGGCGACCTTGTCGCGACGCCTGTCCCAGCTGGAGGACGCGCTCGGCGAACGCCTATTGCAACGCAGTACGCGACGGCTGGTGCTGACCGAATTCGGCGAGCGCATGCTCGAACACGCGCGGCGCCTGAGCGAGGAGGCCGAAGCGGCCTACGATTTCGCCCAGCACCGCCGCGACGAGCCGCAAGGCCTGTTGCGGGTGTCGTTGCCGCCGGAATTTCGCGAACTGTCGATGGTGGAGATCCTGCGCGAGTATTTCCGTGCGTATCCGGGAGTGCGGCTGGAGTTGGACCTGTCCTCACGCCGCGTGGACCTCATCGCCGAACGCTTCGACCTGGCCGTGCGGGTGGCCGAGCGCCTGCCCGACGACAGCACCCTGGTCGCCCGCCCGATCCGGCGGGTACGAAACCGCCTCTATGCCAGCCCGGCGTATCTGGCACAGAATCCGCCCATCACATCACCGGATGGTCTGCACCGGCACGTGGGCCTGATGCTCGCGGGTGCCGGCGGCGAGCGCCAGGCCTGGCGCCTGGCCTGCGGGGACGAGCAGTGGGAAGGCGTACCGCGACGCACCTTGAGCGCCAATTCGCTCGGCCTGCAGCAGGCACTGGCGGAGGAAGGGCTGGGCATCGTGGCGCTGGGCGAACATTTCGCCACGGCACGGGTCCGCGACGGCCGGCTCGCGGAAGTATTGCCCGAATGGCACGCCCCACCCGTCACGATCTGGGCCGTCACGCCCGGCCGCCACCTCCTGCCGCAGCGCACGCTGGCTTTCATCGAGCACCTGCGCGCGGCGTTGGGTGAGGAAACCTGAGATCGGAGCGTGTTACCCGGTGGCCTCCGACGCCGCGTGACGCAGGATCAGGGTCTGGCGGGCATCTTCCAGCGACAGGCCGCTTGCCTGCAGCAGCACGATCAGGTGATAGAGAAGATCGGCGGCCTCGTTGCGCAGCTCGTC
>CAZTXX010000077.1:0-9564 GCA_964617405.1 uncultured Aquimonas sp. | reverse complement strand
GTATACGCGGAGATCGACGGGCTGCTGGCCGCCACGCTTTCCGTGGACGACTATGTTGACTTGGAAACACTGAAACAAGAGGTAAAGCATCCACCGTTTGATCGACCTGATCTCGAGCGACCAATTCCAGCACCGACGAAGCTTAAGCCTCCCGCAATGCCGATGCTAATAGAGCCCAGTGCACCTACAGGTTTGGGCGGTATCTTCGGTAAGAAGAAACACGCCAAACGCCTTGAGGAAGCAAGGAGGCAACATGAGGCTGATTCTTCGGAATGGAAGCAGATAGTGAAGCAGCTTGAAATCGAATATGGAGCGGCACTTGAGGCGCATGTTCACGACGAAGAACGGCGCCTGGGACAATTAGAAGCTGAAAAGATCAGGTACCGCAAGGATTGCGAGGCACGTGAGGCTAAGATAGCTGAACACAACGCTGCGGTAGACAGGCTGGTCTCAAATTTTGGTTACGGCGTGATCGAGGCAGTCGAAGAGTACGTCGCTATCGTGATGTCAAATTCAGTTTACCCAGATCATTTCTCTGTGATTACCGAGTCTCAATTTGATCCAGCGCACGCAGAATTACGAGTCCGTGCGGTGGTCCCAGGTCCAGAGCAGGTGCCCTCCGTCAAAACGTATAAATACACAAAGGCGAGCGACGAGATTACCGCAAGTCAGCTTCCCAAAAAGGCATGCAAGGACCGCTACGCCGGTGCGATCCACCAGGTCGCTATCCGGATACTGCACGAGGTATTCGAGGCCGATCGCCGAGGGATCATCCAGTCCATCTCGCTCGAAGTCGGGGTCGACGGGACCCACCCTGCCACGGGCTTGAGCACCTATCTGCCATTCGTTGCCGTGGCGGCGACCAGAGAAGCCTTCATAAAGTTCGATCTTTCATCGATCGTACCACTCGCAACTCTCAATCACTTGGGCGCCGCTGTCTCAAAAAATCCCTACGAGCTGGTCCCGATCAATCCGACAGGCGTAAGGAAAGCATGAGCGACCGCGACGTCGTATTTAACCCTCCTCCGGGCTGGCCAAAGCCCCCTGCGGGATGGATGCCTCCGAAAGGTTGGACACCGGATCCGTCGTGGCCTCCGCCACCTGAAGGTTGGCAGCTTTGGCTGCCGGCCGCTGCCTCGACGAAGCAGGGACAATCTGCCGTCACGACCTCAATACCCGAAGGCAGTTATCGTGCATCGACCTCGGACGATAATGGTGCGCGGATCGCGCTGCTTGAGAGTGAACTTCGGGCGCTCCGCCTGCAGCTAGAGACTCTAGCCTCTAAGGAAACGGTAGTCCTCAACGACGAGCGAGTCCTTCAGGAAGTCGGCATCTACCGCTACCACCACCCACTTGAGGCCGCTGCCGCCTATCGTGATCGTCTCACTGACCTCAGTGAACGTATCGCGACGCTCGTAAAGTCAGATAGGGGCATTCAGAAGTCGGAGATGTTCACATACGACGGATCTTTGGCGAAAGGTCGCAAGATGACTAGCGACCTAGGCAGACTGATGCTTCGCGCCTACAACGCCGAGGCGGACAACAGTATTCGCACGCTTCGACTTGGGAACGTTGTCACCGCAAAAAATCGACTCGAAGCCTCCCGAACAGCCATCGCAAAGCTCGGCCGGATGATGGAAATGAACATCACGGATGAGTTCCACGCGCTGCGTCTCGAAGAGATTGAACTCACGGCGGATTTTCTCATGAAGAAACAGGAGGAGAAAGAGGAGGCCCGAGAGGAGCGGGACCGCCTTCGTGAAGAGCGGAAGGTGGCCATGGAACTGGCTGCAGAACGCGAACGGTTGGATAAGGAGCGAAATCATATCGTTGGTGCCATTCAGAGACTCCAAGCCATGGGTAACAGCGACGCTGAGTTGGAGATCCGGCTTGCGGAACTGGACGCAGCGATCGCCCAAAACGACTACCGAGCCGCAAACATCCGTGCTGGATACGTTTACGTAATTTCCAACCGCGGCGCCTTCGGCGACAGCGTCGTCAAGATCGGTCTGACTCGAAGGCTAGAACCCTTGGACAGAGTAAATGAGCTTGGGGATGCCTCGGTACCGTTCCGATTTGACGTACATGCCCTCTTTTTCTCAGAGGACGCTGTAGGACTGGAAGCCGAGCTGCATCAGCACTTCGCCGATCGACGCTTGAACTGCGTGAATACTCGGAAAGAGTTCTTCTTCGCTACTCCGACCGAAGTGAGAAAGGTCTTGGAAGCGAAGGTCGGCAACCTGTTGGAATTCGCTGAGAGAGTCGAAGCGACTGAATTCTTGCAGAGTCTTCAGTACTGGCCGGTAGGTCGGAGACCACCTGAAGATAGTTGATGTCGCCGAAAAAGGTGAGGATCAATTCTAGAGCTGCAAGCGCCCATCAGGATCTGCAGCGACATGCAGAACAAGTGTCAGGGGCAATTTTGCGTCGTGGCGATCGCAAGATCGGGAGCGCCACCCTCATCCAAGCACTACCTTTTCAAGTTCAAAACGAGTGAACATGACCATATGTTCAAGTGGACCGCAAGCAAACGCTGTCGAGCTTCTTGGTACGTAGCCCTGCCGCGGTCGCTTGGCGCGGCGTTAGGCCACGTATGAAGTTGCTCACCTTCTTTGCCGTTGTAGTTGTATTTCTGCTTTCAGTAGCTTCCGTTGCAGGGTTATGGCTGAGTGGCTACTTCATACTATTGATCCCGTTCGGTCTGTTCAGCCCGTTCGCTGAACTAGGGCTTGCACTCGCACTGATTTTTTTCGCTATCGCGTCAGTGATCCTCGTGGGCTTGGGCAAGCACTCTTCGCACCAGCGAATGATCGTTGCTCTGGGTGTCTTGGTCATTGCGTCCCTGCCATGGGCAACAAGCTGGCGAATCAACGGCTTCGAGTTCCGCATCAAACAAACAAGCGACGCCGATTGGTTGACGCTCGCCGACGATGCTCGAACTCTACTTCGTGGGTCCACGGCCGACGGTCAGCTTCCCCGACATCCAGGCCTCCACTGGAACAGGCAATACGTTGTGAAACTCGCAGAATCTCATCCTGTTCTACGGCTCGGCGACTTCCCACCCAAGCTTTTTGTAGACGAAGACTCGGTCGGGATTTATTGGGGCAGCGGCTTGATTGGGACCTGGGCGGTCGACATCTCCTCGGAACCAAGCAGCGAGCCGCCTGTATCCGATGGATATTTCACGAGACGCAGGGTTTCTGATCACGTTACGCTGACATGGGAATGAATATGGGCTGGTGCCCAGGTTGTCTCACGCAAGGCGCTTGCGTGACTAAAAGTGACACTGTAGTGTCACTTCATGCGTACCGAACTCGTCACGACCCTCAAGCGTCGGGCCACGGACCTCCTCTCCGATCTTGAACGAGACAAGGAGCCCATCCTGATCACTCAGCATGGTTTGCCCAGTGCATATCTGGTGGACGTCGAGAGCTATCAGCTCATGCAACAGCGCATGGCTGTGCTTGAGGGCATCGCTCGGGGAGAGGTGGCGATTGCCGAGGGCCGTGTGACGACTCACGCTGAAGCCAGGAAACGCCTTGACCGATGGCTGAAATAGTCTGGACCGAGCCTGCGCTGAGTGATTTGGAGGCGGTAGCCGACTACATCGCGTTGGAGGATCCGCTGGCGGCAGCCGAGCTTGTCAAGCGCGTCATGGGTCACGTGGAGCAGCTTGCAGATCACCCGGAGAGTGGCAGTTGGCCACAGGAGCTGGGGCGGTCCCGCTATCGTCAGATCGTTGAGCCGCCATGCCGCATCTTCTATCGCTTCGATGGGACGAAGGTCTTTATCCTGCATGTGATGCGTTCAGAACGCTTGCTTCGCAAGCGGACGTTGCCGTCTCGCTCCAGGCCAACAAGAACCTGACAACGCGCGCCTCAATCCACCGCGCCGGCACGGACAGTCTTGTTGCATCAGCGGTGGCGTGACCCCGCGCCCAGGGTGCACAAGCCCGCGCGCCGGCACACCAGCGTATTGCGCAGGTGCCGACAGGCCCACGGGCACGCTGTGGCAGACTAGTTTGTTGTCCAACGAGGGGACCGCCGATGTCCGCCACCCTGCACACCCTCCTGTCATCCGGGCACAGCGCCGACGCCGTCGCCCATCTCAACGGCCTCAAGGCAGCAGCTGCGGTGCGCCTGGCCGGAAAGCTTGACGCCCAGGCCATCGTTACGCTGCTGGAAAACCCCGACCTGCGGCATGACGGCGCACTGGCGGAAAGTCTGGTCGATTCCGGCCACATCGCGGTGCTGGAAGCCATCGCCGAAGATCGTCTGGCGGACCTGCTGAGCCGGTTCGACCCGGGACGGCGGCAGCAAACACTCGGCCAGCTGACGCCGACCACGCGCGCCTCCGTGCTGCGCCTGATGAGCTATCCGCACGGCACGGCGGGCAGCATCATGACCACCGAGTTCGTGCAGGTGCCGGACACCTGGACGGTGGCGCAGGCGCTGGCGCATATCCGCGAGGTGCAACGCTCGCGCGAGACGGTGTACGCGATCTATGTGGTCGACGCGGAGCTGCGGCTGCGTTTCGTGCTGTCGCTGCGCCAGTTGGTCTGCGCCGAATCGACGGCGGCACTCACTGAGCTGTGGAAGGATCGCGCGCCGATCACGGTGGATGCCTTCACGGACCGGGAGGAAGTGGCTCGTATCATCCGTGCCCACGACTTCCTTGCCCTGCCGGTGGTGGACGACGAGCGCCGGGTGATCGGTATCGTCACGGTGGACGATGTGATCGATGCGCTGATGGAAGAAGCCGCTGAGGATCTCGGCCGATTCGGCGGTGCCGAGCACATCGATCAGCCCTACCTCGACGTGCGCTTTGGCACCATGCTGCGCAAGCGCGGCGGCTGGCTGGCGATCCTGTTCGTGGGCGAGATGCTCACCGCCAGTGCCATGCAGTACTACGAGATGCAGCTGGAAAAGGCCGTGGTGCTGGCGATGTTCATCCCGCTGATCATGAGCTCGGGCGGCAACTCCGGCTCGCAGGCCACCTCGCTCTTGATCCGAGGCCTCGCGCTGGGGGAGGTGCGTCTGCGCGACTGGTGGCGCGTGCTGATGCGCGAGCTGCCCACCAGCCTCACCCTGGGTGCCGGCCTGGGTGCCATCGGCTTTGTCCGCATCTACGCCTGGCAGCACCTGGGCATGTACGACTACGGCGAGCATTACCTGCTGATCGGGTTCACGATCTGGGCTTCGCTGGTGGGCATCGTGTGCTTTGGTTCGAGCATCGGATCGATGCTGCCCTTCGTGCTTCAGCGCGTCGGGCTGGATCCGGCCAGCGCCTCGGCACCGCTGGTGGCGACGCTGGTGGACGTGCTCGGCCTGGTGATCTATTTCTCGGTGGCCGCGCTGATCCTCACCGGCACCTTGCTGTGAGGTGCTCGTGAGCACCCGGCCCAACCGATAGACTCTTGCCCATGAACGTCGGAATCCTGTTGCTCACCCATCCAGGCCTTGGCGCCCCCCACGCTGCCCTGGCCGAGCGCCTGCTGGGGCGCGTTCCGCTGCCACTGACCCATTTCGATGTTCCCTTCGATGCCGACCCCGACGCACTGCTGCCTGCGGCCAGTGGTGCGTTGCGGCGCGTGGACGAGGGCGCGGGGGTGCTGATCCTCACCGATCTCTATGGTGCGTCGCCGAGCAATCTGGCGGTGCGCCTGACCCAGCTCGGCACCCCGGCGCGGCGTGTTTCCGGGCTGAACCTGCCGATGCTGCTGCGGGTATGCAATTACCCCGAGCAAACGCTGGACGAACTCGCCCTCACCGCCGCGTCCGGTGGTCGGTCCGGCGTGGTGCTCGACCATGCGTGAGTGCGATCTTCCCATCGTCAATCGCCTCGGCCTGCACGCCCGCGCGGCGGCACGGGTGGTCGGCCTGCTCTCGCGCTTCCAGAGCACGGCGACGCTGGAATATCGGGGTCGCACGGTCAACGCCAAGAGCCTGATGGGCGTGATGCTGCTGGCCGCAGCCCAAGGTGCGCAGGTTCGTCTCACATTGGACGGGGCCGACGAGGACGAGGCCATGATTGCCGCCACGGCATTGTTCGAACGCGGCTTCGACGAGGAGGAACCCACGTGACCCGCCCCGTGCCGCATGCTCCGGCGCATGCGCGCCAACCGAGGCGTTAGATGCGTCGCGTGCTGTCCGGTGTCACCGCTTCGCGCGGCCTGGCGCTGGGCCGTGCGCGTATCCGCGCCGCGCGCGTGGTGGAGGTGGAGGAACGTCTGTTGCCACCCGAGGCGGTGGAACAGGAAGTTGCTCGTCTGCTCGAAGCCATCGCCAGCACCCGCGCCGAGCTGGCGCGACTGCGCGGCCAGTTGCAGGGCGCGCTGGCGCAGGAAGTGGGTGAATTCCTCGACGTGCACGCCCTGCTGCTGGACGACCCCGAGCTGCTCATCGGCCTCACCGACCTGATCCGCACCGGGCGCTACGCCGCGAGCTACGCGCTCAGACTGCAGCGCGATCGCCTGGCGGCGGTGTTCAACGCCATGGAAGACCCCTACCTGCGCAGCCGGCGCGAGGACATCGACCAGGTGATCGACCGGGTGCTGGCCGCACTCAGGCCCGAGCCTGGTGAGGATGAGATCATCGGGCTTGCCGGCGAGGTGCTGGTCACCGACACCGTCTCGCCCACCGAGCTGGCGCCGCTGGCCGAGCGCGGCGTGGTGGCAATCCTGGTATCGCGCGGCAGCCCGCTGTCGCACAGCGCCATCCTCGCACGCAGCTTCGGCCTGCCGATGCTCATCGCAGCGGCCGAGGAACTCGGCGCCATCACCGGCGGCAGCGCCGTGATGGTGGATGCGGGGCGCGGCGAGATCATCGTCGAACCCGGCCCGGAGGATCTCGCCGAACTGCGCCGGCGCGAGGCGGCTGAAGCACGCGAGCAACGCTCCCTCATCCGCTTGCGCAACGCCGCCACCCGGACCCTCGACGGGGTCGATATCCGCTTGACGGCAAACGCCGAATCACCCGACGAGGTGGCCCGCGCGCGCCAGCTCGGAGCTTCGGGCGTTGGCCTGTTCCGTACCGAGTACCTGTTCCTGCAACGCAGCGAACCACCCGACGAGGAGGAGCAGTTCCAAGCCTATCGCGATGCGGTGTTGGCGATGGAAGGCCGGCCCGTCACCTTGCGCACCATCGATCTGGGGGCCGACAAGGCCGACGCGGCGGGCATCACCCTGCCGCAAGAACCCAACCCGGCGCTTGGGCTGCGTGGCGTGCGCCTCGCATTGGCGCGCCCCGCACTCGCACGCACCCAGCTGCGTGCCATGTTGCGGGCATCCGCCCACGGCCCGCTGCGCATCCTGGTGCCGATGGTCAGTCAGCGCGAGGAACTGCTCGCGATGCGCCGCCTGCTGCATGACTGCGACGCCGAGCTTCGGCGCGAAGGCCACGCCATCGCGGCGCACACGCCATTGGGTGCGATGATCGAGGTGCCGGCTACGGCCTTCGCGCTCGAGTGTTTTCTTCCGGTGATGGACTTTGCCTCCATCGGCAGCAACGATCTGATCCAGTACCTGCTGGCCGCCGATCGTTCCAATGACGCAGTCGGCGAGCTGTTCACTCCCCTGCACCCGGTGGTGATCCGCGCGCTGCACGAGGTGATCCGCACCTGCCACCGCGCCGGCACGCCGCTTTCGCTGTGTGGGGAAATCGCCGGTGATCCACGCCATGCGCGCCTGCTGCTGGCGCTCGGGCTGACCGAATTCTCGATGCACCCGGCCAACCTGCTGGAAGTGCGCGCGGCGATACGCCAGTGCGAACTGCGCGCCCTGCGCCGGCGCACCGGCGCCCTGCTGCGCGCACGTGATCGCGCTGCGCTGGAACGCGCCACGGAACGGCTGTAAACCGTACCGAACCCCGCACCGCAGTATCATCACTGCTGGCTTCTTCCCGGGAAAAAAGCATGGCCGACTGGCTGATCCGAAACGCGCGCCTCATCAACGAGGGCCGCGAATTCGAGGGCGACCTGCGCGTGCGCGGCGAGCGCATCGAGGAAATCGGCATGGGCCTGAGTGCCCGCGCTGGCGAGCAGGTGCTTGATGCCCACGGGCGCTGGCTGATGCCCGGCATGATCGACGACCAGGTGCATTTCCGCGAACCGGGGCTGACCCACAAGGGCGACCAGGCCACCGAGTCCGCAGCAGCGGTGGCTGGTGGCATCACCAGTTTCATGGATATGCCCAACACCCATCCGCCGACGCTGGATTCGGCCGCGCTGGAGGAAAAATACGCGCGCGCCGCTGGCCGCTGCCGCGGCAACTACGGTTTTTACCTCGGCGCCAGCAACGACAATCTCGAAGCCATCCGCGCACTCGATCCCAAGGCCGCACCGGGCATCAAGGTGTTCATGGGCGCGTCCACCGGCAACATGCTGGTGGACGATCCCGACACCCTCGACGCGATCTTCCGCGACGCGCCGACCCCGATCATCACCCATTGCGAAGACACGCCGATGATCGAGGCCGCGCAGGCCGCGGCGCAGGCGCGCTTCGGCGACGAGGTGCCGGTTTCCATGCACCCGGACATCCGCTCGCGCGAGGCCTGTCTCAAGTCCTCGCAGCTCGCGGTGGCGCTGGCGAAAAAGCACGGCACGCGCCTGCACGTGCTGCATATCAGCACCGCCGACGAACTGGCCCTGTTCGAGGCCGGCCCGCTGCTCGACGCAAACGGCCGCCTGCGCAAGCGCATCACGGCGGAAACCTGCATCCACTTCCTGCGCTTTTGCCGCGAGGACTACGCCGCGCACGGCAACTTCATCAAGTGCAACCCGGCGATCAAGGATGCCGGCGACCGTGACGCCCTTATCGCCGCGCTGGCGGGCGACGTGATCGACGTGCTCGCCACCGACCACGCCCCGCACACGCTGGAGGAAAAGCAGCAGCCCTACCTCTCCGCGCCTTCCGGCCTGCCGCTGGTGCAGGAGGCGCTGGTGGCGGCGCTGGAGCTGGTGCACGAGAAGAAGCTCACTGCGGCTCAGGTGGTACGGAAGTTCGCCCATGCCCCGGCGCAGCTCTTCGACGTGGCCGAGCGCGGCTTCCTGCGCGAAGGCTGGTTCGCCGATCTGGTGCTGGTGGATCCCTTCACCGGCTATACGGTCGAGCGCGACAAGGTGTTGAGCAAATGCGGCTGGTCGCCGTTCGAAGGCACGCGCTTTTCCTCGCGTGTTGCCGCCACCTTCGTCAACGGCGAGCTGGCCTGGGACGGCCAGCGCCTGATCGGCGAACCACAGGGCCGACGCCTGGCGTTTGCGCGATGAGCGGAGTGCTTCGCCTGCTGCTGTCGCTCGTGCTGCTTGTCAGCGTGGTTTTGCTGGCAGGTGTCGCCGACGACGCGCGGGCCGCATCGACGCACCGTACCGTTCTGCCCGAATCCGTGCAGCAAGGCAGCCTGGTCTTTGGCCAGGCGCCCGCCGGCAGTACGGTGAATCTGCACGGCAAAGCACTGCGGGTGTCATCCGACGGGCGTTTCGCCTTCGGTATCGGGCGCGACGAGGCGCGCAATGCGCGGGTGGATGTCACCCTGCCCGACGGCAGGCGCGAGCGCATCGAGGTGGCGG
>CAZTXX010000076.1:7227-9689 GCA_964617405.1 uncultured Aquimonas sp. | reverse complement strand
CCTTGCCACCGTGGAGAAGAACCGCGACCGCATCGAGGTAACCGCTGCACCACGCTCCAACTGATGCCCACTCGTGTTGCAAGGAGCCCCGCAACGGTGACGCTGCGGGGCTTCTTGCTTTGGTGGGCGTCGGCGCCGGGTGTGGGCAATGCCGGGTGGGTGGAGGAGAGTCCCCTTGGCGCCTGTTGAGAGCGACGGCGGCGGGCAGTCACCCGAGGGCGGGGCGCCCGGAGTCAAGCCTCGTTACTGGCTTCGAAGCGGTTGGCGGCGACGTTCTTGCGCACGTTCGCCGGGTTCCAGATGCGGCCGTTCATGGCGATATAGACACCAGGCGGAAGGCACTGGACGGCACCCACGGCGCAGCCGATGTTGAACTCGGCGTCGGAGCCGCGAAAGCGCGCGGGATTGAGCGCACCGGTCAACACGATGGTCTTGCCGGGAATCGCAGCCAGCACCTTGGCCGTTGCCACCATGGTATCGGTGCCGTGGGTGACCAGGATGCGCTCTGCGTCCTGCGCGGCGATGGTGGCGCGCAACAGTTCGCGATCGGCTTCGGAGATGTGCAGGCTGTCCTTGCGCAGGATCGGAATCACGCTGAAGGCGAATGCCACGCCCAGTTCTTCCAGGATGCGGCCGATCTGTGGTTCGCCGATCTGGTAATCGGACTTGTCGTCGAAGTAGATCTTGTCGATCGTGCCGCCCGTGGTGACGATGCAGAGTCGTTCCATGTGTCTTCACCGTGCGCGAAAAGGTCGACCGGGGATCATACACCGCGCCGTCGCGCGAACCGATGACGCAGCCCGCCCCAACTGGCCGCGACGATCACCAGCACGGCCAATGCCGCTTCGAGCAGGGCCACCCCGCGCACCGCAGGATCGGCCCAGGCTTCGGTCACCCCGTGGCTGAAGGTGAACAGCGCGCCGAGGCCGCCCCAGAACGCGGCGCTGCGCCGTTTTCCCAGGACCAGCGCCGTGGCTGGAAGCATGGGTGCGGCGTGCAGCAGCGCCGCCAGCCAGGCCGGCACGCGCTCGGGTGGGAACCACCAGAGTTGCCAGCCGAGCGCCAGCGCCAGCAAGGCGAAGACGCCTGCGGCGGCGGTCGTGCGGGCACTCATGGCGTGGAACCGGATGGCGCGGCCATCGTGCGGGCGCAGTAGCTGGAGGGTGTCGGAATCTGGTCCATGGGCGGGCCGGATGGAAGCGGGGCGCCAAGGTTAGCCCGGTGTGTGGTCGAAGTCGCGCGCCGGGCTGGATTACACCTGCGGCCGGCTTCCCGGTATCGTTCTACCCCATGGCTTTCCTGGCGCATTTCACCGACTGGTTCGACGCCCGCCGCGAGCGGGTGCACTCCTTCCTGCGTTTTCTGGCGCGCCGCTTCATCGAGGATCGCTGCTTCGACTCGGCCGCCACCCTGGCCTATGCCACGCTGTTTGCCGCGGTGCCGTTGGCGGCCGTGGTATTCGGCGTGGTGTCGATGTTCCCGATCTACGAGAACTGGGTGGAGGATCTCACCCGCTTCGTGTTCGCCAACTTCATGCCGGCCGCGGCCGACAGTGTTGCGGAGTTTCTGGCCGAAGCGGCCGGCAATGCGCGCGCGCTGTCCGGCGTGGGTGCCATCACGGTACTGGTGACGGCCCTGCTGACGCTGTCGCGCATCGAGGACACCTTCAACCGTATCTGGCGGGTCAGCACCCCGCGCCGTGCGCTCTCGCGGCTGTTGATCTACTGGGCGGCGATGACCCTCCTGCCGCTGTTGGCGGTGGCGAGTTTCGCGGTGTCCTCGTACCTGGCCTCGCTGCCACTGCTGGCCGACGAGGCGCAGCACGGGTTCCTGTTCCGGGTGCTGCCGGTGGGGCTGGAACTGGTGGCGTTCACCCTGGCGTATCGGCTGATCCCCAATCGCACCGTGGTCTTCTCCCACACGCTGGTGGCGGGGTTGCTCGCCACGGTGCTGTTCGAGTTGGCCAAGTGGGGCTTCGCGCTGTATCTCACACGCGCCAATTACCAGGCCTTGTACGGCGCCATCGCGGTGATTCCGATCTTCCTGATCTGGCTGTATGTGTCATGGGTGGTGGTGTTGCTGGGGGCGTCGTTCGCCGCCTCGCTGTCGGCCTTCAGGTACCAGCCGGCGCAGCAGCGCCTGCCGGCGGGGTTCGAGCTGTATGGCCTGCTGCGGCTGCTGGGTCGCCTGGCCCAGGCACAGGGCACCGGCAGCAGTTTGCAGATCGCGCAGTTGCAGCAGCTCGAGCCCTCGATAGGCGATGACGTGCTGATGCATCTGCTCGGTACCCTGGGCGAGGCCCGGGTGATCCAACGGCTGGAAGACGGCGGTTATGCGCTGGTTCGCGATCTCGACCACTTGCCGATGGCCGAACTGTACGAAAATGCGGCGCTGCGCATCCCGCTGCAGCAGATGGTCTTGCCTGATGGCAAGGATGCCCTGGGCCGGCACGCGCTGGCCGA
>CAZTXX010000076.1:0-7127 GCA_964617405.1 uncultured Aquimonas sp. | reverse complement strand
TGGGTGGTGGTCAATTACTGGGCGACCTGGTGCAACCCCTGCCTCAAGGAAATGCCCGATCTGGATGCCTTCGCCGGCTCCCGGAGCGATGTGGCCCTGATCGGCCTGGCCTACGAGGACATCGAGCCGGAGGAGATGCGCGCCTTTCTCGACAAGCACCCGGTCAGCTATCCGATCTCCATCGTCGATGTGTTCGAGCCCCCCGCCGACTTTCCCGCGCCGCGTGGCTTGCCGATGACCTGGCTGATCGGCCCGGATGGAGCCGTGGTCAAGCGCTTCCTCGGGCCCATCACCAGCCATGACCTGGACCAGGCCATCAAGGCGGCAGCACCCGCGTCATGAAGGCCGCGCGCTTTTTCGTGGAAGGCCGGGTGCAGGGTGTGTTCTTTCGCGCCTCGACGCGCGAACAGGCACTGGCGCTGGGTTTGCGGGGTCATGCGCGCAATCTGGCCGATGGGCGCGTCGAAGTGCTTGCGGCAGGCCCCGTCGCGGCGCTTGATGCGCTGGAAGCCTGGCTTCACCAGGGACCGCGCATGGCGCGGGTGGACACGGTCAGCCGGGAAGATGCCGCGGTGTCGGAGGTCGGGACCGGTTTCACCACCGCTTGAGTTCGCCGTCGGCCAGCCCCGAGGCGGGCGGTCTTTTCATTCGGTCGCAGGATATTTTTCGCGCAGTGCCAAGGCCTGCTCCTGCAAACCGAGTGCGTCGTAGACTTCGCCAAGGCGTTCGGCGGCGGTTCGCGTCCGCGCATGGTCGGCGCCCATGCGCGCGAGCAGCGTGTCGAAAGCCGGTTCGAGCACCTTGCGGGCCTCTGCGGCCCGGCCCGATCGCAACAGGGCCAGTGCGCGGTTGCTGGCGAAGATGGCGGCGAAGGGGTGGTCGTCCCCCAGCCCGGCACGCGCCTGGGCTTCAAGCGTTTCGAACTCGGACAGGGCTTCGCCGGGGCGGCCGCGCTTCATCAGGAGCATGGCCAGGTTGTTGCGCGGCGCGAACGTGTCCGGTGCGCCCGGCCCGCCGCGTTGTTCCTGTGCGGCCAGCAGCTCGCGCAGGAGTTGTTCGGCGCCGTCGAGGTCGCCCAGGTCTTCCAGCCCATAGGCCAGTATGTTGAGCGCCACCAGGGTCTTGTCGTCACCTTCCGGTCGATTGGCCTGGAGCCAGGCGCTGGTATGGCGCACCAGGGGCACGCCCTCTTCGGTGCGGCCATGCTCGATCAGGAAGGAGCCCAGGTTGAGTTGGCTCATCACGGTGGCCGGATGGCTTTCGCCCAGCACCGCGAGGCGGCCTTCGGCGGAGCGGCGGAAGGCGGCTTCCGCGGCCTCGGTGTGGCCGAGTTTGTTTTCCACGATGCCGAGTTGGTCCCACGCATACAGCGTTTGCGGGTGGTCCGGGCCGAACACGCGGGCATGGCGCGCGGTGGCATCGCGCACCACCTCCAGCGCCTGTGCATAGTCGCCATCCAGCTGCAGGGCGGAGGACAGCTGCAGTTGCAGGCCGAGGCTGCGCTGGTCGTCGGCACCCAGCAGTTCGCGTGCCCGTGGCAGCAGGTCGTGCAGGGCAGCCACGGCCTCTTTCTGCTTGCCGCGCTCGCGCAGCAGTTCGACCTCCGATTGCTCCATGACGATGCGCTGGAGCGGACCCAAGGTGGAACCGCTCTCGCGCAAGTTCCTCAACACCTGCTCGCCGGTGTCGTAGTCGCCTGCGAGGATCGCGCTGCGTGCGCGTCCCAGCAGCAGCTCGTCGTGCAGTGTCGCGGACAGGCCTTCCTGCGCCAATGCGGCATCGAAGACCGATTGCGAGCGTGCCGCTTCGCCCAGGCCCAGCCAGGTGACGCCCAGCACCTGGCGCAGGCGCGCCACCGATTCGGCAGGGAGGTTGGACGTGGCCAGTTCCGCCGCCGCCACTTCGAGGATGTCGCGCACGCGCAATTCGCGGCCCTGTGCGTGTTCCGGATCGGCCTGGGTCAGCATGTGCTCGACGAACTCGTTGACCTCCTTCAGTTCGGCCGCGCGCGCCTCGGCCTGGGCCAGCGCCGCGCGTGCGCGCTGCGCTGCCAGGGTGCTGATTGCCGTGGCACTGACGAGAGCGATGAACACGATGGCCGCCGCCGCGCTGAGTGCGCGATGGCGGCGCACGAAGCGACCCGCGCGATAGGCCAAGGTGGGCGGGCGCGCAAGCACCGGGCGGTGGTCGGTCAGACGCTGGAGGTCATCGGCCAGCTCGCCGGCTGTGGCGTAGCGCTGCGATGGCTCCGTGGCCAGCGCCTTCATCACCACCTTGTCCAGGTCGCCGCGCGCCTGAGGTGCCAGGTTGTGCAGCGGCGCGGGTTCTTCCCGACGCACGATATCGAGTGCTTCGAACAGGGTGGAGGTGCTCAGGCGCGGGTGCGGCAGGCTGCCGCTGACCAGTTCGTAGGCGATCACGCCCAGGGCGTAAACGTCGCTGCGGGCCCCGACCTCGGCGTTGCGCCCTGCCAGTTGTTCGGGGCTCATGTAGGGCACCGTGCCCAGCACCTGACCGGCCTGGGTCATGCCCTCGTTGGTGTCGTGCAGGCGCGCGACGCCAAAGTCGAGGATCTTCGGTTGGCCATCGGCATCCACCAGAATGTTGCCGGGCTTGAGGTCGCGGTGGATCACGCCGCGCTCGTGGGCATGCTGGACAGCACGACACAGCGCGATCAGGAGCTTCAAGCGGGCAGCCAGATCCGGGCGGTTGCGCTCGACCCAGTCGCGCAGGTCGTGGCCGCGGATCAGCTCCAGTGCCAGCCACGGCAACGGCAGGCCGCCGATCATGTCCTCGCCGGCGGCATACAGGCGTGCGATGCCCGGGTGTTCGAGCTGGGCCAGGAGTTCGACCTCGCGCCGGAAGCGCGCCAGCGAGTTGCCGGACAGACCGCGCATCACCTTCAGCGCGACATCGCGCGGTGGGTGGCTTTCGTGCGCCAGATAGACCCGACCCATGCCACCCTCGCCCAGCAGGCCGAGAACGCGATAGGGGCCGATGCGCTCGGGTAGCAGTCTGGCGTGTTCGCCGTCTTCGTCGATCTTGAGGGTGGAGTCGTCCACATCGGCATCCTGGCGGGCGAACAGGCATCCTGCCACAGGCTCCGGCGCGCGTGCCCGGGAATCCGGTCTCACTTCGATGATGTGGGCACAATCCGACCACACGCCTCGGCGAGACTATAATTACGCCCTTTGTCTGTTGCATGCGCCCGGGCGGGCGCCTTTCCCATGTCTCAAGAAGTTGCCAAGCAGGCGCGCCGCCGGCGCACGTTCGCCATCATTTCCCATCCCGACGCGGGCAAGACCACGCTGACCGAGAAGTTCCTGCTGTTCGGCGGCGCGATCCAGATGGCCGGCTCGGTCAAGGGCCGCAAGGCCGCGCGCCATGCGACCTCCGACTGGATGGCGCTGGAGCAGGAGCGCGGCATTTCGGTGACGAGCTCGGTGATGCAGTTCCCCTACGAGGGCCATATCGTCAACCTGCTCGACACCCCCGGCCACGCCGACTTCGGCGAGGATACCTATCGCGTGCTGACGGCGGTGGACTCGGCCCTGATGGTGATCGACGTGGCCAAGGGCGTGGAGGAGCGCACCATCAAACTGATGGAGGTCTGCCGGCTGCGCGATACGCCGATCATGACCTTCATCAACAAGCTCGACCGCGAGGGCCGCGAGCCGATTGAACTGCTCGACGAGGTGGAAAGCGTGCTAGGCATCCAGTGCGCACCGGTCACCTGGCCCATCGGCATGGGCAAGCGCCTCAAGGGCGTAGTGCACCTGGTCACCGGCGAGGTGCACCTCTATGAGCCGGGGCGTAATTTCACCCGGCAGGATTCGACCATTTTCCCCTCGCTCGACGCACCGGGCCTGGCCGAGCGCATCGGCGAGGCCATGCTCGCCGAGCTGCGCGAGGAGCTGGAGCTGGTGCAGGGCGCAAGCCACCCGTTCGACAAGGACGAGTATCTGGCCGGACGCCAGACCCCGGTGTTCTTTGGCTCGGGCATCAACAACTTCGGCGTGCAATTGCTGCTGGACTTCTTCATCGAGCACGCGCCCTCGCCGCAGCCGCATGCCACCACCACGCGCCAGGTCGATCCCGCGGAAGACAAGCTCAGCGGTTTCGTGTTCAAGATTCAGGCCAACATGGATCCCAAGCACCGCGACCGGGTGGCCTTCATGCGGGTGTGTTCGGGGCGCTTCGAGGCCGGCATGAAAACCCTCCACGTGCGCAGCGGCAAGGAGATGAAGCTCGCCAACGCGCTCACCTTCATGGCTTCGGATCGCGAGGTGGCGGTCGAGGCCTGGCCGGGGGATGTGATCGGCATCCACAACCACGGCACCATCGCCATCGGCGACAGCTTCAGCGAGGGCGAGCCGCTGGTCTTCACCGGCATCCCGAATTTTGCCCCGGAGCTGTTCCGCCGCGCACGGCTGAAGGATCCGCTCAAGCTCAAGCAGCTGCAAAAGGGGCTTGCGCAGCTTTCGGAAGAGGGCGCCACCCAGTTCTTCCGCCCGTTGATGAGCAATGACCTCATCCTGGGTGCGGTGGGCACCCTGCAATTCGACGTGGCGGCCTACCGCCTCAAGGACGAATACGGCGTGGAAGCGATCTTCGAACCGGTCTCGATCGCGACCGCGCGCTGGGTCTATTGCACGGATGCGAAGAAATTCGAGGAGTTCCGCGACAAGAACGCCATGAACCTCGCCTTGGATGCCGCCGACGAGCTGGTTTACCTCGCTCCCAGCCGCGTCAACCTGCAACTGGCGCAGGAGCGCGCGCCAGCGGTGGAATTCCGCGCCACGCGCGAAGTGGCACAGGGGGCCTGAGGCTGCCCGATGGTGCCCTTCAGCCGGTGATGTAACGCTGCAACTGGTCGAGCTCGTGGCGCTGCTGCTCGATCACTGCGGCCAGCAGGTCGCCGATGGAGATGATTCCCAGCACTTGGCCGTTTTCCACCACCGGCAGGTGGCGGATGCGGTTGCGGGTCACCGTTTCCATGCACAGTTGGGCGTTGTCGTCCGGTGAGACGGTGATGACTTCGGCGGTCATGATGTCGCGTACCGGCGTGTCTTTGGATGATCTGCCCGCGAGCACGATCTTGCGGGCGTAGTCGCGCTCGGAAAGGATGCCGGCCAAGGTGCCGCCCTGCATCACCAGCACCGCGCCGACACGCTTTTCCGCCATCAGGCGGATGGCGTCGATGACCGGTGCATCGGGCGTGATGGAGAAAGTTTCGGGGGATTTCGATTCCAGCAGTTGTCGCACCGTACGCATGGGAAGTCTCCTGCCTTGACTGAACGCACGCTTGATGGGGAGCATAACCCATCACTGCGCGTTGCGCTTTTTCTTCCTTGCGACACGTTCGGGTGCGTTTCGTCCGGAGTTGCCGCCGCCGATTGTCTGGGCAGACCTTGTCTCTCCACCGATATGGCCTGGGGGCCGGAGGACGGCTGGGAGCCATGGACGCCGTCGTCCGATATGCCGATCATCGGCAGTCCGCCGCCCTCCATGACGGCCGAAGCACTCAGCCGTGTGCTGCTGAGGCGCCCCATACGGCGAGATGCAGGGCGAGACCGGCGGCGAGCCGCAGCTTGTGCTGGTGATTTCCCGGGGGTCGAAGATCAGGATCCGCCGCTGGCAGCAACGGGTCAGGTTCCCGATGTCATGGGCGATGACATCCGGCAGCACTGGGTTCGTCGCATCCGGTCCGAGGCGTCGGTCGATTGGGAAGCGCGTCCGGTGCGTCGGGCTGTCCGCCGGCAGCGGATCCACAACGCATTGCCGCAGGCGGGTTGACTGCTACCAAAGTCGTATCTGTTCGCGGACAAACCGACCCCCGCAAAAAAACCGCCATGGAGCGAGTTGGCGGGCGGCACGGTCGTATAGGTATTTCCACGGAAATTTCCTGTGTTTTCGATGCATTTATCCGAATATCGACGGCATATGGCGAATTTTTTGCGCGATCGATGGGGTTCGGCGATCTCCGGCAGCCCGTAATGCGTCCACAAACCAGTCGCGACTGGCCGCCCCACGGGCCTTTGGCTAGACTGCCGCACCAGATCGCACTTGATCTGGATCAAGCGCGCAAGGGCGCGTTGCTACACCATGCCATATTCGTCTTCGAGGTCGGCTCATGTCTTCGACAACACTCAATGAAACCTACAACGACAAGGTGGTGCGCCAATTCGCGGCGGCGACCGTGATCTGGGGCATCGTCGGGATGCTGGTGGGGGTCATCGCCGCCGCCCAGCTGTACTGGCCGGAGCTGACCGATGGCATCGCCTGGCTCAGCTATGGGCGCCTGCGCCCGCTGCACACCAACGGCATGATCTTCGCCTTCGGCGGCTCGGTGCTGTTCGCCACCTCGCTGTACGTGGTGCAGCGCACCTGTCACGTGCGGCTGATCTCGGACAAACTCGCGGCCTTCGTGTTCTGGGGCTGGCAGGCGGCGATGCTCGGCGCGGTCATCACCCTGCCGCTGGGCATCACCCAGAGCAAGGAATACGCCGAGCTGGAATGGCCGCTGGACATCCTGATCGCGGTGGTCTGGGTGGCCTACGGCTGGCTCTTCTTCGGCACCATCGTCAAGCGCCGGGTCAAGCACATCTATGTGGCCAACTGGTTCTACGGCGCCTACGTGATCGCCGTCGCCCTGCTGCATATCGTCAACAACATCGTGATGCCGGCGGGACTGTGGAAGTCGTACTCGGTCTACAGCGGCGCGGTCGATGCCATGGCGCAGTGGTGGTACGGCCACAACGGCGTGGCCTTCCTTCTGACGGTGGGCTATCTGGCGATGATGTACTACTTCGTGCCCAAGCAGGTGCAGCGCCCGATCTATTCCTACCGCCTGTCGATCGTGCACTTCTGGGCGCTGATCTCGGTGTACATGTGGGCCGGCTCGCACCACCTGCTGTACACCGCGCTGCCCGACTGGGTCCAGTCGGTGGGCATGGTGTTCTCGCTGATCCTGCTGGCGCCCTCCTGGGGCGGCGCGATGAACGGCATCCTCACGCTCTCGGGCGTCTGGTACAAGCTGCGCACCGACCCGATCCTGAAGTTCCTGATCGTCTCGCTGAGCTTCTACATGATCGCCACCTTCGAAGGCCCGATGCTCTCGATCAAGA
>CAZTXX010000075.1:0-9761 GCA_964617405.1 uncultured Aquimonas sp. | reverse complement strand
GTCGGCAACCGCATCGAGGCCTACCGACTGGCGCGGCAGAAGGGCTGGCTGTAGCGCGTAATGTGAAAAGTTCGCTGTGCCGGGCTCTTGCCGCACCGAACGGCTGGTTGTCGGCAGCCGTGGAGAGTCAGCGCATCTCCACCTCGACGCGACGCCCGCCTTCCGGCAATTCGAAAACGGCCTCGTCGAAGCGCGCGCGCCGCATCAGCCGGGGATTGTTGCTGAAGCCGTAGCCTTCCTTGGGGATGCCCAGCACCGTCTTGTCCAACGTGCCGTTTCCGTTCTCATCATGCATCACCAGAACGCCGTAACGCCCCGGCTCCAAATCCGGAAAACGCAGGTCAACCTGGCCCTTGGATGCATCCACGCGCCGTGCCGCGCGCGCCTTGGCGCGGCCATCCCATCCATCTTCCGAATCGAATACCGCCACCACGATTTGACCCTTGTCGTTGGCCACACGGGTCAGGCGGACGTCCAGATCCGCGGCCAGCGACGATGTGGCGGTGGCCACGGAGAACAACAAAACCAAAGCGCGCGTCATGGTGACTGGCTCCTGCATTCAGTTGAGGGAATGTCAGTGTCCATTGATGCACCACGATGTTCAGGTATCGCCTGTCACCGTATTGGGTGACACGCGTCACCCCGGGTTGGGTCGCACGCGCCTGGCTACGCGCGTGGCGGCCTTTGAGGAAAGCGCAAATGACATCCGCGCCAGGTGCAATCAACCGCATCCGGTATCGGCATCGTTCCTGCCGCATTTCCATCACCCGCGCATGGGTTCCAGCGTCAGCCGAAACCCAAGCGCCCGCGCCAGCTTGCCGACGGTTTCAATCGTGGGATTGCCCTCGCCCCGCGTCACCTTGTACAGGGTTTCACGTGAAATCCCGGTTTCTCGCGCCAATTCGGCCATGTTGCGAGATCGGGCCACATCGCCCAACACGGCCGCCATGAAAGCCGCATCGTCCGGTGCTTCCTCCTGGGCCGCGGCGATGTACATGCGAATGTCGTCCTCGTCGCGCAGATGCTCAAGGATGTCCCACTCGCGGGTTTTGATCTTGGTAGCCATGCCTGCCTCCGTTACACGCCTTGCGCCAATGCCAGTGCGGTAGTGATGTCGTGCTGTTGGCTGGCCTTGTCGCCACCGCACAGCAGGATGTAGGTGATGCCGTCGCGCTCGACGTAGTACACGCGATAGCCGGGGCCGTAGTTGATCTTCATCTCCGAAACGCCGCCCGTGAGGGTGCGGTATCGTCCTGGATTGCCTAACGACAGCCGTCGGATGCGGGTTGCAATCCGAAACTGCGCCTGACGATCACGCACGACGGCAAGCCACGTGTCGAAGATTTCGGTGGTTCGGATCGTTGCCATATGTCATTTATATCTGACACAACAGGCAAGCGCAACGCCGGAAAAGATGGCAAGGGGGCAGGAGCTGGCGGCGCTTTTGGGCGCGGAGGCTGCCGCTGCGGCTGTCCGGCGATACTCAGCGCGCCGCGCAGTTTTCGATCACCGCCCCGGAGGTGCCGTCGTCCAGGTGGGCGAGGAGTGAGGCGGTGGAGCCCGGTCCGCTGCCCTTGGTCCACCATTCGATGCCATCGCCGACATAGCGTGCGCCGCTGGCCGATACCGCGATGGTGAGCGTGTGGGTTTGGCCCTTGTATTGGATCCGCGCATGGTCGGTATCCGGGTAGCTGGCTTGGATGAGTGCGCCGCTCTGGCACTCAAAGACAGTGCCGGCAGCCGGCGGCGGCGCGTCCGGCGTGCTGGCGCAAGCGGCCAGCACGATGATGCCTGCGAGTGCGGATGCAGATAGGACTAGACGCATGGTGTGTCACTCCTTCCTGTTGAGCTGGAGAGAAGCATCATGCCGCAACATCGGCACCGGAGTCCGGCCGGGGTCCCGAGGGCCGCCACTCCATCAGATGATAGACACCGTGCTCACCAATCTTCTGAAATCCCAGGCGGCGATACAAGGCCATCGCACGATTGAACTGTTCGACATGGATGCTGACGGACAGGTTTCGCGCGCCGGCCGCCTCCAGCAGCACGCGAAGCAAGGCGCCACCGATGCCCGTGTCACGGTGCCCGGGCAGGAGGGCGATGTCGACGATGCGTAGCTCCGTGGTTCGCCAGTGCAGATACAGCCGCCCCACCGCCTGCCCGTCGCGCTCGATAACCAGGAACTGTGCGTCGGCGTAGTGGGTGGCATAGTGCTGGTGCTGGGCGTGGAACTGGAAGCGCAGGAACGCGGCTTTTTGCGCGTCGTCCCAGTCGGTCTGGGCCAGCTCCTCGGTGCGCGTGCCGGCGTAGATGCGTTCGAGCAGGGGCAGATCGGCATCGAGTACCGCTCGCAAGCGCAGGTGTGGCGGAAGGGCAAGGCGGATGTCGGGCGGCTGCGGCATCAGGTGAACACGGCCTCGTATCTCATGCCTTCAGCCACCGGCCCGAGGCAGACCAGAAACAGCTCGAGCGGCGGCAAGGACGGATGGACGACCCGGTAAATACCCTGCGCCAGGTTTGCTTCGCGCGGACCGAGCCAGAGCAGGGAAAACTGCCGGCTGAGCCGTCCCGCGCCCTGGGCCTCGCGCAGGCTGTTGGCTTCAACCAGCCGGGCGTCCACGGTGTGCGGATCGTAACCGATCCGGAATACCTGCCCGAGGAGCGGCTCGAAGAGCGCGAGGGAGAACTCCGGGATGGCGCCCTCACCCATGGGATCAGATCCGCACGCGGCGCAGGCGGTTGATGCAGGCCACCGGTCCGCCCCGCCCCGGCTGCAGGTAGAGGAACTCCTCGGTTCCGCCGCAGCGCAGCGCGTAGCTGCCCTCGCCGGGCCATTCGCCTTCCATGGTCTGGAATAGCAGATTCGCCTGCACGGTGTCGCGATCCACGCGCACGCCGACAACATCGGCCAGGCGCAGCCGCACGCCGTCGGCGGAAACGAATTCGGCTCCCAGCCAGGCGCGCGGATCGTCCAGCAGCGCCGGGCGCCGCGCGGCGATCGCACCCAACGGGGCCGCGGCCGCGAGGGCGGCGGCGCTGGTACACAGTATGAAATGACGGCGTTTCATGATCAGGGCCTCGGCGGAAACACGCCCTGCAGGGCGATGCAGAAGTAGAAGGCAAGGTAGGGCATCATGTTGTTGTGCGGCTGGTCGCCGCCGGCCGGCGAGATGGACTCCTGCGCCATCGGAACTAGCGGCGCACCGGCCGGCGTGCCGTAGGGCATGGCCCCAACGACGCGTGCAGGAGAAAGACCCTCCGGCGATTGTGCGTCGGCTGGTGCCGCGCTGGCGTTCACTGGATGGCTGTGCGAAGGAATTTCTGACGTGAGCAGCGTCACGCTCTCCGAGCCGCCAGTCTCTCCCAGATCGCGGAGCGACAGTCCCGGTCCCTGCCCCGGGTGCATCGGGGCACGCCCGCCGAGGTTGGGCAGGGCGAAGTTGCTCTTGCCATTGCCGCCATAGGTGGTGCCCAGGAGTGAAAACAGGGCGGTGTTCTGGGATAGCGGCAGCAGCTGTCCGTCGCACCAGGCCCAGCCGCGGGGCGCGAAGTTGAACGGGAAAATCCGGATTTCGGCCACGAAAGGATCGGCCATGTCTGTCTCTCCTCAGGTTGGCGACGGGAAGATGCCGAACAGCGAAATGATGAAGTTCACGCACAGATAGGGCTGCAGGTTCGTGTGCGGCTGGCTTCCACCTGCATTCGACAGCGCCTGCCCCGCCATGGCCAACGCACCGGGTGTGGTCTGGTAGGCATCGAACGTCGTGGCCTGCGCCAGTACGGCGTTTTGCGGACTGCGTTCGGTGGCGATCGAGCTGCTGGCCAACGCCGCATGGCTGTGGGCGGGCATCTGGCTGGAGGTCAACGTGACCTCTTCGGAACCGCCGGTCTCGGCAAGGACGAAACCGTTGCCCTGGTGGATCGGCAGCCGGCTGCGCAGGTCGGGCAGGGCAAAGGTGGACTGCCCGTCGCCGCCATAGGTGGTGCCGATTAGATTGAACAGGGTTTCGTTCTCGGAGATGGGCAACAGCTGCCCGTCACATAACATCCAGCCTGCGGGTGCGAAGTTTCCCGCGAACATGCGGACTTCTCCGACATAGGGTTGAGCCATGGTGCGTGCTCCTCAGGTGGGCGACGGGAAGATGCCCTGCAGGGCGATGCAGAACGACAGGGTCAGGAAGGGCTGCATGTTGGAGTGGGGCTGTGACCCGCCGGCCGTACCCACCGTGCCCGCCGCCATGGCCACCAGGTTCTCCGGCTTGCCATAGAGCGGCAATGCGGGCTGGGCCAGAAGGTTGCCCGCCGGCACGATCGGCACGGCATCCCCCGCCTTGGAGGTCGCGCTCTGCGCGTGCTGGTGGGTCGGCAGCTCGGCCACGCTGAGGGAATGCGCTGGTGCGCCTCCCCGCATCCCCAGGGTGTAAGCCGCGCCATTCGCGTGGATGGGTGTTCGGCCGCGCAGGTCGGGCAGGGCGAAATTGACCTGCCCATTGCCGCCGAAGGTCGTGCCCAGCAGGGAAAACAGGGCCTGGTTCTGGTTGATCGGCAGGAGCTGGCCGTCGCATAGGGCCCAACCCTTGGGCGCAAACGCGAAGCTCATGATCCGGATTTCGGAAAGAAAGGGCTCTGCCATGACGTGGGTTCCTCCAATGGTGCGGATCGCTCCGCTTCGGCTGTTGTCTGCGCTGCGGTGACGATCAGGGTGGCAACACCGGCGCGGTGAGGGTCAGGGAGCAGCCGGCCGACGCCGCGGTGCTGGCGCTGAGGGCGTTATTGCCGATCAGCTCGGCATTGGCGCTTGCAGTACCGGTAGGCGCGCGATCCAGCAGCTCGCAGGTGGAGCTGCCGGTTTCCACCAGCTCAAGACACACTCCCAGGAGATCCCCGGTGCAGCCGCCGCTGGGTACGGCCACAGTGTTGCCGGCGATATCCGCGCGCAGGCTGTTGCAGGTGCCGACGCAGTTGGACTGCACGTGGACGCCGGCGAGCGGGTAGTCGGCCGGCTGGGCGTTGGTGGCGACGTTGTTGTCCGTCACCGTGATGTCCATGCGGCCGGTGCCGTTTCGGTTCACCACGTCGATGCCGCGTCCGTTGCGGATTTCGCGCAGGGTGTTGCCGGTGACCAGGAGCTGCTTGGTGCCGCCGTCGTTGCCGACAAGACGCACGCCGTTGCCGATGGGTGAACCCGAGTTTGGAACGCTCGCATCGCCGATCTGGTTGTTGGCAATGCGGCCGCGCAGCGCGCCGGTGCTGGGAATGCCGTGGTTGGAGTTCAGCCCGTGGCTGCCACCGGAGACCGTGCTTGTGATGGTATTGCCGCTGGCGTTGAATCCGAGGCTGGCACCGTGCACCGCCGAGGCCTCGATCGCCAGGATGTTGTTGGCGAAGGTATTGCCGGTGATGGCGACCGATCCGAATACCGTGCTGTTGTTGGCGGCGATCTGGACACCAATCGACTGGGCGCTGGTGAAGGTGTTGCCATCGATGACGATGCTGGTGAAGGTGGGGGCACCTGTCACGCCTTCGATCAGCACGTGGTGGTTTCCAGCCGTCATGAAGTGGTTGCCGGCCAGCGAGAGCGAACCCAGCGTGCCGCTGGTATTGCGTACATAGACGCTGTTGTGGGCGCTGTTGGTGAAGCTCGAGTTGGTGATCGCCACGGCGCCGCCGAGCTGCGTGAACCAGATGCCTTCGTCCGTTGCGGAGTTGCCGTTGTTGAGCAGGAGGCAATAGTCACAGTCGAAGCCGTTGACGGCGTCACCCAAAATACCGTGATCACCACTGCCGGCGATCTGCATGCGTGCAAGGCTCACGTTGCGGGTGCTGGTGAGCGAGATGCCTGCCGCGGTGGCGTTCTGGATGGTGCCACCGCTGTTGGCCGAGCCGTCCCCGGTCACCGAGAGCCCGCCCGCGCTGCCGGTGTTGTTCAGCACGATGCCACTGCCGGCACCGTTGGCGGAAATGCTCTGGAAGGTGAATCCGGCGGCTCCCAAGGTGGTGTTGGCGATGTTCAACGCCGTGCCGGTCGTACTGGTAATGCTGTTTCCAGTGCCTTGTACCACCACGGTACCGCCACCGCTGGCGTTGAATCCGGTGGCGGTGGTGGTGTCGATGTCGAGACCGCCGTTGGTGAACTGGATCGTCGCGCCGGTGTTGTTGCTCAGGTCCAGTGCGACGCTGGTGCCGGTGTTGAAGACCTTGGTGGCACCGGAGAAGGTGATCGTTCCGCCGCTGCGGTTGCTGACCCGAAGGCCGGTGCAGCCGCTGCTGCACGCCAGGGTGCCGCCGTACGAAATATTCCCGCTGCCCGCGGAGATCTGGACCACCGGAACGCCGGAGCCGGTTCCCGAGAGGGCGCCGTTGCCCAACGCCAGCGTACCGCCAACGGCGGTGAGGCGAAGACCCTCGCTGCTACTGGCCGTGACGGTGGTGGCGGTGAAGCCGCTGCCCGCCACGCTGCCGGTATCCAGATTCAGGGCGCGGCCGGTGCCGGTGAGCGTTACCTCGTCGACCGTGAGCGTTCCGAATCCGGTGCCGGCGATATCGGTGCCGCCGGATGCGCCGGTATCGCCGATCGTGAACCCGCGCAGATGGTTGCCGCTGCCCAGCGTGATGGCCGTGGCGTTGCTGGCGGTGAGGGTGGGCGCGGCACCGCCCAGCGCGGGGAAGGCCGAGCCGGCAACGGGCGTCACACCGCTGTGTGCGCCCAGCGTGCCGCTGGCACCCTGGCCGATCAGGCGTACGCCGTTCTTGAGCGTGATGCCGGCGGCATAGTTCGTCGCGCTGGAGGCCACATGGATCGTGTCGTTCGCCGCGCTGGCGCTATTGGCGGCGGCAAGGCCCTGGAACGGGCGCGCCTGGGTGCCGTTGCCACCCGCTGCGGCGGCCGCATCGATGAACCACACCGCCGCAGCGTTCTGGATGACAAACGCCACGTTGGCCGTGTCGCCGCCGGTGACCGTGTAGCAGAAGGTTCGCGTCTCATTGCGGACGCCGGCAGGCGGCTCGTAGCTGAAGCCGCCGTTGGCGGCCAGCGTCAGGCGCCCGTTGGCGGCACCGGCATCGAGCTGGCCGCCGGCCGCGGTGCCGGTGCAGCCGCCAAAGCCGAAGCCGGTGATCTGGCCGGCACCGAGGACGTCGTTGGCGGTCAGGTTGAGGGCACCGGCGGCGGTGCTGACGGTGAGATGCGGCGTGACAGCGACGCTGTCGTCGTTGGCGATCGCACCGAAGCTGAAGACGGCGGTCGCGTCGGCGGCCATCTGGACCGGAGGATCAATGCCGTCGACATCGCTGATGCCGGCCGCGCGCACGGTAAAGGCACAGCTTTGCCCCGCGATGGCCGTGTCGAGCGGGTCCAGCGTCACGCTGTTCGCGGGGCTGGCGGTGGTGACGCCGAAAGCAACCGGGGTGCCGGATGGACACTCCAGATCGAAGCTGACGTTGGCCGCATTGGGCGTGGTGTCGAAGCTCACCGGCTCGCTGAAGCCGACGACGATGGAACCGGTCGGATTGACGTCGCTGGCGCCGTTGGCGGGCGCGATGGATATCACGCTGGGCGCGGCATCCACGGAGAAGCTCCAAGTGTGGTTTGCCGCCATCGTGTCGGGCGGGTCCTGGCTGTCGGCGTCGTGCACGGCCGCGGCGAGCACGGTGGCGGTGCAGGCCGCGCCCTCGGGCAGCGTGGAATCAGGTGTGAAGCTGACGCTGGTGATCGCGGTCGCCGGAAGCGCGGGCGTGGACGTGGTGGAAATGGCGCCACCGCAGTCGAGCGTGAAAGCGCCGGCATCCAGGTTCACCGATTCGCTGAAGCTGACGCTGAGGCTTGGGGTCGTGTTGACCACGGCGCCGTTCACCGGCGTCGTGGCGGTGACGCTCGGCGGCGCATCGGTGGTGAAGCTCCAGGCGTGGTTGGCAGCCATCTCGTTCGGCGGATCGAAGCTGTCCACGTCCTCGACGCCTGCGGCGAACACGGTGACGGTGCAGGACACGCCCGCCGGCAGGGGGGCGGAGGGCGTGAGCGTCACGGTGTCGGTACCGCTGCCGGTGATGCCATGGGCTATGGCGCTGCTGTCGCACAGCAAGCTGAAGCTGGACGCATCCACCGTCACCGGCTCGGAGAACGCCACGGAGACCACCGTGTCGACGGGCAGATTCGACGCGCCGCCGGCCGGGGACGTGGAGAGCACGGCGGGTGCGGCGTCGACTTGGAAGCTTGTGGCGTGGTCGGCCGCCATCTCGTCGGGCGGATCGATGGTGTCCACGTCGGTCACATGCGTTGCCAGCACGGTGAGGGTGCAGGTCTGGCCTTCGGGCAATGTGCCGGCATAGCTGGGCGAAAGGCTGGTGACATTGCTGCCGCTGTCCCCGCCGGTGATGAGGTTGGCGCCGCCGCAGCTGAGCGTGACGGCCCCCGCCGCCACGTCCACGGCTTCGGAGAAGGTGATCGACAGCGAGGCATTGCTCGCCACGGTCGCACCGTTTGCCGGCGCGGTGGAAACCACGCTCGGGGCTTCGTCGATGAGCAGGGTTACGGTGTCCTCGTCGAACAGCGCGCCGCCGGCACCGGTGTTGCCCAGATCGCTGGTGTGCAGCGTGAGCGTATCGGTACCGGTGGCGCTGGTGACGTAGAGCAGGCCCTCCAGCACCAGGTTGATCTGCGCCTGCTGGCCCACCACGGTGAGTGCGTTGCTGTTGTTGCCGGTGATCACCAGGTTGGGATGCGGTACGGCGGTCAGGGTCAGGGTGCCGTGCAGCACCGTCAGGTCGACCTGCACATCGCCGGGATCGGCATCGATATCCGACACGCTCAGCGCGTTGCCGTTGGCGGCGCTGAACTCGAGTACGCCGGCGATGACCTGCTGGGTGCCAGGTACGGTGTTGACCGGGGCGTCGTTGACGGCGACAAGCGTGATCGCGACCGTATCGCTGGTGCTCTGCGAGCCACCGGCGCCCGTGTTGCCGTTGTCGCTGCTGCTCAGGCTCAGGACGTCCGACCCGTTGTAGTCCGCATCCGGGCCGTATCCCAGGCTGGCCAGGCTGGCGTTCACGTCGGCCAGCGTGCCGCTGACCAGCAGTGCGGCCGTTCCGCTGCCGGTGACGGTCGCCGCGCCCGAGGCGCTGGCGGTGAGCGCGCCGTGCGTCACGCCCAGCGCGACATCCAGCGTGCCGGTGCCGATATCGACATCCGATACGCTGATCGCATCGGTGCCGCTGAAGGCCAGTACGCCATCCTCGTCCATGATCAACGCGCCGGGTACGGTGTTGACCGGGGCGTCGTTGACGGCGTCGACCGTGACGGTGAAGGTTTGCGGTGCGCTGGTGTCCACGCCGCCGTTGGCGGTGCCGCCGTCGTCCACCAGCTGCAGCGTGAGGCTGGCGATGCCGTTGGCGTCTGGCGCGCTGGTATAGCTCAGCACGCCGCTCGGCGAGACGCTGGGCGCAACACTGAACAGGGTCGGGTTGCTGTTGGCGGTGATCTGGAAGCTCAGGGCCTGGCCGGATTCATTCGCCGGCCCCGCGCTGATCGCGGTGGCCCATCCGGCCACGGTCTGCGCGCCGGTGTCTTCGCTGACGACCTGGTTGGCGCCAGCGGTGAAGCCGGGCGCGTCGTTTACCGGCGTCACGCTGATCGTGAAGGTTTGCGGCGCGCTGGTATCCACGCCGCCGTTCGCGGTGCCGCCGTCGTCGCGCAGCCGTACCGTGAGGTTGGCCACGCCGTTGGCGTCCGGTGCCGGGGTGAAGCTCAGGCGCCCGTTGCTGCC
>CAZTXX010000074.1:3307-9823 GCA_964617405.1 uncultured Aquimonas sp. | reverse complement strand
GTAGGAATCCGTTCCAGCCATGCAGGACAAGAAGCCCGGCCCTGTGCCGGGCTTCGTCTTCTGGTGCGCCCGGCACGGGCGCACTCCTGGAGGTGCAAGTCCTCCCCCAAGCAGACCACAGCGAGGGAAGTGAAGCGCAACTGCGGAAGGGCGATGGGCCGTGGGGAGGAAGCCGTGTAGCGTAAATCGTGGGCCGATGGACAAGAACCGGATAGAAGGCGATGCCGATCAGGAAGAGCAGGCATGAGACTGCAAAGCTCTCATGGTCACGGATCAGGCGGCGTAAATCCGGCGGTCGTGAGGTGAAGGTGCGGACACTGCGTACCCATCCCTGAACCGCCACGTGAAACGCATGGCGGCGCGCCGCCATGCTGCCTTCCGCTTCGCCCGAAACACACCCAGCGCGTCTTCAACCCCGACTGCAAACCTGCGGTCGATGCGACGGCCAACCCCTGCCGTCAAGCGCCAGGACACGGCCTTGCATCACCGTCGACACGCGAAAAGGATGGTTGAATTTCCCATACCCCTGTTGTATCAGTAGCGCGCCGGCTCAATGCCTGTTCGCACATCCCGCAGGACGGGGCGCGGCACTTGGCCGGTCTTCCGGGGCATTCACCATCAGCCAGAGACGACCGTCCGCCATGCGTGCATTTTCCTGTCTTGCGTTTTTGTGCTTCGCGCTGGCGGCACAGATTGCGATGGCCCAGGTCGACTCGTTGGCACCGGTTCCCGGCTTCGAATACAAGGAAACCATCGGCGCGCGTCGTGCGATCAGTGGAGCCTTGGTGGTGGGGCTGACCCTGCAGTCGGAGAGGGTGCCGCTGCCGCCGGACAGTTTCGACCAGATCTTCGTCTACCTGACCGACGGGCTGAAGCCGGGCGAAAAAGTCCGGGTCGAAATCGAATCGCCGGATGGTGTCTACAGGGGAACGGGCGTGTTTCAGGGGCGGTTCGAGTCCGGCCGATGGGCGCGGCTGCCGCTGCTGGCAGATTCTGGCGAGCCTCTGCTCATCGGTGATTTCGCCCGGCACGGCATCGCCATCAATGCCAGTCTCACCAGAGCCGGCTCCACCAGCGAGAAACCTTCGCCGACGGTGCAGCGACTGCTGTCGTCCTGGATCGAGGACGAGTTCGAGCGCACTTCTGAGCGCGCCCATGTGGGATTCCAGGTCAACAGCCGGCGGGGGAATGTCTCGGTGAGCACCGATGGGCGGAGCTTCAGGGAGTGTTCCAGGGTTGATTCCGCCTCCACTCTGGTCTTTGACCGATTGTGTTTCGTCGAACTGCGTGACCTTGCTGCGCTGCCCGAACCCAAGGCCCTGATTCTCGTCGTCCGCGGCTTCGGGCGCGAGACGGTGGAGGTCGACGTGCCGCTCGGCGGGTTGCGCTGATGCGCGCCGGCACTGCGCTGCGTCGGTGTCGTGGTCGATGCTCGTCCCAGGAGCAAGAGAGCAACGCCCATGAATAGCGATCAGGTGCGCATGCTCGTCTGGAGCGGAATACTCGTGCTGATCGCTCTGCTGGTGGCGTTGATCGGCGCGGGACGATTGAAGCCCGATACCAGTTTCTCGGTTCGCGCCATCACGTCGGTGATGAGCGTGGACGTTCCCTGTTCGAGTCGGCTGGTCTGGGACTTGCCGCCGGGCGACCTCCTCCTCGACGACGGTGGCGAGCCACTGTCGGTGCTCGGCACCATCGGCGCGACCATGCGTGGCGGTACGCTGGTCCGGGTGGCGGTACAGCCAGATGGTGCGCTCTTCGTCGAATGGCATCCGAGCGAGGTCTATGCCTGTCCAGCCAATGCGCAGGATCTCGTCACGCTCGATGCCGCCGGCGAACACCACACCTTGAGCGGGCGTAGCTGGTACTACCGTTCGGCGCAACCGATCGGTGCCGGGCCGCCATCCCTGTTCCTGCTGGAAGGACGCATTCGCATCGGCGAGGAACTCGTCCAAGGGGCGGGTCTGGCGGAGGCGGGGCCCGCCCCGATGCTCGAATCCGGTGTGATCGAGGCGAGGACGCCGGATCGCTGGACTCAGCAGAAGCGCCTGATCCATCTCGAAGAACTGGACTCCGGCAGTGAAGTCGATAGCCATGCCTGCCTGGGTACGCCACCGGCCCGGATAGCGGATTGCGTCGCCGCTGCCCAGCGGGTGACCAGCGGATTCATCCATCCGCAGGGCCGTAGCGGCGACGGTGCCACCCTGGCGGTGCAGGTGGCGGTGCAGGGTCCGGAGTTGGGCATTCGCCAGTTCGGCGGTGTGGAGCGTCGCATCGTGGTCACCCGCTGGTCGGCCACCCTGACCTCGACCTTCGCGCAGATTCTTGTCGCCACGCTTGCCGCATTGGCGGCGTTGGCCAATATCGTGGCGGTGATACCCGCATTCGTCGCCCGCCGGCAAGAACCATCGAGCAAGGAGCATTCTTCGTGAACATGCGCTTTACTGGCCATGGCTTGTTTGGCTGCGTCATGCTGTTTATCGGCCTCGGCGCGGCCCCGATGGTGGCGGCCGGTGAGCTGGAGATTTCCGGCAACAACGAGTTCGGCGCGGGCTCGGGGTTTCTGCGCGGCACGGATTGCCTGGTGCTCACCGCCGAACACGTGATCGACGGCACCGGCGTCCGGCCACGGGTGTCGGACCGCAGCGGCGCGGCGGCCACTGGCGAAGTGATCTGGCAGAGCATGAGTCCGGGAATAGATCTTGCCGTGGTGTCGTTCCCGACCGGCTCGGGCGTGCGATGCGGCGGACGCTGGGCGAGCGCGGACTGGATGGATGCCTACGAATTCGGCGTGGGCGACGAGTTCCATGTGCTGCGGGAAACCCGGGACGGCAGCCAGCATCTGATCAATCTCAAGTGGGCCGGTGGCGCACCGACCCACCTCACCTTGTCCTACGCCGACGAAATGAGGCTCACCGCCTCCGACAGCGGGTCGCTGGTGATGATGGGAAAGCGCCCCGCCGGAGTGGTGGTCAATGTCGATACCGAGCGTGGTCGGGTCAACGTGCTGAGGATGGACAAGGTGGAAAGTTTGGTCGGATCGCGCTTCGTCGATGCCGATTCGATGCTCGTGGCACTGGAAGGCGTTGTCTTCCGGGGCAAGGAGCACACCGCCTGGAGCAGCTACGTCGGCACCTGGTTCGGGAGCGAAGGCGCGCCACCGATGGCGGAAGCAGGGCACGCCTCGGCCAGTTGCCGGGTGACGGTCGAAGTATTGAGCTTCGAACAAACGCGCATCGCCAACCCGGAAATCGCCGAGGCCCGCGCCTCGCGCGCCAACTGCCGTTCCAACCTGCTCTTCAAGAATTCCGCGAGGCTGATCAAGATGTGCGAGGACGGCGCGGATACGACCATCAACAACGCGCCCCGTCAGCTTGCCGTCGCCTCGATCCAGATGCGGGTGTTGGTGACGGATTCGCAGAGACGACAGTTCACCAACCTGGGATCGCGCCAGTTCACGCGCGATGCCGATGCCCACATGAGCGGTGCTGACGTTGAACTTCAGGTGCTGCGCGAGACCTTCGCTGCGCTCGGCCCGCCCCCCTTGCAGCAGGCTGGATGCATGAAGCCGCCGTCCGCCAGCGAAAAAGTAAAGAAGAAAACGGGTTGGTGGAAGCGCTGAGGGGCTGGTGGGGGCGTGGTTAGGGTTGGTGTGAACACGGTGTCAGGGAAAACATGCGTATGCGTGCCGGAGCCGATCATCGAGTACATCAACAGCAATATCGTGCTGCTGAAGAACATGATCGCCCGGGGTTACCAGGACGCCCGCAGCATCGCGTGGCGCATCCGCAAGATGGAGGAATGCCTGGCCGACCCGCAGCCGCTTGAGGCCGATGCCGAGTACGCGGCGGTGATCGAGATCGACCTCAACGACATCGTCGAACCCATCGTCTGCTGCCCGAACGACCCGGACGACGCCAAAATCCCCTCCGACGTGGCCGGTGCGAAGATCGACGAGGCTTGGTCTCAACTTGCAAGCGCAACACCGGATGAGAATTTCGCCATCTCCTCGCCAGGGCTTCTTCGGGTGTTTTCCACCTCCAGCGTTTCTCTCGGCCGGCCATTGAGAAGACGGGCGATATCGTCGAGCAGCGTCTGGCTGGCGGTCGACAGATCGCTGCCCATGGGCAGGAACTGGCGCAGCAGGCCATTGGTGTTCTCGTTGCTTCCGCGCTGCCACGGTGCATGCGGATCGCAGAACCGGATGGCCATCTTCAACCATCGGCTCAGTTTGTATCGCCTCCGGCTATCCCGGGGACTGCGCGAAAAGGGCGGTTGAATTTCCTATACACAGGCCATACGCATGAAAACCATCGCCGCCATCCTTCTTTCGCTCGCCACGCTGCTGTCCCTCGCACACGCGCAGGAGCAGGCGCCGGCGGACGACCGCTACGAGAAGGCCCGCGACGTGGTGCGCGACCTGCAGCGCATCGTCGCGCCCGAGGGCATCCAGGAGACCTGGAAGGCGCGCATCGGCGACATCGACCAGTGGATCAACGTCCGCGGCCAGGATCGTGGCAATCCGGTGATCCTGTTCGTCCACGGCGGTCCGGCATCGCCGCTGACGCCCACGCTGTGGGAGTTCCAGCGTCCGCTCGAGGAATACTTCACCGTTGTCAACTACGACCAGCGCGGCGCCGGCAAGACCTTCCTCGCCAACGACCCTGACAAGGTGGCCGACACGCTGCACATCGACCGCTACATCGACGACGCGATCGAGGTCGCCGAGTACGTCCGCAAGCGCTACGGCAAGGACAAGGTGATCCTGATGGGACACAGCTGGGGCACCGTGGTCGGCATGGGCGCCGCACTCAGGCGCCCCGAGCTGTTCCACGTCTACGTCGGCATCGGCCAGGTGATCAACGTGCGCGACAACGAGCGCATCAGCTTCGAGTACGGGCTGGCGCAGGCGAAGGAGCACGGCAACGCCGAGGCGATCGCCGAGCTCGAATCGATCGCGCCGTATCCCGGCGATCAGCCGATCACCCGCGAGCGGATCATCATCGCCAGGAAGTGGCCGCAGTTCTACGGCGGCATGAGCGCGTACCGTGACGGCTCGGCGAAATACTTCTTCGGTGCGGCACTGCTGTCACCGGAATACGACGCCGCCGACGCCAAGGCGATCGATGACGGCAACGTGTTCACGCTTGGCAAGATCCTGCCCGAGTTCCTCGATGTCGATGACAGGGGCGTGCGCGAGTTCCCGATCCCGGTGGTGATGTTCATGGGCCGCCACGACTACACCACGCCGTCCGAACCCACCGCGCAGTGGCTGGAGCAGGTGAAGGCACCGTACAAGCGCGGCGTGTGGTTCGAACGCTCGGCGCACATGATCCCGTGGGAAGAACCGGGCAAGTTGCTGGTGAGCCTGCTCGAAACCGTGCGGCCGCTGGCGCTGGAGGCGGAAAAATAACCGCGGTCCACCGGTGGGAGCGGCGGAAGCTGCGAGCTTCTGCTCCACTCACGCTTGCGCCAGGGTATTGGCGGTTTCCGCCGTTCCTTCGGGACTTTTTACTGTGCGGGGCAGGGGTTTCCGGGACGACGGAAGCTCCGATTGTGCGGCCTGGCTCGCGGGAAGACGCATGTCTGCACGTCGGCAAACGGTTCGAAAGCCGTGGCGACGCGTGTTCGCTTCGACGGCGACAACGTCATCAGCGCGCTCGCGTCAGGCACCAGAGCACGGGTTTACGCCGATGGCTATCCCGGAGACTGCACGAAAAGGGCAGTTGGGTTTCCCGCACCCGGGACTCCGGATGGGAGTGGAACTCCCCGGTACCGGGCGTACTCCAAGCGCAACCCGACCATCCTTCCGGACCATGCGCGCTTTGCCTTTCAACCCGTATCTCGCGCAACGTCGTTGCCTTTGGCGCAATCGAGTGTCGTACTGGCGGCAGGCTCCTGGAGAAGCGACGTTCCACGCGGTGATCTGGCTGGCGCTGGCGGCGATGCTCGGTACCGCGGCGGTGTCGTTGTCGAGCCGTGAGCTGGCGGAAGCCGCGCTTGCGCTGATCCGGTCCGCGCCCTTGGCATGGCTGTCGGGCTGGGAAGCGCTGCTGGCGATGCAGGTTCGCAGTCGGCTGCATGACTGGCAGCGCCGGGATGCGTTCGGATGGCTTGCCGCACAGCCGGTGACTGCGGGCGTGCGACGCCGCGAACGCCAACGCGTGGTGCTGAACTGCGTTGTGTGGCACGCGCTGGGTGGTGCGCTGTTGCTCCTCTTTCTGCGCGCGCCATGGGTGGTCTGGGGATGGTTGGCGCTGGGGCTGACGGGAGCCTCTGTCGCGGGTGCGTTCTGGGCGATGCGGGATCGGTCCGCGGCGGGTCGGGCCGCACAAATGCAGGTGGATGACCACCGGGAGTCATCGCGCCACTTCGCCGGCCCTGGTTGCCTGTGGCGCTGGCAGGTGCGCGAGGCGCTGGCCGGCATCAGCCCGCGCGCGCTGCGTCACGGCCTGTGGATGTTGCTGTTGATCCCGGTGGGTGCCGGTACGTTCGCGGCGGGGCTGGCACTGGCGA
>CAZTXX010000074.1:0-3207 GCA_964617405.1 uncultured Aquimonas sp. | reverse complement strand
TGGTCGCCGGCCTGCGGCAGCAGGACGAGGATGCCGTGGCGCAGGCCGCGGCCGTGGCCGATGCGCTGGGACTGTCGCCCTGGCTGGAGCGCGAGGTGGCCGAATACTCGCTTGGCACGCGCCAGAAGCTCGCCGTGGTGCTCGCGCTGCTTGGAAGCCCGCCGCTGCTGCTGCTCGACGAGGTGTTGAACGGGCTGGATCCGCTTGCGGCCTTCCAGCTCAAGACGATCTTGCGCGAGCGCGCCGATGCCGGTGCGACGGTGCTGCTCGCCACGCATGGGCTGGATGTGGCCGAGCGTTTCCTCGACCGCGCCGTGTTGTTGCTCGATGGCCGCATCGCGGCGAACTGGAATCGCGCCGAGCTGGACCGTCTGCGGGCGTCGGAAGGCGGTCTGGAGGCGGCAGTGGTGGCGCGGCTGCGCGCGCTAAACGGCTGAGATCGCGATCAACCTGACGTGTTGCGCTGGCTGCCACCCTGGAGTTGGACTTGATCCGCCCTCCCGCGGCACCATCTCATCCCCGGCGACGCCCTCCGGCGTCGAATTCGTTTTCCCCAAAGGATCCCGATGTCTTCTTCCCTGACGCTGGCGCAGACGCGCCTGCTGGCTCCGGCCGGACTTGCTTCCGGCGATCTCGAACGTGCATTCGGCCGATTGTTGGGGCCTGGTGTCGACGAGGCCGACCTGTATTTCCAGAGTTCGCGCCAGGAGAGCTGGGCGATGGAGGATGGCATCGTCAAATCCGGTGCACACTCGATCGAGCAAGGCGTGGGGGTGCGGGCCATTTCCGGAGAAAAGACCGGTTTTGCCTATTCCGACGAGATCCGTCTGCCAGCGCTGCTGGAAGCCGCCGGTGCCGCGCGTGCCATCGCGCGCAGTGGCCGCACGCTGTCGGGAACGGGGCTGTCCTTGCGCGAGCCGCGCGCGCTGTATCCGGCCATCGATCCGGTCGAGAGCCTCGACAACGAAGCCAAGGTGCAAGTGCTGCGCGAGATCGACACTTATCTGCGGGCCGCCGATCCCTGCGTGATCCAGGTGATGGTGAGTCTGGCAGCGGTGCTCGATACCGTGCTGGTGGCGCGCTCCGATGGCGTGATGGCGGGCGATGTGCGCCCGCTGGTGCGGCTCAACGTGAGCGTGATCGTGGAGCGCGATGGCCGGCGCGAGCAGGGGTATGCGGGCGGTGGCGGGCGATACGATTATCCCGAATTGCTGCGCGACCGCCGCGCCTTTGCCATCGCGGACGAAGCGTTGCGCCAGGCGCGCGTTGCGCTGGAGGCCGTGCCCGCGCCTGCCGGCTCCATGCCGGTGGTGCTGGGGCCGGGCTGGCCGGGCGTGATGTTGCACGAGGCCGTGGGCCATGGGCTGGAAGGCGACTTCAACCGCAAGGGCACGTCCACCTATGCCGGGCGCATGGGCCAGAAGGTGGCCTCCGAGCTGTGCACCATCGTCGATGACGGCACGTTGCCGGGGCGGCGCGGCTCACTCAGCGTCGATGATGAAGGCACACCCACCCAGTGCACCACGCTGATCGAAAAGGGCCGGCTGGTCGGCTACATGCAGGACCGCCTCAACGCCCGTCTGATGGGGGTGGCGCCTACCGGCAACGGCCGGCGTGAATCCTTCTCGCGCCTGCCCATGCCGCGCATGACCAATACCTGCATGCTGGCAGGCAACGACGATCCGGCCGATATCATCCGTAGCGTCAAGCGCGGCCTTTACGCGGTCAACTTCGGTGGTGGGCAGGTGGACATCACGTCCGGAAAATTCGTGTTTTCCGCCACCGAGGCCTACCTCATCGAGGACGGCAAGATCACCGCGCCGGTGAAGGGTGCCACCCTGATCGGCAACGGCCCGGAAGCCATGACGCGGGTCAGCATGGTTGGCCACGACCTCGCACTCGATGAAGGCGTGGGCATTTGCGGCAAGGAAGGCCAGAGCGTGCCGGTCGGCGTGGGTCAGCCGACCCTCAAGATCGACCAGATGACGGTGGGCGGCACCCAGGGCTGAGGCCCGGGCCGCGCGCGATGCAACCGCCGTGGCGGCTGCATCGCGTGATCAGCAATTACAACAGTTCGATCGCGATCGCGGTGGCCTCGCCGCCGCCGATGCACAGCGAGGCGACGCCGCGCTTGCCGCCGCTGCGGATCAGGGCGTGCAGGAGGGTGACCACGATGCGAGTGCCACTGGCGCCGATCGGATGGCCCAGGGCGCAGGCGCCACCGTTGATGTTGAGCTTCGCGTGCGGGATGCCCAGGTCCTTGATCGGTGCCATCGCGACGCAGGCGAAGGCCTCGTTGACCTCGAACAGGTCCACGTCCTCAACCTTCCAGCCGGCCTTGTCGAGCACGTTGCGGATCGCCGCCACCGGCGCGGTGGTGAACCATTCCGGTTCCTGCGCATGGCCGGCGTGTGCCACGACCCGTGCCAGCGGCTTGATGCCGCGCGCCTTGGCGTCGTCGGCGGAAAGCAGCACCACGGCGGCGGCGCCGTCGGAAATGCTGGAGGAGCTGGCTGCGGTGACCGTGCCGTCCTTGTTGAAAGCCGGGCGCAGGGTCGGGATCTTCTCGATGTTGGAGCGGCCCGGCTGCTCATCGACGGTGTAGGTGACATCACCCTTGCGACCGGAAACGACCACCGGGACGATCTCGTCGGCGAAGGCGTCGGCGGCCTGTGCGGCCAGTGCGCGACGCACGCTTTCCGCGGCAAAGGCGTCCTGGTCCTCGCGGGTGAATCCGTACTTGACCGCGGTGGCATCGGCGAAGATGCCCATCGACTTCTTGTCGTAGGGGTTGGTCAGCCCGTCCCAGGCCATGTGGTCGATCAGCTCGCCGCTGCCGTAGCGGATGCCGGTGCGCGAGCCGTTGAGCAGATGCGGGGCATTGGTCATCGACTCCATGCCACCGGCCACCACGACCTTCGCCGAACCGGAGCGGATCAGGTCGGTGCCGAACATGATGGCCTTCATGCCCGAGCCGCAGACCTTGTTGATGGTGGTGCAGCCGGCCGATTTTGACAGGCCGGCAGCGAGTGCCGCCTGGCGCGCCGGCGCCTGGCCAAGTCCCGCAGGCAGTACGCAGCCGATGATGGCCTCGTCCACCTGATCGGCCGCGATGCCGGCGTGTTCGAGCGCCGCCTTGATCGCCGTGGCGCCCAGCGTGGGTGTGGGCACGCCGCTGAATTGGCCGAGGAAGGAACCGATGGCGGT
>CAZTXX010000073.1:0-9843 GCA_964617405.1 uncultured Aquimonas sp. | reverse complement strand
ATCGGAACCAGCCCGCGAGCGCTTGCGCATGGTGCAAGGTCAGCAGATCCGGTGCGATTCCGGAGCCGACGGTCAGAGTCCGGAATGAAGAAGACCGCGCGCGTCGCCCCGGGCGATGCGGGCACGCGCCTTGAGGGCGTTTTTCGCACCCCTTCCGCGGAGAACGACCCGTGTTTACCGGCATCATCCAGGCCATTGGCCACATCACCCGCATCGAGCCGCGCGGCGGCGACCTGCGCCTGCATATCGACGCGGGCGCGCTCGACCTGTCCGACGTTTCCCCCGGCGACAGCATCGCGGTATCGGGCGTGTGCCTGACCGCGCTGGAGCCGTCGGCGCGCGGCTTCCTCGCCGATGTCTCGAACGAGACCCTGGGCTTGACCACCATGGGCGATGCGGTCGAGGGTGACCCCGTCAATCTGGAAAAGGCCCTGCGCCTGACCGACCGGCTCGGCGGGCACCTGGTCACCGGCCACGTCGACGGGCTGGCCGAGGTGATCGCGATCGAGGCCGACGCGCGCTCGCAGCGCTGGTGCTTCCGGGTGCCCTCCGGGCTCTCGCGCTACCTCGCGCGCAAGGGCTCGGTGTGCATCGACGGGGTGAGCCTGACCGTGAACGCGGTGCACGAGGACGAGTTCGAGGTGAACCTGATCCCGCATACGCAGGAGGTCACCACCTTCTCGCGGCGCCAGGTCGGCGATGCGGTGAACATCGAGGTTGACCTGATGGCGCGCTATGCCGAGCGGCTGTTTGCCGGGGAGGTGCAGCCATGAGCTTTGCAGGCATCCCCGAACTGGTCGAGGACATCCGCGCCGGGCGCATGGTGGTCATCGTGGACGACGAGGACCGCGAGAACGAGGGCGACCTGGTGATGGCGGCCAGCCTGGTGCGGCCGGAGGACATCAACTTCATGGTCACCCACGGGCGCGGCCTGGTGTGCTTGCCGATGACGCGCGAGCGCTGCGAGCGACTTGGCCTGTCGCTGATGGCGCGCGAGAACCGCTCGCAGTTCCGCACCGCGTTCACGGTGTCGATCGAGGCGGCGCAGGGCGTCACCACCGGCATTTCCGCGGCGGATCGCGCCACCACGGTGCAGGCCGCGGTGAAACCCGACGCCGGGCCGCAGGATCTCAACCAGCCCGGCCACATCTTCCCCTTGATGGCGCAACCCGGCGGCGTGCTGCGCCGTGCCGGCCACACCGAGGCCGCGGTGGATCTGGCACGGCTCGCCGGGCTGGAGCCGGCCGGGGTGATCGTGGAAATCCTCAACGCCGACGGCAGCATGGCGCGGCGGCCGCAACTGGAAGCCTTCGCGCGCGAGCATGGCCTCAAGATCGGCACCATCGCCGACCTGATCCAGTACCGCCTGCGCACCGAGCGTGGCATCGAGCGGGTGGACGAGCGCGAGGTCGATACCGATGCCGGGCCGTTCCGGCTGGTCAGCTACCGGGATCTGGTGGACGGCGCGCTGCACTTCGCCTTCGTGCGCGGGGAACCGGGAGAGGCCGAAGAAACCCTGGTGCGGGTGCACGTGGAAAACCGCCTGACCGACCTCTTGCGGATCGAGCGCGAGGATCTGGGGCTCTCGTTGTCCCAGGCGTTGCGTGAGGTCGCGGCGGCGTCGAACGGCATCGTCGTGGTGTTGGGCGGCGCCGCGGACTCCGACGCGCTGCTGGCGCGGCTGCGCGGCGAGGCACAGGCTGCGGTGCCCGAAGGCCCGGCGCAGTGGCGTCGCAACGGCGTCGGTGCGCAGATCCTGGCCGATCTGGGTGCGCGCCGGCTGCGGGTGCTGGGCACCCCGCGCCGCCAGGTGGCGCTGGCCGGGTTCGGGCTGGAAGTGGTCGGTTACGCCGAGTCGGCGCATGCCGGCTAAAATGGCCGCTTTTCCGCTCTCCGACTGCCATGCCCGTGATTGAAGGCCAGCTTCGCGTCCGATCCGACGCGCGTTTCGCCGTTCTTGCCAGCCGCTGGAACCCCGGCATCGTGGATGCGATGGTGGAAGCCGCCGTGTCCACCTTGCGTGGGCATGGCGCGGCTGAAGACCGGATCGATGTCGTGCGCGTTCCCGGCGCCTGGGAGATTCCCCAGGCCGCATCGCTGCTGGCGGCGCAGGCCGGGCATGATGCCCTGATCGCCCTGGGTTGTGTGATCCGCGGTGATACCCGTCATTATGAGCAGGTGGCCGATGGCTGCGCGCAGGCGCTGATGCAGGTGGCGTTGACGCATGGTGTGCCGGTATTGAACGGCGTGCTCGCGGTCGAACGCCACGAGGACGCCGTGGCGCGTGCCGGTGGCGTGCATGGCAACAAGGGCGAGGAAGCGGCATTGGCCGCCATCGAGATGGCCGATCTTCTGGAGCAACTGGCATGACAGGCAAATCCCAACGACAGGGGCGACCCGACGGCATCGATCCAGCCGCGCGCTCGCGTGCCCGCCGCCGTGCCCTCCAGGCGCTCTACGCCTGGCAGATGTCGGGGCAGCGCATGGCCCAGGTGATCGAGCAGTTCCGCAGCGAGCAGGACATGGAAATCGCCGACCTGGCCTATTTCGAAGACCTGCTGCGCGGTGTGGACGACAATCTTGCGAAGATCGACGAGGAGCTGCGGCGGTTCGTGGACCGCGAGATCGCCCAGATCGATCCGATCGAGCGCGGCGTACTGCGCCTGGCCGCTTACGAGCTGCTGTTCCGGGTTGATGTGCCGTATCGCGTGGTGCTGAACGAGGCCATCGAAACCACCAAGCGTTTCGGTGCCGACCACGGCCACAGCTATGTCAACGGCGTGCTAGACCGTGCCGCCGCGCAGTGGCGCGCGGCGGAAACCGCCGCCGCGCGCTGACGCCGGCCGCCGTGGCCGAGTTCGACCTGATCGCGCAACTGGCGGCACGCGCCGGTAGTCGCAGCGATGTGGCCCTGGGTATCGGCGATGACGCCGCGCTGCTGGAAGTGCCCGCTGGCGAGCAGCTGGTCGCTTGTTGCGACACCCTCAACGAGGGCGTGCACTTCCTCCCGGGTACCGATCCGGCCGATATCGGCTGGAAGGCGCTGGCGGTCAACCTTTCCGACCTAGCCGCGATGGGCGCACGCCCGGCTTGGGCGCTGTTGTCGCTGTCGTTGCCGCAGCCTGATGCGGCTTTCATCGATGGTTTCATGCGCGGGTTTTCAGCGCTGGCCGACTCGGCTGGCGTTGCGCTCGTGGGTGGCGACACCACGAGCGGGCCGCTGTCGGTGTGTGTGACCGCCTTGGGTCTGGTGCCCAAGGGTGCGGCGCTGACGCGCGCGGGTGCGCAGCCGGGCGATGCGGTGTTCGTCAGTGGCACCCTGGGCGATGCGGCGGCGGCGCTGGAGCATCTGCGCGCTGCGCGTATTCCCCACGCCGTGGCCGGGAATGAGGATGGTCTTCCGTTGTTTCTGCGCGATCGCCTGCATCGCCCGACGCCGCGCATCGCGCTGGGGCAGGTGTTGCGCGGCCGCGCCACGGCGGCCATCGATGTTTCCGACGGCCTGCTGGCCGATTTTGCGCATATCGCGCGGGCCAGCGGCGTGGGCATCGAACTCGACGCCGATGCCTTGCCGGTGTCCGAAGCGTTGCGTGTGCGTTGCGCTCCGGCCGCGCGCCTGTGCCATCAGGCCACCGGCGGGGATGATTACGAGCTGGCGTTCACTGTGCCGGCCGACCAGATGGACGCCGTCCGCGAGTTTTTCGCTTCTCCATCTTCCATGGGCAAGGGAGCGGGAGCAGGAGCCACTGTGGCGCTGACCCGCATCGGCCGCGTCGTTGCCGGCGAAGGCGTGCGATTGCTGGATGCCAACGGCGCATCGATCGAGTTCGCGCGCGCCGGCTGGGAACATTTTGCGGAGAGTATGAAATGAGCCGACGCATCCCCGGTGCCGCGCGCAAGTTGCTGGTCCACCCCGCTGGCTGGATCGCGACGGGCCTCGGCTCCGGCCTGGTTCCGGTTGCACCGGGAACCTTCGGTTCGCTGGCGGCGCTGGTTCCTTGGCTGGCGCTGCGCGAGTTGCCATTGGCGTACTACCTGCTGGCTCTGGCGGCTTCCTTTGCGCTGGGTTGTTGGGCCTGTGACTGGGCGATGCGCAAGCTTGGCGTGGACGATCCCGGTCTGGTGGTCTGGGACGAGTTCGTCGGCCTGTGGATCGCGCTGATCGCCGCGCCCGCCGGCTGGCTGTACATGCTGGCCGGGTTCGTGTTGTTCCGTGTGTTCGATATCGCCAAGCCCTGGCCGGTGAGCTGGGCCGACCGCCGCCTCCATGGCGGGTTCGGCACCATGCTCGACGATGTCTTCGCCGGGCTCTACGCCTTGGCCGGGGTGCAGGCGCTGGCCTGGCTGCTGGGTTGATCAGCCCAGATCGTCGAGGGTGAAGGCGTTGCGGATCCATTCGATCCGCGGCGCATCGGTGCTGCCCGAAATCGCCACCACATCGAAGCGGCAGGGCCGGCGTGCATCGGCCGGTCGGGCGGCGAGCCAGGCACTGGCAGCCTGTGCGATGCGTCGGCGCTTTCCGGCGGTGACCGAGAGCGGTGCCCCGCCGAAGCCGGCGCTGCGCCGGTAGCGCACTTCCACAAATACGATGACCTCGCCCTCGCGCATCACCAGGTCCAGTTCGCCGAAGCGGTAGTTGACGTTGGCGGCGAGGGTTTCGAGACCGGCGCGTTCGAGCTCCGCGCGGGCCGTGTGTTCAAACGTCTGGCCGGTCTCGCGCGTGGTCACGTCAGGGCTGGTCGAACTGCAGTTCGTCGCCGATCAGACCACCCGCCTCTCCCACCGGCAGGATGCGCCCGCCCTGGAATCTGGCCCAGGCGGGTGTCCGCAGCACATTGCCGAAACCGTCGGCGCGCAGCTTGCCGGTGGCGCCGTCCACGCTGGCTTTCGGGTCGCGCGCGAATTGCTCGAGGTGGCCGATCAGGCGGAACGCGTCGAGCCCGAAGGCGAACAGCCGCGCGCCGCTGCCATGGGTGGAATCCAGCGCCGCCAGGCTGTCGCGTGTTGGCGTGTCTTCCACGTTGCGGAACAACCAGGGGGCTTCGGTGAACTCGATGCCGTCCAGTTCGCGATCAAGCCGGGCGTTGCCAGCGCCGGCAGTGAGCTGCGAGGTGGCGTAGATCGGCAGGTCATAGATCCCGGCTACGCGCAGCTGCGGCACCAGCAGGCGGGCCTGCTCGGCGCGCCCGGCGAAAAAGATCGCGTCCGCTTCGACCGCCACACGGTTTTGCTGGATTCGGGTGTCGCCATCGGCGGCGACGGCGCGGGCGCCGGCCTGCGACAGGGCGGCGGCAATGGCCGGCGCATAGTTCGGGCTGTCTTCGGGGATGCGGATGGTGGCGACGATCTGTCCACCGCGCTGGGCAAGACGCTGGCCCAGCGCGGCGACCGCGCGCTGCCCGTAGTCGTCTGAGCCCTGCACCACCAGCACACGTGAGCCGGCGCGTCGTGCGATGCGGTTGGCTGCCGCCGTGCCTTCGTCTTCCGGCGCCAGTGCGAAACTCAGGCTGCCCGGTGGTGGCGGCGTGCTGCCACCCCGGTTGAGCGCCAGCAGGGGAGTAGCGCCTTCGCGGTCGGCCTCGAACACGGCCGCCACTTCCTCGCGCCCGAGTGGCCCCACCACCGCCTGGGCGCCATCGCGCAACGCGCTTTGCCAGGCGGCAAGTGCGGTATCGGCGGCGTTGCCGCTGGCGTAGATGCGCACTTCCGGGCGTTCGCGGGTTTCCTCGAAATAGCCCGCGATGAAGCCATCACGCACCGCCTGCGCGGCGGCATCGATGGCACTGTCCAGCGGCAGCAGCAAGGCGATGCGGCGATAGGGCAGGTAGCCTGCGGTATCGGTGCCGGTTGTCACCGCATCGGTTGGCAGCGGATGCGGCAATGGCAGGCCGCGGATACTCAGCGCACGTGCCGCCTCGGGATAGAGCGGGTGGCGCGCCTGCAACGAAGCGGCACCGAAGGCCAGCGCATCGTCGTCCAGTTGCGTCAGCAGGCCCTGGATGGCGCGTGTATTGGCGGCACGTTCCGTCTCGGGCAGCAATGCCGCCAGCTCGGCGCGTCGTACCGCGCTCTGGAAGAAGTTGCCGTCTGCCTCGTTGGCGCGCGCGAGCAGTTCGAGATGGCGCGCGCGGTGGCTGTCGATGATCTGCGGCGCGATGCCCTCCAGAAGATCCAGCGCCTTGGGCGCATCGGTACGGGCGAGCGCGACCTCGGCCTGCAACAGCGTCAGACGCTGCAATGCGTCGTGGTCGAAGCGCTTGCTGGAAATGCCTTGCAGCGCAGCTCCGGCGCGTTCCAGTTCACCCTCTTCGCGCCAGGCTTCCGCTGCGCGCAGAAGCAGCGTGTCGCGCAGCCGGCGGTTCCATGCGGCGGCCTCGGTGAAACCTTCGGCGGCACGGGCATATTCGCCCGCGGCAAAGTCGCGCTCGGCGGCCACCACCGCATCGGGCGTGGCGCGGGTGGGAACGGAGTCGCAGCCGCTCAGCGACAGGGTGCAGAGCAACAGCAACGCGGTCAGGCGCGTCAGGGTTTGCAACATCGTGGCAGGACCGGTCAGGAGGCGAAGTGTGGAATGATACCGAATCACCCGTCGCAGCCCTGAGGGATTCGGGTTGCGACGGTTCCGAACGTGCGTTCGCGCACGGAATCCATCGGGAATCCGCATGTCCACACCTGTACCCGGCCGCCTGCACGTGGTGGCCACGCCGATCGGCAATCTGGGGGATCTTTCGCCACGCGCGCTGGAGACCTTGCGCAGCGTCGATCTGATCGCGGCCGAAGACACGCGCCACACCCAGCAACTGCTGTCGGCCTTCGGCGCGCGCGCAAACCTGGTGGCGCTGCACGACCACAACGAGCAGGCGCAGTCGGCGCAGCTGGTGGCGCGACTGCTCGCCGGGGAAAACATCGCCCTGGTGTCCGATGCCGGCACGCCGCTGGTGTCCGATCCGGGTTTTCGCCTGGTGCGCGCGGCGCGCGAGGCCGGCATCGTGGTGAGCCCCGTGCCCGGCGCCTGCGCAGCGATCGCGGCATTGTCGGTGGCTGGCATCGCCAGCGACCGTTTCGCGTTCGAGGGTTTTCTGCCAAGCAAGGCCAGCGCACGGCGCGCGCGGCTCCAGGCCCTGGCCGCCGAGCCGCGCAGCCTGATCTTCTACGAATCCAGCCACCGCATCGTCGATACCCTCGCCGATGCGGCGCAGGTTTTCGGGCCGGAACGGCGCGCGGTGGTGGCGCGTGAGCTGACCAAGCGTTTCGAAACCGTGCTCGACGGTCATCTGCCGGAGTTGGCGCAGCGCGTGGCGGACGAGCCCGACCAGCAGCGCGGCGAGTTCGTCCTCGTGCTCGAAGGCGCACCCGAGGAGGAAGGTGGTGAGGCTCTGGCGCTGGGCCGGCGCGCGTTCGCCCTGCTGCGCGAACACCTGCCGCCCTCGCAAGCGGCGCGCCTGGCCGCCGAGATCAGCGGCGCACCGCGCAAACGCCTGTACGCCGCCGAAGCCGCACCCGGTTCGGATTGAACCGGCTCAGGTCTCCGAGGTGATCGTGGTGACGGTGGCCGACAGCAGTTCCATGATGGCGCCGGGCGAAACTTCGATCATCAATCCGCGCTGGCCGCCGTTCACCAGCACCTGCGGGTGTGAGGACGCGCTGGCGTCGAGTGCGACCGGCACGCGCTTCCTGCGCCCGAACGGGCTGATGCCACCGACGTGGTAGCCGGTGATGCGTTCGGCGTCGGCCACCGGGAGCATCGCGGCGTGCTTGCCGCCGAGCGCCGCCGCCAGCTTCTTGAGACTGAGCTCGTGATCGACCGGCAGGATCGCGCAGGCCGGCTTACCGTCGAGCGCCACCATCAGGGTCTTGAACATCCGCGCCGGATCCACGCCGAGCGTGGCGGCAGCCTGCCGGCCGATATTGGCCGCCGAGGGATCGTAGGCGTATTCGTGAAGGCGATACGCAACTTTGGCGGCATCCAGTGCGCGGGTTGCAGGGGAAGCGTGGGCCATGGCGGAAAAGAACGGTGTGGGGCGCGGCGAGGAGACCGCGTCGGTGATGGCGATCAGCCCGTGGCGCGCTGGCTGGCGAGCTGAGGCAGCTTGGACCAGCGCTTCTGGATCGCGGCCTGCACGCCCTTGGCGTCGAGGCCACACTCGGCCAGCAGTTCCTCGCGTGTGGCGTGTTCAAGGAAGGCATCGGGCAAGCCCAGGTGGAGGATCGGTGCGACGATTCCGCTTTCCGCAAAGAATTCGGCCACCGCGCTGCCGGCACCGCCTTCGATGGCGTTGTCTTCCAGTGTGACGAAGCCCTCGTGGTGGCGCGCCAGCTCCAGCAACAGCTCACGATCCAGGGGTTTGACGAAGCGCATGTCCACCACGGTGAGATCGAGCGCGTCCGCCGCGGACTCAGCTGCCGGCAGCAGGGTGCCGAAGCTGAGGACGGCCAGTGCATGGCCGCGCCGGCGCACGTTGGCCCGGCCGATGGGCAGCGGTTCGAGGCCAGGTTCCAGCGTCGCGCCCGGACCATTGCCACGCGGGTAACGCACCGCCGCCGGGCCTTCGTGCAGGAAGCCGGTGCTCAACAGGCGACGGCATTCGTTTTCATCGGACGGTGCCATCACCACCAGGTTGGGGATGCAGCGCAGGAAGGAGAGGTCGAAGCTGCCCGCGTGGGTGGCGCCGTCCGGACCGACCACGCCGGCGCGATCGATCGCGAAGGTGACGTCGAGGTTCTGGATGGCCACGTCGTGCACCAGCTGATCGTAGCCGCGCTGCAGGAAGGTGGAATAGATCGCCACCACCGGCTTGGCACCTTCGCAGGCCATGCCGGCGGCGAGTGTGACCGCGTGCTGTTCGGCGATGGCCACGTCGAAATAGCGTGCGTGAAACTCCTGAGAGAAGCGCACCAGGCCCGAGCCCTCGCGCATCGCCGGAGTGATGCCCATCAGGCGATGGTCGCTGGCAGCCATGTCGCACAACCAGTCGCCGAATATTTCGGTGTAGGTGCGCCGGGCCGGTGGCGCCTTCTTCACCACGCCGATACTCGGATCGAAGGGGCCGACGGCGTGGTACTGGATTTGGTCGCCCTCGGCCGGGTCATAACCCTTGCCCTTGGTGGTGATCACGTGCAGGAGCTGGGCGCCCTTGAGGCCCTTGAGGGTCTTGAGGGTGGTCAGCAACGCCGGCAGGTCGTGGCCGTCGATCGGGCCGGTGTAGTGGAAGCCCATCTCCTCGAACATCGTGGACGGCACGAACATGCCCTTCCAGTGGCCTTCCCAACGACGCACGAAGCGCGCCGGCCCGCTGTGTTTGTCACCCAGGAGCTTCTTGCCGCCCTCGCGCAACGCATTCAGCGTCGGACTGCCCGAGAGGCGCCCGAGCATCTTGGTCAGACCCCCGACATTCTCGGAAATCGACATACGGTTGTCGTTGAGGATAACCAGGATGTCGGGCTCCGGCTCCATGCCGCCGGCGTGGTTGAGCGCCTCGAAGGCCATGCCGGCGGTCATCGCACCGTCACCGATCACCGCGACCACCTGGCGCTCGTCGCCACGACGTTGCAGTGCGATCGCCATGCCCAGGGCCGCCGAGATCGAGGTGGAGGAGTGGCCCACGCCGAAGGTGTCGTAGGCGCTTTCCTCGCGCTTGGGGAAGGGCGCCACGCCGTCCTTCTGCTTCACCGTGTGGATGGCGTCGCGTCGGCCGCTGAGGATCTTGTGCGGATAGGTCTGGTGGCCCACGTCCCAGACGATGCGGTCGTCCGGCGTGTCATAGAGGTAGTGCAGCGCGCAGGTGAGCTCGATCACGCCCAGGCCCGCGCCGAAATGGCCACCGGCCCGGGCCACGGTATCGA
>CAZTXX010000072.1:0-9879 GCA_964617405.1 uncultured Aquimonas sp. | reverse complement strand
GCCGCGTTCGCGCGGATGCGTGGCGACCTGGATCTCGCGGCGCGCGAAATCGACGCCGGGATCGCGGGGCTCGAAGCCCTCCACGGCCTCGACGTCGATACGGCCATCGCGCACGCGGAACGTGCCGGGATCAACGCCGCACGCGGGCGGCGCGGCGAAGCCCGGAAGGAGCTGGCCGCCGCGCTGCCGATCCTGCGCGAAGCCGTGCTCCCGGAAGAAATCAACCGCGTGGCGGCCGAATCACTGGCGCGCGATCTGGGGGTTCCGGCCCCGGATCGTTGAGCACCCCGCATCCGGGAAAGCACCGCGCAGGGTGGAACCGCCGCAGGCGATTCCACCGCCATGAAACCCGACAGCGGCAAACGGCGGAATCCGCTGCGGCGGTTCCGCCCTGCCGGCTAAATCCATAGCCTCTACAAGGTCACCGGTCCGTGACCCCGGCGCGGCGCGGCATCACAATAGCCGTTCAATCCTGCACCACCGCGCACTCTTGCCCGCCGTAGCCATTGCCATGACCGATCACGAATCCTCCCTGCGCACCAACCTCGACGCCATCCGCAGCCGCATCGCCGCCGCCTGCCGCGCCGCCGGGCGCGATCCCTCCGAAGTTCGGCTGCTGCCGGTCAGCAAGACCGTGGACGAGGCGCGGCTGCGCGCAGCCTATGCACTGGGTCTGCGCGAGCTGGGCGAGAACAAGGTGCAGGAGGCCCAGGCCAAGTCCGAGGCGATGGCCGACCTGACCGATCTGCGCTGGGTGCTGATCGGCCACCTGCAGACCAACAAGGCGAAATACGCCGCGCGCTTTGCCAGCGAGTTCCAGGCGCTCGACAATCTGCGCGCCGCCGAGACCCTGGACCGCCATCTGCAAAAGGGAGGGCGTGCCCTGGACGTGCTGGTGCAGGTGAACACCTCAGGCGAGGACACCAAGTTCGGCCTGCCCCCGGGCGAGGTGGAAGCCTTCGTGAAGCAGCTCCCAGCCTTCTCGTCCCTGCGCGTGCGCGGCCTGATGACCCTGGCGCTGTTCTCGCACGACGAGGCGCGGGTGCGGCCCTGCTTCGTCACCCTGCGGACCCTGCGCGACCGCCTGCGCCAGAGCGCGCCGGACGGGATCGTCATGGACGAGCTTTCCATGGGCATGTCCGGCGACTTCGAGCTGGCGATTGCCGAGGGCGCCACCACGGTGCGCGTGGGCACCGCCATCTTCGGCCACCGCCCGACCCCCGACAGCGACTACTGGCCGGGCTTTGCCGGGAAGACGGAATGAGCGCCGAGGCGCCCTTCCGGCCATCGGCCGGCGCGCGCCTGGTCGAGGCGATCTCGATCCAGTCGCAGGTGGCCTACGGCAACGTCGGCAACACCATCGCGGTGCAGGTGCTGCAGGCGCTCGGCCTGCAGGTGGCCGCGGTGCCGACGGTGGTCCTTGGCAACACGCCGCACTATCCGACGATGCACGGCGGCGCGCTGCCGCAGGACTGGTTCGAAGGCATCCTCGACGACCTCGTCGCGCGCGAAGCCGCCACCCGCGCCGATTTTGTCCTGGCCGGCTACCTCGGCTCACCCGATCAGGGCCGCGCGCTGGCGCGCTGGCTGGACCGGGTGCGTGAAGTGAATCCCGCGCTGGGCTTCCAGATCGACCCGGTGATCGGCGACCGCGATACCGGCGTCTACATCGATCCGGCCCTGGTGCCGATCTGGCGCGAGGCGCTGGCCCCGCGTGCCGAAGGGCTCACGCCCAACCACTTCGAGCTGGAGCAGCTCGTGCAGCGGCCGCTGCGCACGCTCGAAGACTGCGCCGAAGCCGCCACCGGGTTACTTGGCGAACGCACGCGCTGGGTCGCCGTCACCAGCGCCGCGCCGGAAGACTGCCCGGCCGGCCGCCTGCAAGTGCTGCTGGTCACCCGCGAGGGCAGCGAGCGCTTCGAGCACCCTCTGGTGGAGCACGCGGTAAAGGGCACGGGCGACCTGTTCGGCACCCTGATCGCCGGCCGCAGGGCACGCGGCGTCCCGCTGGCCGAGACCGTGCGCCGCGCTTGCGACGACACCGTGGCCGTGCTGCGCCACGGACAGGAACAAGGCTGGCAGGAGTTGGCCCTGCCCCACGCCATCGCACGCCAACTCGCGCATTGAGCCCCGCGTCGGCGTCACGGCATCCCGTCAGGGATGTAGCCTTACGCAGCCGACATTGATGTCAATCGTCGTCGGGCCACAGCGGCGCACCGCTGCGGACCGCGGGCTTGGGCGCTGGCCGCAGCGGCTTCAGCGTCTCCCACAGCGCCAGCGCGTCGCGCAGTGCGGGAATATCGTGGCTACGCAGGAGCATCGCGCCGCGTTCGGCGGCCAGCAGGTGCGCCGCGGCCGATCCCGCCGCGCGCTCGCCCGGCCCGCGCCCGGTGACCTCGCCGATCATGCGCTTGCGCGACATGCCGGCCATCAGCGGCACGCCCAGGTCGGCCAAGTCATCCAGACGTGCCAGCAGGGTGAGGTTGTGCTCCAGGTTCTTGCCGAAACCGAAGCCCGGATCGACCACGATGCGCGATTTCGGAATCCCGGCCAGCTCGCAGGCGAAGATGCGGTCGGCGAGGAACCGACGCACTTCGCCCACCACGTCGTCGTAGTGCGGTGCGTCCTGCATGGTGCGCGGCTCGCCCTGCATGTGCATCAGCACCACAGGCACGCCCAGCTCCGCCGCCGCCTCCAGCGCGCCCTCGCGCCGCAGCGCATGGATGTCGTTGATCATCCCGGCACCAGCCCGGACGGCTACGCGCATCACCTCGGGCTTGGAGGTATCCACGCTGATCGGCACCGGCACCTCGCGGGCCAGCCGTTCGATCACCGGCACCACGCGCGCGATCTCTTCCTCGGCGCTGACCTCGCCGGCGCCCGGCCGGGTGGATTCGCCGCCCACGTCCAGCGCATCGGCACCCTCTTCCACCAGCCGCAGGCCGTGCGCGACGGCTGCATCGGCGTCGGCGTGCGCACCGTGGTCGGAAAAGGAATCCGGCGTGACGTTGACCACCCCCAGGATGCGGGCGCGGTCGAGCTTCAGCGGCCGTCCGCCGCAGTCCAACGTGGGAAACAGATCGAACATGCCTGAGAGCCGGGAATGGGGAATGGAGAATCGGGAATGGCGGGTCGCCGTGGGAAGCGCAGCCGAATATGATTGGCAGACAGGCCACGCTTCAAGCACGCAATGCTATCGCCGAACTTCCAAGTCTCGCGACAGCCCGCCTCTACCATTCCCGATTATCCACTCCCTGTTCCCGCACCGACCTCACACCTGCGGTGCAGGGCCGCCCACGGTCGCGCCGGCATTGGGGCCCGAGTCGCCCTTGCGCGGCGGCAGCGGTGCCTTGCCGCTCTTGGCCCAATCGGCCGGCGGCCCGGGCTCGCGCCCTTCCATGATCTCGTTGATCTGCGCGGCGTCGATGGTTTCGTACTGGAGCAGGGCCTCGGCCATCGCGTGCAGCTTGTCACTGTTGCTACGCAGGATTTCCGTGGCGCGCGCGTAGGCGCGATCCAGGATGCTTCGCACCACCTCGTCGATCTTGCGGGCGGTTTCGTCCGAGACGTTCTTGGTCTGGGTGACGGAACGGCCGAGGAACACCTCGTCCTCCTCCTCGCCGTAGGCGATCGGCCCCATCTCGTCGGACAGACCCCACTTGGTGACCATGTTGCGGGCCATCTTTGTGGCGCGTTCGATGTCGTTGGAGGCACCGGTGGTGACCTTGTCCGACCCGAAGATCAGCTCCTCGGCCACGCGCCCGCCGTACAGCGAGCACAGTTGGGATTCGATCGCGACCTTGTTGTAGCTGTACTTGTCGCCCTCGGGCAGGTACATGGTCACGCCCAAGGCGCGGCCGCGCGGGATGATCGTGACCTTGTAGACGGGGTCGTGCTCGGGTACCAGGCGGCCGACGATGGCATGGCCAGCCTCGTGGTAGGCGGTGAGCTTCTTCTCGTCCTCGCTCATCGCCATGGAGCGGCGCTCGGCGCCCATCATGATCTTGTCGCGGGCCTTGTCGAAGTGCTCCATGCGCACTTCGCGCGCGTTCTCGCGCGCGGCGAACAGGGCGGCCTCGTTGCACAGGTTGGCAAGGTCCGCGCCGGAGAAGCCCGGCGTGCCGCGCGCAATCGTCATCGGATCGACGTCGTTGTCCAGCGGCAGCTTGCGCATGTGCACCTTGAGGATCTGCTCGCGGCCCTTCACGTCGGGCAGCGGCACCACCACCTGGCGGTCGAAGCGACCCGGGCGCAGCAGCGCCGGGTCGAGCACGTCGGGGCGGTTGGTGGCCGCGATCACGATCACGCCCTCGCCGCCCTCGAAGCCGTCCATCTCCACCAGCAACTGGTTGAGGGTCTGCTCGCGCTCGTCGTGCCCGCCGCCCAAGCCGGCACCGCGGTGGCGACCGACCGCGTCGATCTCGTCGATGAAGATGATGCAGGGTGCGTGCTTCTTGGCCTGCTCGAACATGTCGCGCACGCGGCTCGCACCGACGCCCACGAACATTTCCACGAAATCCGAACCGGAGATGGAGAAGAACGGCACCTTGGCCTCACCGGCGATGGCCTTGGCCAGCAAGGTTTTGCCGGTGCCCGGCGAGCCGACCATCAGGATGCCGCGCGGGATCTTGCCGCCGAGCTTCTGGAAGCGCGAGGGATCGCGCAGGAACTCGACCAGCTCGCCGACCTCCTCCTTGGCCTCGTCGCAACCGGCGACGTCGGCAAAAGTCACCTTGACCTGATCCTCGCTCTGCATCTTGGCGCGCGACTTGCCGAAGCTCATCGCCCCGCGCCCACCGCCGCCGGACTGCAGTTGGCGCATGAAGAAGATGAAGATGCCGATGAAGATCACATACGGCAGCAGGTTGAGCAGGATGTAGGCCAGCGACGGGCCGGTGGAGATCGGTGTCTGCACCACCTTGACGTTGCGCGCCACCAGGTCGTCGATCAGCTTGGGATCGTTCGGCGGCAGGGCCACGCTGAATTTCCCGCCATCCTTGGTGGTGCCGGTCAGCTCGCGGCCATTTTCCGAGTAGGTGACCTCGCTCACGCGCTCGGCGCGCACCTGCGAGAGAAACTCGGAATAGGACAACCCCTGGGCGCCGCCCATGCGCGGGGTGAAGCTCTGGAACACCGCCATCAGCACGACGGCGATCACCACCCAGAGCACCAGATTCTTGGCCAAATCGTTCATTCCTGCATCCTGCCCCTATGCCGGGGTCTGTCGTTTGTCGGTTGCCAGCGCATAGACCTCGGAGGATCGGCTGCGTGACGCTTCCGGCTTGCGCACCCTGACCTGCCCGTAGCGCTTGCGCAAGTCCCGGATGTAATCGTCAAAACCCGCACCCTGGAACAGCTTGATCAGAAAGCTGCCACCGGGGCGCAGGTGAGCATCGGCAAAATCCCTCGCCAGTTCCGCCAGGTACATCGAACGGGGCTGATCGACGGCATCCACGCCCGACATATTGGGGGCCATGTCGGAAAGCACAAGGTCCACGGGTTGACCGGCGAGCGTGGCTTCGAGCTGCGCCAGAGGCTCCGGCTCGCGGAAATCGCCGTGGATGAATTCCACCCCGGCCAGCGAGGGCATCTCGAGGATATCCAACGCGATCACCCGGCCACTGTCTCCCAATTCACGCCGCACCAGTTGCGACCAACCACCCGGCGCCGCACCGAGATCCACCACAACCATGCCCGGCTTGAGCAGGCGGTCGCGCGCCAGCAATTCCTCAAGCTTGTAGGCCGCGCGCGAACGCAAGCCCTCGGCCTGGGCCTTCTTCACGAAAGGGTCGGCGAAGTGCTCGCGCAACCAGCGGTGGCTGCTCTTGCTGCGGGCCATGGGAAAAGTGAATCGGGCACGGGGCCGCCCATGTTAACCTGTGCGGCCTGTTCTGCCCCACCTCTTCGTTCATGTCCACGCTGACCCCGAACCAGAAGCGTTACCTGCGCGGCCTCGCGCATTCCCTCAAGCCGGTCATTCTCGTCGGGGCGAAGGGCATCACCGATTCCCTCCTGGCCGAACTCGACCTGGCGCTGGACCACCACGAACTGGTCAAGGTGCGCATCGCCGCGGCCGACCGTGAAGCACGCGACGCCGGCATCGTCGAACTGGTCGAGCGCTCCAGCGCGCAACTGGTGCAGCGGGTGGGCAATGTCGTCAGCCTGTTCCGGCGCAACCCGGAGGCCACGCAAATCCCGCTGCCGCGCTGAACCCCGACATGCAACTCGCCCACGAATCCGACGAAGGCCACTACGCGGTACGCCGCCTGGGCGCGGATTTCATCCAGATCGGCGACCGCACCTTTTCCACGAGCCTGCTGCTGGCGCCCGATGCCTGCATCGAGGGCTTCGCGCCCCATTCGCTGGATGGCTTCGACGCCGCCGCCATCGAAACCATCCTGCAACTCGACCCCGCCGTGGTGCTGATCGGCACCGGCGAGCGCCAACACCTTGCCCCGCCCTCATTGATGGCCGCCTTCCTCACCCGGGGAATCGGGCTCGAAGCCATGGACAGTGCGGCGGCGGCACGCACCTTCAACCTGCTCGCAGGAGAAGGCCGGCGCGTGGTGGCCGCTTTCCTGCTGGGTAATTCCGACACGCGCGAAAGCGCATAGGCGTCATCCTGCCGACCCGGGGCGTTCAACGCTTTCACGCGCCGGGCACGCGATGGATCTGATGCTGGCTTATCATCGCCGCTCCATCATGTTCCGCCATCGTCAGGAGTCGCCATGCCCCGTTCCCGTTTCGCCACCCCCTTGATGCTCACCCTCACCGCCGCAGGCACGCTCGGACTCGCCAGCGCGCAGGCCGGCATCGTCGACCTGCCGGCCGGCTACGGTCTGGTACAGGATGCCCCCGCCAAGACCCAGCACGAAGGCAAATGCGGCACCCAGCATCGTGCCGAGCATGAAAAGAACAAACACGAAGGCCAGTGCGGCGCGCAGCACGCCGAGCACATGAAGGACGGCCACGAGGGCAAGTGCGGTGCCGACCACCACACCGACGCCGAGCACGACAAGGCCGAGCAGGAAGGCAAGTGCGGCGAGGGCAAATGCGGCGAAGGCAAATGCGGCGGCAGCGTCTGAACCTGCTTGGCCCGGCATCATGAGCCGGGCCGGCACCGCGCCACTTCCGGCCCGCACTGCAACGGCACTGGCCGGACTGGGATTGCGGCGACCACTGGCGGCAGCGCTGCAGGACGCCCCCGCCGATGCGGTGGATTTCCTCGAACTCGCACCGGAAAACTGGATCGACGTCGGTGGCCGCCATGGCAAGGCGCTGGCCGCATTGGCCGAACGATTTCCCGTCACCTGCCACGGCCTGTCGCTCTCGCTCGGCGGCCCGGCACCACTCGACGAGACTTTCATCGCCAGGATCAAGGCCTTCCTTGATCGCTGGAGCGTGCCGTTCTACAGCGAACACCTGAGCTGGTGTGCCGACGAGGGTCAACTCTACGACCTGGCGCCCCTCCCCTTCACCCCGGAAGCCGTGCGCCACGTCGCCGCACGCATCGCCCGGGTGCAGGACGCACTGGGTCGGCGCATCGCGGTGGAAAACATTTCCTATTACGCCGCGCCCTGGCAGGAAATGAGCGAAATCGACTTCATCAACGCGGTACTGGCCGAGGCCGACTGCGACCTGCTGCTGGACGTGAACAACATCCACGTCAACAGCATCAACCATGGCTACGACGCGCTCGCCTTCCTGCATGCATTGCCTGCGCAGCGGGTGCGTTGCATCCATGTGGCCGGGCACTTCGTGCAGGCCCCCGACCTTCTGGTGGACAGCCATGGCGCGGCCGTGATTGATCCGGTCTGGTCGCTGCTGGCCTCGGCCTACCGCCACGCGGGCGTGGTGCCGACCTTGCTGGAGCGCGACTTCAATATCCCGCCACTGCCCGCGCTGCTCGATGAAGTGGCCACCATCCGCCGCCTGCAAGCTGAAGCGATTGCCGCCGGAGCATCCAGTCGTGGCTTCTGAGCCTTCCCGCCTCGCCCACCAGCAAGCGGCGTTCGCCGCCTGGCTGCGCGACCCGGATCATGCTGTGGCACCACCTGTGCCCGAGGCACGCATGGCGCTCTACCGCGACCTCTTCCTCAACGGAATGAACAGCCTGCTCGCGGGAAACTTCCCGATGCTGCGTGAAATCCTCGGCGCCACCGCCTGGCGCACGCTGGTGGAGGACTTCTACCGCGAACATCGCTGCCGCACCCCCTTGTTCACCCGGATCGGCAACGAATTTCTCGACTGGCTCCAGACCCGCCCGCCGCAACCGCCGTTCCTGCACGAACTGGCGCACTACGAGTGGATCGAACTGGCACTGTTGCTGGACGAAGCCGAAGCCATGCCACCTGGCATCAACCCCGACGGCGACCTGCTCGAAGGCATTCCGGTCGCCTCGCCGCTGGCCTGGCCGCTGGCCTACCAGTTTCCCGTACACCGCATCTCGCCTGCCTTCCAGCCGCAGACGGCACCGGGGTCCCCCACCTTTCTGCTGATCCGTCGCGACGCCGATGACACCGTCCACTTCCACGAGGTCGATGCGCTCACCCATGGCCTGATGCAGGCATTGCACGAACAAGAGTCAGCGATCACCGGCCAGGCCCTGATCGAAAACCTGACAGGCAACGAAGCCGATCACACCACGCTGCGGGCGCTGGCGATTGAACGCCTGCACGAACTGCACCTGCGCGGCGCCATCTGCGGCACACGAGCCGGGTGAATCCACGCTGGCCGCACGATTCGGCCGCCACCGGCCAGGAACAGCGCCGTTGCTAAACTTTCCCGCATGAGCCCATTCCCCGACCACGACGCCGCCCGCGCCACCAGCATCGCCACACGCTTTCGCGGCTTCCTTCCCGTGGTGGTGGACGTGGAAACCGGGGGCTTCGACTGCAATCGCCACGCGCTGCTGGAAATCGCCGCGGTACCGATCCTCATGGAACCCGACGGGCAGGTGTACTGCGGCGCCACGCTCCACACCCATGTCGAACCTTTCGCCGGTGGCGAACTCGACCCGAAATCACTCGAAATCACCGGCATCGACCCCTACAACCCCCTGCGCGGCGCCTTGCCCGAGCGCGAGGCGCTCAGTCACATCTTCCGTGGCGTGCGCCAGGCGGTGCGGGACAACGGCTGCAACCGCGCCATCCTCGTGGGCCACAACTCCAGCTTCGACCTCGGCTTCCTGAACGCCGCGATCCAGCGGACCGGCCACAAGCGCAGCCCCTTTCACCCCTTCAGCAGCTTCGACACCGTCGCCCTCGCCGGCCTCGCCTTCGGCCAGACCGTACTGGCCAAGGCCACCGAAGCCGCCGGCCTCACCTGGGACCCGAGCCAAGCCCACTCGGCCATCTACGACACCGAGATCACCGCCGCCCTGTTCTGCACCATCGTCAACCGCTGGCGTGCGATGTCGGTGAACGCAGACTCCTGAAACCTGACACGAGCGGGGCGATCATGCAGAGCACGAGAAGTTATCGAACAAGCCCCTTCCCACACGAAAACCGCTCGCCCGGTTCCCGCTTCGCGGAGGTACCGGCCGAACGCCGATTCTGACGATTGCGGCCTGCCGCCAGCTCATCATTCCTGCAAACGCAGCCTGCCAACCGCAATTGGCATACCTGACGGGAGTAGGGTTCGATGTACGCCCGGCCTGAATGGGCCGGGCGACCCGCAAACATGGATTCCGCGGCCCGTTCGCAGGTGGTTTCAATCCACGCCCGGCCTGAATGGGCCGGGCGACCGCCGCCAGGACTGGACCGTGCGCACCGGTGCGCGGTTTCAATCCACGCCCGGCCTGAATGGGCCGGGCGACTCGCCCAAGAGTGTTTGCTTCAACCAGCTCACCCTGTTTCAATCCACGCCCGGCCTGAATGG
>CAZTXX010000071.1:0-9904 GCA_964617405.1 uncultured Aquimonas sp. | reverse complement strand
TTGGGCAGGTTGGTGCGCAGCCATCCGGCGGTCTGGGCAAAGGATTGCGGATGCGCGTAGATGCGCTCGATATCCTCGATCCGGCCACTGCGCGAGAGCAGGAACTGGTGCACGCGCAGTTCCACTTCGCCGCAGATCTTGAGCCCGGAGGTCAAAAACAGGTCCAGCGTGACCTGGATGGTGCCCTGCCCGGAGTTTTCCACCGGCACCACGCCGAAATCCGCGGCACCGCTTTCCACTTCCTGGAACACCTCTTCGATGCTCGCCAACGGCAGGCCGTGGGCGGAACGACCGAAGTGCTTGAGCACGGCCTGCTGGCTGAACGTGCCTTCCGGGCCGAGGTAACCGATCTTGAGCGGCTCCTGTTGGGCCAGGCAGGCGGACATGATTTCGCGGAACACATGCACCAGCAGTTCGTCGGAAAGCGGGCCTTCGTTGCGATCCACCACCATGCGCAGCACCTGGGCCTCGCGCTCGGGTCGGTAGTAATCGATCGCCGCCGCGAGTTTGCCCTTGGCCTTGCCGACCTGGAGGGCAAAACCGGCACGCTCGGCGATCAGGCCCTGGATCTGACGGTCGATGCTGTCGATGCGCTCGCGCACCTGCGCCAGCGCCGGCGTGGTCGCGGGTTGGCCGGCGTCCTTGGCGGTCTTCGTGCTGCGTGGCTTCTTCGGGGGCGTCATGGCAATCCTGAAATGAAAAACGGAGCGTGGAAAAAGGTTTCGAAACCGACCATCAGCCGTGGCGTTGCGCAAATTCGCGCATGAACCCGACCAGGGCCGCGACGCCCTCCTCGGGCATCGCGTTGTAGATCGAGGCGCGCATGCCGCCAACCACCCGATGGCCCTTGAGCGCCAGAAGACCGGCGGCGCGCGATTCCTCCAGGAACAACGCATCCAGCGCCGCGTCGTGCAGGATGAAAGGCACGTTCATGCGCGAACGCGCGGCAGGATCGACGGGATTGGCGTAAAAACCGCCCGATCCATCGATGGCGGCATAGAGCATCGCCGCCTTGCGGTCGTTGATCGCGGCCATCGCAGCCAGCCCGCCCTGCGCCTTGAGCCACTGGAACACCAGCCCGGCGAGGTACCAGGAAAACGTCGGCGGAGTATTGAGCAGGGACTGCTCGCGCGCATGGGCCGCGTAATCGAAGATGCGCGCCACGCGCCCGGCGCTGCGTTCGAGCAGATCCTCGCGCACGATCACGATCACCAGGCCGGAAGGCCCGATGTTCTTCTGCGCACCGGCAAAGATCAGCCCGTAGCGCGACACATCGATGGGCCGCGAGAGGATATTGGAGGACATGTCCGCCACCAGCGGCACCGCGCCCACGTCGGGTGCGTCGAAGAACTCCACACCGTGGATGGTTTCGTTGGACGCGATGTGGACATAGGCGGCATCTTCCGAAAGCCGCCATTGGTCGCGTGGCGGGATCGTGCGAAAGCCGCCTTCGGCATCGCTCGCCGCGACCCGTGGCCGGGCGAAATGCGCCGCCTCGGCAACGGCCTTCTCGCTCCAGGTGCCGGTGAGCACGAAATCCACCGGTTGATCCGGCCGCGCCAGGTTCATCGGGATCTGCGCGAAGTGCTGCGATGCCCCACCCTGCAGGAACAGCACGCGATAGTTGTCCGGCACCGCAAGCAGCTCGCGCACATCGCGCTCGGCCTGCTCGGCCATGGCCACAAACGCCTTGCCACGATGCGAAACCTCCATCACCGAGGCGCGCTCGGCACCCCATTCCAGAAGCTCCTCCTGCACCTGCCGCAACACCGGCTCGGGCAAGGTGGCAGGACCCGCACTGAAATTGAACGCGCGCGACATCGCAGTGATTCGAGGAAAAGGGACCCGAAGGCTAGCATGACGCAATGCAACATGAGAACCGTCGGAATGCCCTCTCGTTGAGGTGCCAACCGCGGGGGATCAGCGGAACCACATCCTTCGATCACGCCCCCCGGCGATAGCCTTGCCTCAGAACCGCAAATCCAGCGCCGCGCAGAGATAATCCACCATCGGCGCCAGCTCGCGCAGGGATTCCTCGATCAAGGGTCGCAGCTCGTCGGAGCAGGCGATGGCCTGGTCGAAATCGCGGGCGGCGACCCAGTCCTTGCGGCGCAGGTCCACGATCAGCGGATGCGCCGGGTCGAAACCGGCAGGTGCGCGCTTGAGGCTCTCGCCCACGAAGTGATAACGGGCAACGAAGGCCGGATCGTGGGTGGCCGCGATCCAGGTGGCCGGGTTGTCCACCACGAAGTCGCGGAATCGACGCAGCGTGCTGCCCGAGGGATGCCAGAACCCGGCGCCGACGAAACATTCCCCCGGTGCGAAGTGCAAATAGAACGCCGGGGTTTCCATTTCGTTGCGACGCTCATGTTTCAGCCGTGCGGCCACCCAGGTCTTGTAGGGCGATTTGTCGTGGGCGTAGCGGGTATCGCGCTGGATGCGGTACATCGAACCGCCCTGCACGCGCGGATCGGCACGGTAATGCGGGCTGATTGCGGCGAGCGTGGGTTGCAGGTCGCCGATCAGGCGCAGCATGGGTTCGCGCACAACGGATTCGTAGCGCGCCTTGTTGGCGTGGAACCAGGTGCGGTTGTTGTTTTTTGCCAGCTCGCGCAGGAATCGGAAACCGGCCGGGGTGAAGTAGCTCATGGCCTGGCCTGCCGCAATGCCAACTCGACCCGCGCCAGATCCTCCTCGGTATCGACACCGGCGGGAAACGGCACCGGGCTGAGCGCTACCGCGATGCGCCAGCCGGCATGCAGCGCGCGCAATTGTTCGAGCGCCTCGACCTGTTCGAGCCTGGCCGGGGACATCGCCGCAAAGCGGCGCAGCTGCGCCACGCGGTACACGTAAAGTCCGATATGTCGCAGCCATTCGCCCGGCGGCAGGTTGATACGGTCGTGTGCGAAGGCATCGCGGTGCCAGGGAATCGGGGCGCGGCTGAAATACAACGCCAGCCCGTGCTCATCACGCACCAGCTTGACGCAGTTGGGATCGAACAGTTCCTGCGTGCCGGTGATGGGCTGGGCCAGGGTGGCGATCTGCGCCGGGCTCGACAGCAGCGCATCGACCGCGGCGCGGATCGCCGATGGCGGGGCCAGCGGCTCATCGCCCTGCAGGTTCACCACCACGGTGTCGTCCGACCAACCGCGCAAGGCCGCGCATTCGGCCAACCGGTCAGTGCCCGATGCGTGGTCCGGCGAGGTCATGCAGACCCCGACATCCAGCGACGCCAGCGCATCGGCGATGCGTGCATCATCGGTGGCCACGACCACTTCGCGGGCCCCGGCCTCACGCGCGCGGCGCGCCACATGGACGATCATCGGTTCGCCCGCGATCAGGCGCAGTGGCTTGCCGGGAAGGCGCGTCGAACCATGACGCGCGGGGATCGCCACGACGAAATCCTGTGGCGCAGCGGTAGAACGTGGGTCGGTCATGGAACGGATTTCCTCAGGCGCAAGGCCACGGCATCGAAAAACTCATCGGGCAGGATTGCCGATACCGGTACCGCCCAGGTGTCGGGCGGTGCGATGGACGCGCACTTCACGGCGTCCTTCTCGGTCAGCAGCAGGGGTAAATCGTCGCCGAAAACCAGGTCCTGCGCGCTGAAGGGGTGATGGTCGGCGAAAGCGTGCGGGATCGGCTCGATTCCGCTATCGCGCAGGGTACGGAAAAACCGCTCGGGATCCGCGATGCCGGCCAGCGCATGCACGCGCCGACCGCGAAACTCCGCAAGCGGACGTGTCGCGCCGCCGTCGAGTGGCACGGCATCCTGCAACCGGAGCTGCATGGGGATTTCGCCCGGCTGCGGCGTGCCGCCATTGACCACGATGAAGTCACACGCCGCCGCGCGCGCGGGCGGTTCGCGCAAGGGGCCGGCGGGCAACAACCGGCCATTGCCAAGGCGCCTGCGGCCATCGATCACCAGGATCTCGACATCCCGCGCCAGGGCGTAGTGCTGCAGGCCGTCATCGGCAACCAGCACGTCGACTTCACCCGATTCCACCAGCAGGCGCGCGGCCTCGATGCGGCGCGCGGCGACGGCCACGGGTACTGCGCAACGGCGTGCGATCAGCAGGGGTTCGTCGCCAACGTCCTGGGCAGGATCGTCGGGCCGCACATGCCGCGCAGCGCTATCGCGCCGCCCGTAGCCACGCGAGATCACGCCGGGGTGAAAGCCGCGTTGGCGCAAGGCGGCCACCAGGGCCACCGTCAACGGTGTCTTGCCGGCGCCACCCACTGCCAGATTGCCGACCACCACCACCGGAACCCCGGCGTGTTGCGGCGGGCGTTTGCCGGAAAGAAAGGCCTCACGCCGCGCTTTGGCAACCCGCCCGAACAGGCGCGCGAGCAGGCGCAACAGCAGGTTGGGCGGTCGGCCTTCGTACCAGCACTGCTCCAGCCAGCGGGTGGCGCGGGCGCGCAGCCAGCTCATGCCGGTGCGGCGGCGTTGCCGTCGCGAAACTGCAGGCGATGCAGGGCCGCGTACACGCCATCGGCGCGCAGAAGTTCGGCGTGCGCGCCCAGTTCCACCAACCTGCCCTGATCCATCACCGCGATCTGGTCGGCGTGCTCGATGGTGCTCAGGCGGTGGGCGATCACCAAGGTGGTGCGATCCTGCATCAGGCGTGCGAGCGCATCCTGGATCAGGCGCTCGGAGCGCGCATCAAGTGCACTGGTGGCCTCGTCCAGGATCAGGATCGGCGCATCCTTGAGCAGCGCGCGCGCAATCGCGATGCGCTGGCGCTGGCCCCCGGAAAGCAGCGCGCCCTGCTCGCCCACCGGGCTGTCCAGCCCGTCCGGCAAGGCACGGATGAATTCCATCGCATTGGCGGCTTCCGCGGCAGCCTCGATCTGCGCGCGGCTGGCACCGGCCAGACCACCATAGGCGATGTTGTCGGCGATGCTGCCCTGGAACAACACCACGCGCTGGCTCACCAGGGCGATCTGCGCGCGCAGGTCGGCGAGGCGGTATTCGTCCAGCGGGTGACCATCGAGCAGGATGCGACCCTCACAAGGTTCATAGAAGCGCGGCAACAGGCTGACGAGGCTGGTCTTGCCGCTGCCGGAAGGCCCGACGAACGCGGTGACCGAGCCAGGCGGGCAGCGCAAGGAGACGTTCTCCAGTGCGGGCTGCTCGCGCCCCGGATAGCGCAGCGATACCGCCTCGATGCGGATCTCGCCGTGCGCGCGTTGCAGCGTGCGGGTACCGGCGTCGCGTTCCGGCTCAGTGTCGAGCACCTCGAAAAGCTCGTCAGCCGCGGCCACGCCACGCTGCACCGTGGCCTGCACCGTGGTCAGGCGCTTGATCGAAGGCAGCATCACCAGCATCGCGCTGATCAACGACATGAAGGCACCGGCGCTGATGGAGTCGAGCAGATCCGGGCGCGTGGCACGCCACACGATGGCCGCCAGCGCGGTGGCCGCCACCAGCTGCACGGTGGACGAACTCAGCGCGTTGATGCTGACCACCTTGAGATTCAAGCGCAGGTTGTCGTTCACCCCGGCGGTGAAGCGCTTGGCCTCACGCGCCTGTCCGCCATAGATGCGTACTTCACGGTGGCCGCTCACGGCCTCCTCGACCATGCCGGTGACATCGCCCATCGAGGCCTGGATGGTGCGGTTGATGCGGCGATACCGCCGCCCGACATAGCGCCACACCAGGCCGGTGAGCGGCACCATCACGAACAGGTACAAGGTGAGGCTGGCGCTCTGCCAGAGCATCACCACCAGCATCGCCAGCACGGTGAGGCTGTCCACGATCATCGAGCGCACCGCATCGGAAGTGGCCTGGGCCACCTGTTCGGCGCCATAGATCACCCGCGACACCACCTGCCCCGCCGGTTCACGATCAAAGTAGGAAGCCGGCAACTGCTGGTATTTCAGGAAGATGCTCTCGCGCAGGTCACGCACCACGCTGCGTCCGATGCGCGCCATGCCGAAGTCACTCGCGTAGGTGGCGATGCCGCGCAACACGAACAGCACGATCAGCGCGATCGGCATCCAGAAGATCGACTGCGGATCGCGCGCCACGAACAGGTCGTCGAGCATCGGCTTGATCAGCCAGGCGAACATGCCGGCAGCGGCGGCATCGAACACCATGCCCAGAAATGCCACGCTCCAGGTCCACCCATAGGGCCGCACGTAGCCGAGCAGGCGCCGATAGGTATCGCGGGCTGCGGGCGATTTGCTCATTGCGGGGTGCCGGAGTCGGCGGTGGGCACGGTGGCGATGGAAAGCCGGGAAAAGCCGAGCTGGCCGAGTGCATCCATCGCGGTGATGACGGACTGGTGCGGGGTCTTGCCGTCGGCGCGCAGGATCACCGGGCGCTCCTTGTCCTCACCGGCGACCTTGCTGATCGCCTCGCGCAACGAGGCCACGTCGGTACGCAGCACTTCGCCACCACCGACAAAAAAGCGTCCCTGGGCATCGACCACGACCACCAGCGGATCCTTCGGCGTCTCCGCCGCCTGGCCGGAGGCCTCGGGCAGCGAGATCTTCAATGCGGTGCGGTCCTGGAAGGTGGTGGTGACGACGAAGAAGATGATCAGGGTCAGCACCACGTCGATCAGCGGAATCAGGCTGGTTTCCAGGCTGTCGCCTTCCGCGCTGGAAGAGCCGATCCTCATCCGGCGGCACTCCGACGCCTGGGCGCCGGCTTGGGCTCCGCCGGTGCTGGTGGCGCCACGTCATCGAGGGTGTCGATCAGCGCGATGGCCTCGCGCTCCATCTCCACCACATAGCCCGCCACCAATCCACGGAAATAGCGATGGAACACCAGGGCCGGAATCGCCACGCACATGCCCGAAGCCGTGGTGATGAGCGCCTGGCCGATGCCGCCGGCAAGCTGGCTCATGTCACCGATGCCGTGGTCGAGGATGCCCAGGAACAGCCGCATCATGCCGATGACGGTGCCCAGCAGCCCCAACAGCGGCGCGGCACTGGCGATGGTGCCGAGGGTATTGAGGAAGCGCTCCATGCGGTGCACGACGTGGCGGCCGGTGTCCTCGATGCGCTCGCGCACCACGTCACGCGGCCTGCGCCGCACATCCAGCCCTGCGGCCAGCACCTCACCCAGCGGGGAAGTCTCGCGCAACGCACTGATGTGCTTGGGATCAAGGTGCGCGTGGCGTGCCCAGTCACGCACTTCCCGACCCAGCCCGGGCGGCAGCACACTCTTGCGTCGCAGCGTCCAGAAACGCTCCAGCACGATCGCCAGCGCCAGTATCGAAATACCGGCGATCGGCCACATCACCCATCCACCCGCCTTGAACAGTTCCAGCACGCGTTTGCTCCTTGCAGCTCTGGTGATCCACGATCACCGCGACATGATATCCGCAGACGCTCAGCGTCTCGCGCAACCAGAGAGCACAAGCCGCTGGCCGGGCTTGATGAGGTATTTGGGCGCCCGGATGGCGTTGGCGTTGGCGATGGCCTGGACCGTGCAGCCGTGGCTGCGCGCAATGGAATGCAGGGAATCGCCCTTCTTGACCACGTAACTGGAGCTCGCAGCAGCGCGGGCAAGCGTGGGTGCCACCGGTGGGCGGGCATCGTGCAGTTCACGGCTCAACGCCAGCATCGGGCCGTTTTCGCACTGGCGCCGATAGGCTTCCAGCGCGGCGGCGGGCAGCTCCAGCTCGGTGCCCACAGGCAGGCGCTGCGCGGCCTCCCAGCGCGGGTTGAGGTTGCGCAGGTGGCGGAACCAGCCGCGCGGGTTGCCCTGCTGGCCGATGCAGACCGCCAGCTCGTTGATCGACATCTCCCGTTCCAGGGTGAGCGGCACTGGCTCGGCGCTGTATTGCGGCAGGCTCAGGTTGTAACGCTCCGGATGCAGGAACAGCCAGGCGGCGGCCAGCACCATCGGCACGTATTCGCGGGTTTCGGCCGGCAGCGCGTTGAACACCTGCGGGCTCCAGAAATCGCGAGCGCCCTTGTCCGACAGGCGTGCGATGCGCCCCTCGCCGCCGTTGTAGGCCGCCAGGGCCAGCGACAGGTTGCCGTTGAGCTCGGCGAAGCGCTCGTTGAGGTATTCCGCATTGGCGCGTGCCGATTCGGCCGGATCGAAGCGCAGGTCGAAGCGCCCGCCACGGTTGAGGCCGAAGCGCGCCCCGGTCGCCGGCATGAACTGCAGGGGCCCGGCCGCACCGGCGCGCGACACGGCGTGCACGCGACCGCCCGACTCCTTGGCGAGGATGCCGAACAACAACGCCTCGGGCAGGCCGGTTCTTTCATAGGCGGGGAACATCCGGTGCCGCATGTACTGGTAGTTCTCCCAGGCATCCAGCAGTTGCGGACGCATCCAAGTCAGCCACTCCTCCAGCGCCGCCTTCACCGGCTCGTTCAACACCATGATCTTGGACAGATCCTTGCCGTTGAGCATGGCCACGGTACGGGCTGCTTCGGGCAAGACCAGCAGCACCGGCGATTCGCCCTCTCCGGCCAACCCGGCGTCCGCGATGTCGATGGGTTCGGCATCCTCGGTGGCCCCGGTCAGGTAACGGCCTTGGCGCACCAGCAGGGCATCCTGGGCGGCCAGCACGCGACGCACATCGCAACCGGCAAGGCCGAGGCACTCGTCGGCCAGTTCACGCAACTGCGCCCGCGCCGAGCCGAATTCGCCCGCAGCCTCGGCGGCTTCCCCGCGCTCGTAATGCGCCACGGCGATATCGAAACGCGCGGTGGCGGCGTCGATGCGCGCGTACACGGCATTGAGCTTGGCATCGGATACCGACGGCGAGGCGGCAGGCCGTTCGGGCGTGGCGGCACAGGCTGCCAGCAGCAGGATCGGCACGATCAGGAAGGCGCGCATGGGTTTTATCCGGGAAGCAAAGAAAGGAGCGAGGAACCAGCGCGCGCGCGGGGAGTCGGCAGGCGAAACCTTGCACATGAAAGCGGACCGCGCGGCGGCGTCAATCAGGCTGCACGGCGCCAGCACTCTGGCCCACGCGCACCACCTGCTGCGGAGTCAGGCTGGCATCGAGCTGTACGGCACCTGGCGGCAGCAGCACGATCACGGTGGAGCCGTAGTTGAAACGGCCCATCTCGGCGAAACGCTCCAGCTCCACGCCCAACCCACGGAAATCGCGGCGCACCGGGCGGCTGGCGTATTTCGGGATGTTCACCCCGTTCCACACCGTTTCCACGCCCGAGACGAGCATCGCGCCTACCAGCACCACCGCCATCGGCCCGAAATCGCAGTCGAAATGGCAAACCAGGCGCTCGTTGCGCGCGAACAGGCGTGGCACCGCACCGGCGGTGGCCGGAGAAACACTGAACAAACGACCTGGCACATGCAGGGTTTCGCGCAAGCTGCCGCGCCAGGGCATGTGTACGCGGTGGTAGTCGCGCGGGGCGAGGTAGACGTTGAGGAAATCGCCTTCGGCAAACGGCTTTGCGGCGACTTCGTCGCCCAGCAACTCGGCCACGCTGTAATCGTGCCCCTTGGCCTGGAAGATGCGTCCCGCATGGATTCGCCCGGACTGGCTGATGCGCCCGTCGGAAGGCATCAGCAAGGCGCGGGGATCGGCATCGGCCACCCGCGCACCGGGCCTGAGCGCGCGGGTGAAGAAGGCGTTGAAGCTGGGGTAGGCGTAGGGATCGGGCTCGGCCGCCTCGTCCATCGCCACATCGAAATGCGCCAACACGCGCCCGATCAGGAAGTTCTTCCACGGGCGCCAGCGGCTGTACGCGGCGTGCAGGGCAAGGCGCGAGACCAGCCGATGCGGCAGCAGGTATTGGAGGGCGACACCGGGGCTCACCGCATACGCTCCACCAGGGTGCGCACATCGTCGGCGATGGCGGCGGCGTCCAGCGGCGGGCGGATGAAACCGGCGAGTTGCGCCCGCGGGTTCAGCACCGCCACCCAACTGGTGTGGTCGATGGTGTAACCGCCGCCTTCCAGCGG
>CAZTXX010000070.1:8602-10112 GCA_964617405.1 uncultured Aquimonas sp. | reverse complement strand
CAGATCGGCATTGGTGGCGCTGACCACGCGCACCTTCACGCTGCGCTCCTGATTGCCGCCCAGGCGCTGGAAGCGCCCGGTTTCCAGCACCCGCAACAGCTTCACCTGCCCGGCCAGCGGCAGGGTGCCGATTTCGTCGAGGAACAAGGTGCCGCCATCGGCGGCCTCGAACTTGCCTGCGCGCGCCTTGGGGCCGGCACCGGTATACGCGCCGGGCTCGGCGCCAAACAGCTCGGCTTCGATCAGCTCGTGCGGCAGCGCACCGCAGTTCACTGCCACGAACGGGCCGTTCTTCACTGCCGAGTTGGCGTGCAGGATTTCGGCGATCTTTTCCTTGCCGCTGCCGTTGGGGCCGGTGATCAATACCGGCAGATCCGAGCGCGCCACCTGCAGGGCCAGCTGGAGCACCGCCTCGGTGGCGCCGTCCTCGTACACGAATCCGCACAGCGCGCGGCCGCCGGCCAAGTCCGCGCGGCGGCGCTGCTCCTCGGCGCGGCGCTGGTCCAGTGCGTGCCGGGTTTCGGCCAGCTCCAGGAGGTTGTTGATGCTGGCCAGCAGTCGGGTGTCGTCCCAGGGCTTGCCCAGATAGTCGGCGGCACCGGCCTTGACCAGATCGACCGCGGATTCCAGGTGCGTCCACGCCGTCAGCAGGATCACCGGCATGTCGGGATGCTGCGCGCGAATCTGCCGGAACAAGGCCACGCCCTCCTCGCCGGAGGTGGTGTCGGCGCGGAAGTTCATGTCCTGGATCACCAGATCCACGCCGTCGCCGCGCAGCGCTTCCAGCCCCGCCTCGGGCGAATCGGCGCCCAGCGTCTGGATGTCGTGCAGGGAAAACAGCGTCTCCAGCGCGGTGATGACGGCGGGGTTGTCGTCGATGACGAGGATCGTGGGCATGGTTACCAGATCGTGCGCAGATGCGGGTAGGCGTGGATCTTTTCGTCGGCGGTGACCAGCGGTGCGTCGAGCACGCGCGCGGTAGCCACAATCAGACGATCGGCAGGGTCCTTGTGGAAATCGCCGGGCAGTTCCACGCTCTGGATCGCGATGGCGTTGTCCACTGGCACGAACTCCACGGCTTCGATCTGCCCGACCAGCGCCAGCCATTGTCCGACATCGACGGACAGCGCCACGCGCCCGCGCGTGACCAGCATCGCCAGCTCCCACGCGCTGATCGAGGAAACGGCAATGCGGCCGCCTTCGCGCTCGGCTTCGATGGCCCGCAGCGCAGTGGACGAGAGCGCGGCATGTTCGCCTGCAACCCACCACAGCAACGCATGGGTATCCAGGACGATCAACCCGGCGCCTCCCATTCGTCCGCCGCCACCGGCTCGGTGGGTGCCTCGTAGCGCAACAGGGTGCCGCGCAGGAGGCTCAGCGGATCGCGATCACGCGGCTGGTAGGGGCGGATTTCCAGCGTCGGCTTGCCGTGATCGGTCACGACGATGGGCTTGCCATCGGCCTCCACCTGGCGGAAGTACTCCAGCGCCCGGGCCTTGAATTGCGATTT
>CAZTXX010000070.1:0-8502 GCA_964617405.1 uncultured Aquimonas sp. | reverse complement strand
TCGTTGGCGAAATACCGCGCACGGCTTTCCTCGAAGCTGCGCTGGCGCCAGACCAGCCGATTGGAGTCATTTCTGTCCAGCGCCGCCAGCGCCTGTTCCAGCACCTCGGCACGGCGCGCCGGATCGGTCACTCGGATCACGTAGCGACCGCCGTTGTTGAAATTCATGCGGATCGGGAAGATCATCGACTGGGTCCGGTTGTTGTCCATCAGGTTTGGGCGCAGCAGGGTGTCGACCACGCCGACGATGGTCAGCGGGATATTGGCCATGTACACGGTCTTGCCGACCGCGCCACCCTCGGGAAACAGCTTGTCGGCAGCCGCCTTGCTCAGGATCACGGACGAGGTGAGCCCCTGGACGTCCTCCACGTTGCTCAGCACGTCGCTGCTCATGTATTCACCGGCTTCGAAGTCCCGACCGGCGACCAGATCCAGACCCAGCGTCTCCAATGCGCCCTCGCCCACCATGTACTGGGCCGCATTGAGCGTCGGGATCTCCTGCTCGGCGGTGAGTGCGAGCGACGTGTTCCAACTGCCATTCTGGAACGGCAACTGGTTGGTGATGGCCACGGACTCGACACCGGAAATGGCGCGCAGCACGGCCAGATCCTCGGCGCTGCGGGCGTCGGCATCGGCTTGCTGCCCGACACCGCTCAGGCCGATCTCCACCAGCAGTGCATCATCCACACCACTGCGCAGGTTCAGCACATCCAGACGCTGGCCGACGATGAACAGCGCGTTGCACAAGATCGCGCAGCTCAGCGCGATCTCCAGCACGATCAGGCCGGCGGCGGTCTTGTGGCGGCGCAAGGTGGACAGGATGGGACGAATTTCCATGGGTTGACGGCCGGGAATGGGGAATGGGGAATGGGGGGCGAGGTTTGGGGGATGGTTTCAACGTGACGCGCGGTTGCGGTTGCTTTTGCGAATCACGAATCACGAATCACCAATCCCGAATCCCCGTCTCACTGACTCTTCAGCTGAATCGCAGGCGCCACCTGCATCGCGCGCCAGGCCGGCAGCGCCCCGGCCATCACGCTGGCGACCAGGGCGAGCGCGAAGGTCAGCAGCAGCATCGAGCCATCCAGATGCGCGAGCGAGGCGTAGTCGGCGGGCCGTTGGCGCACCGCCCACAGGCCGCCCAACGCCAGCAGCAGGCCCAACACGCCACCGGCCAAGCCGATGGTTCCGGCCTCGACCAGGCACTGCCGGAAGATCTCCGCGCGGCTGGCACCCAGCGCACGACGCACGCCGATCTCGCCGCTGCGACGCAGGAACTTGGCCAGCAGCAGACCCACCGTGTTGACCAGACACACCAGCAGGAAACCGAAGGCCAACCACATCTGCAACCGCACATCCCCCGGCACCACGCCGCGATAGTCCAACCACGCCATCACATCGCGCAGGCGGGTGTTTGCCGGGCGCTCGAACCGGCCGGCGGCGCGCTGCTGCTCGGAGTAGTTGTCCAGATAGGCCTTGAACGCAGGCGCGTCGGCTGGCGAATCCAGCTCCACCCAATACTGGATCCATGCGCAGGGCACGTTCAAAGCGGTCTGGTCGTTGACGATCTCGCGGCCGAAACAGTTCATCGTCCCGCGGCGGTCCAGTTTCAGGTCGCGCGAGGTGGAAAAGGGGATGAAAACGTCCTCCTGGCGGTCGTAACCGAACAGGTCGTAGAACAATGGCTGCGGGCTCCAGGCATCGAGCACGCCGACCACATGCAACGTGTTCCCGTCGAACCGGACCTCCCGGCCCACGCCACTGCTTTCGCCAAACAGTTTTTCATTCAGCGCGCGACTGATCACCGCCACCCTCGCATGGCTCACATCCTCGGCAACGGTCCAGCCCGAGCCATGGAGGAACGGCGTGTCGAACATCGGGAAAAAATCCGCGGAGGCATAGCGTGCCCCGACGTTGAAGGGCTTGAGGCCCGTATTGTGCGGCTCCACGATGCCGTCACCACCGGTCATCATCGCTTGGCGCGGCGCACGCTTCTGGCGCAACAGTTCCTCCGCGTCGTAGCGGGTCAGTTGCCATTCCGGCTCTTCGCCAGGCCGGTAACCCTCGCGGGTCTGCGGGTCGAGCTGCACGTAGAACAAGCGCCCGCTCTTTTGCGGAATCGGGTCACCCGACAACACATGGAACACCGTCAACGTGGTCATCGTCGCGCCGATGCCCAGCGCGATCGCCAGCACCATCAGCGCGGTCAGCACCTTGTTGCGGCGGAAGCTGCGCAGGGCCAGACGAAGGTAATAGGCAAACATTTCGGCTCCTCGGGTTTTCAGGCGCTGCGGGTGGCGGTGGCAGGGGGAATGGCGGCGGCGCGCCGCGCCGGCCCAAACACGGCAATCTGCCCAAGCAGCCACAGAACCACCGCACCCAATGGCAGATAGGACAAGGGCAGGCGCGCCAGTTCGTAATGCGCCATCAGCCATTGGTTGATGGCATAGGCCAGCACCATGCCGGGAACCAGGCCGATGGCGACGATGAGGGCGTTTTCCGCGAGAAAGTGCCCGATCACCTGCGCGCGCGTGGCGCCCAGCGCGCGGCGAATGCCGACCTGGCGGATGCGCTGTTGCACCCAGTAGGCCGACAGCCCGGCAATGCCGATACCGGTCACCACCAGCACCACCGCGATGACCGTGCCCAGCAGCCACAGGGCCGCGCGGCGGGGTGCGAATGCGGCCCGGTATAGGTCCTCGTAACGATCCACGTGTGGGTTGACGCCCGCCCGCAACTGCCCTTCGAAGGTGCTGGAAAGCGTGTCGCCGACGGTTCCGATGATGCTTTCACCCAGCCCCGGATCCACGATGACCGCATAGCTCAGCACCGGCACGCCGGTCAAACGCCCCGGAAGCAGCATCGAGTATTCGGCTTCTCCGGAGTCGAGGCGGTCGAGTTCATAGCGCAACAGATGGCGAACGGTACCGACAACGACCAAGCTGTTCTTGCCTTCCTCGTCGGTCAGCCTTGCACCGATCGCCTCGCCGTCCGGGAACAAATGCTGCGCCAGCCGCTCAGTCAGGATTACCGGCAGTCCCTGTGGCAGCTTCATGCCCTGCATCAGGTCGAGATCGAAGTAATCGCCCACTTCGAAGTCGCGTCCACGCACCAGCTCCAACCCCAGCGCCTGACGCAGGTCTTCACCGACGAAGCCGCTGGTCTGGGCGCTGATGCCGGCATCCGAATTCAGACCAAGACGAAATACCATCGACTGCTTCATCGGCAGGCCTAGCGCCGGAGATACCGCCTGCACGCCAGGCACCGCGCGCAAGGCATCGGCACCGGCCTGGATCTGCGCGCCGTGCCAGCCCCCCTGATTGGAAACAAGCTGATCCACCAGCAGGAGACGGTCGCGCGGGATGCCGTCCTCCACCAGCAACGGGGCGGCTTGGCGGGCCAGCAGGAACAGTGCGTTGGTGAGAATCGCGCAGGCCAGCGCGACCTGGGTCGCCACCAGCAGGGGCATCAGCCGTTGCCGGCCGATGGCGGAAAGGATGGGACGCATCGGCAGCATGATGATTTTCCTCATGACAATGGCCTCACAGGCTCTTGACCTGCAGCGCTGGAGCGATCCGCGCGGCACGCCAGGCCGGCACCAGGCCAACCAGCAGGCCGACAGCGACCGATAACGCCAGCAGTAGCAAGAACAGGAGCGCGCTGAACTGGGCCTGGTCGGTGTAGCCCTGCGCCTGCAAACGCACCACCCACAGCCCGAACAGGGTCAACGGCAGGGCCAGCAGGCCGCCGATGACACCCACCGCGCCAGCTTCGACCATGCACTGGACGACGACTGCGCGGCGCGGTGCACCGAGGACACGGCGCACACCCAACTCGCTGGAACGACGCAGGAAGCGTGCGGCCAGCAAGCCGGCCACATTGACCATGCACAGCATCAACAGGCCAATGGCCAGCCACAGGTTCAGACGCACTGCGTCAGGCACCACGCTGTTGGCATCCAGCCATTGCCGAACGCTGTACAGGCGCCACTGCGGCTCACGCTCGAAGACGCCAGCGGCATGGCGATCGTGGGCGTAACCGGCCAAAGCGTCCCCGAAGGCATGCTGCTGCGCCGGCGTGGGCAGTTCCACCCACAGCGCCAGCCAGCGACAGGCGTCGAGGTCGATCCGGTCGAAACTCCAGCCGCCCGTCGTACTGTGGTCGCAGACGCGCGTGCTCATTGGATTTACGCCCGAGTCCAAGGTCGCGCGCAATGGCAGGAACAGGTCGGCGCCACCGCCGCCGCGCCACGCCGACTGACCTGGCTGCAGGAAGTAGAAGGACGGTTGCGGGTTCCAGTCACCACTGATGCCGATCACCCGGAACACGGCCTCGCCAATCACCACGTCCCGCCTCGTGCCGTCGGCAGTGCCGAACAGATTCAGGCTGGCCTCGCGGCTGAGCACCACCACGCGTGCATGATCGCGTTCCTCGTCGTCGCTCCAGTAGCGGCCGTGAAGCAAGGGCACGCCGAACATCGACGGCATCGGCCCTTCGGCCAATACCGCACGCCCGATGGTGCTGCGCGTGCGGTCGCCGGAGTGGACTTCCAGCGAGGTTTCCATGAGCGCAGCCTGGCGGATATCGGGCTGCGCGAGCGCCTCGGTGTCGCGCAGTTTCAACAGGAACTCGGAGGTACCGGTGGCTTCCTCGGTACCGCCGCGTGCCACCTGACGCGAGTCCACCCAGGCCAGGTGCAGCTGCCGACTCAGGCCCGGCAACGGATCGCTCGACAGCATCGCCAGCAGGCTGAGCATGGTCATCACCGCCGCCAGGCCGAACGCGAGCAGGCTCACCGCCATCCCCATGGTGCGGGGTTGACGCAGCAGGCCATGCAGTCCCAGTTCGATCGCGTAGCGCATCGCCGGTCTCCGGTCAGGCGTCTTGCGACGTGTGCTCCAGCACCGCACCACGCTGCAGGTCGGTCGCCATGCCGTCGACGATGTGCACGTTGCGCTGGGCGCGGGCGGCGAGTTCGGGGTCGTGGGTGACCATCACGATGGTGGTGCCGCGCGCGTTGATGTCCTCCAGCAGCTCCATCACGCTGCGCGCCATCTGCGAATCGAGGTTGCCGGTGGGTTCGTCCGCCAGCAGCAGGCGTGGGTCGCCGGCCAGGGCGCGGGCGATGGCGGCGCGCTGTTGCTGACCACCGGACAGTTCCGCCGGGTAGTGCTTCATGCGCGAGCCCAGGCCGACATCGGTCAGCGCCTTCTCGATGCGCTGGCGGCGCTCGGCGGCGGGCATGCCGCGATAGCGCAGCGGCACATCGACGTTGTCGAACAGGTTGAGGTCGGGGATCAGGTTGAAGCTCTGGAAGATGAAGCCGATCTTGCGGTTGCGCAGCTTCGAGCGGGCGTTGTCGTCGAGCCCTTTGACGTCCACGCCATCGAGCACGTAGCTGCCGCTGGTGAATTCCTCCAGCAGGCCGGCGATGTTGAGGAAGGTCGTCTTGCCCGAGCCCGACGGGCCGGTGACGGCGACGAATTCGCCTTCCTTCACGACGAGGTCGAGCGCGCGCAGGGCGTGGGTTTCAACCAGCTCGGTGCGATAGATCTTGCTGATGTTCTGCATGTTGAGCATGGCTCAGTCTCCCGTGATGCGGACCTTGTCCGCGTTGTCGAAACGGTCGGCGCCGGAAACCACCACCCGGTCGCCGGCCTGCAAACCGGATAGCACTTCCACCGCATCCAGCCCGGCCACGCCGAGCTGCACCGGGCGGCGCACCGCGCTGGTGCCCTCGACCACCCAGGCATGGCGACCACCGCCCTGCTCCAGGAAGGGGCCGCGTTCGATCCGCAGGATGTCCTCGCGGCGGTCCAGCACGATGCGCGCGGAAAGGCGCTGGTTCTGGCGCAGGCCAGGCGGCTGTTCGCCCTCATCAAAGCGCAGCCGCGCGGTCACTTCGCCGTTGACCACTTCGGGCGATACCGCTGCCACGCTCGCGGTGTACGTCGCGGCATTGCCGCGCACCTCGGCGGGCATGCCGATGGCCAGGTCGCGCGCGAAACTCTCGGGCACGCGCACTTCCACCTCGAATTCCGACAGGTCCACCACGCTCAGGATCGGCGCGTGGATGGCGACGTTGGCGCCCTGCACCACCTGCACCTGGCCGACCTGCCCGTCAAACGGTGCACGCAGGGTCAGGGCATCGACCTGGCGCTGCAGCTCATCGACCACGGCCTTCTGGCGGATCGCCAGCAGCCGCTTGTTTTCGGCGTCGATTTCGGTGCCCTGCAACTGCAACTCGTGGCTTTCGGTCGCGGCTGCGACGCCGATCTCGGCCTTGCGCAGGTTGTCGCGGGCGCGATCCAGATCGTTGCGGGGTACCGCGCCCAGATCGAAAGCGCGCTGCATGCGCTCCAGGTCGCGTTGGGCGGCGGTCTGCTCCACCACGGCCTGATCGAGCAATTTACGCGCCTCGAAACGGGCCATCCGTGCGTCCAGACCGGCACGGCGTGATTCGCCTTCCAGGCTGGCGAGGGTGGATTCCTCCTGCACCAGTCGGCTGCGCAATTCCGGACTGTCGATGCTGGCCAGCGTCTGTCCCGCAGTTACGGCGTCGCCGGCCACCACGTCCAGGCGCACGGTGCCGCCGGCGATGGCGTACAGGGTGGGACTGTTGGCGGTGATGACGCGGGCTTCCGCGGACAGGTCGCGCACCAGATCACCGCGCGTGACGGTGGCGATGCGCAGACGCGAAGCATCAATGGAACGGCCACCGGCCGACCAGCCCGACACCAGCCAGGCCAGCGCCAGCATGAAAGCCAGGCCCGCGGCGGCGATGATCAGCCAGCTCCGGCGCGTGCGGCGGTGGGCGTCGAGCGGGCTGCGCAGGCTGTCCTGGGCGGACGTGTCACGGATCATGGGCGACTCGGATCGGGGTACTCTTGTCATAAAGCAGGATGCGTGCCAACTATTGCGCAAGCGCACTCATCTGTTTTTACTACGATTTTTATTGCCCGCCCGCTGTCCGCCCTGTCCGGTCGGACGTTTGCCACCATCCGCGGACGGGGTGCATGCGATACTTTCCGCCCCGTCCCGCCCCTGAGAAGCTCCATGTGTGGAATCGTCGGCGCCATCGCCCATCGTGACGTCGTGCCTCTGCTGGTCGACGGCCTGAAGCGGCTGGAATATCGCGGCTACGACTCGGCCGGCATCGCCGTGGTCGTCGCCGATCAGGTGCGCCGCGTGCGCCGAACCGGGCGGGTGGCCGAGATGGAGTCGGCGGCATTGGCCGAAGGGCTCAGCGCGAACCTCGGCATCGGCCATACACGCTGGGCCACGCACGGCGGCGTCACCGAGTCCAACGCGCACCCACACATCAGCCATGGCGAACTGGCGCTGGTGCACAACGGCATCATCGAGAACCACGAGGCCCAGCGCGAGCGTCTTCAGGCGCTGGGCTACGCCTTCGAGTCACAGACCGACACCGAGGTCATCGCCCACCTCATCCACCACCACCGCGCGCAGGGTGCCAGCCTGCTCGGCGCCCTGCAGAAAGCAGTGAAGGAGCTGCACGGCGCCTACGCGCTGGCGGTGATCGATAAGCGCGATCCGGCCACCCTGGTGGCGGCGCGGGTGGGCTGCCCGCTGCTGATCGGTCTTGGCGAAGGCGAGAATTTCGTCGCCTCCGACGTGTCCGCCGTCGTCTCCGCCACCCGCCGGGTGATCTTCCTGGAGGAAGGCGACACCGCCCGGCTGACCTGCGAGAGCGTGGCGGTGTTCGACGCCGACGACGCGCCGGCAGAGCGCGAGGTGCACGTCTCCGATGTCTCGCTGGCCTCGTTGGAGCTCGGCCCGTATCGGCACTTCATGCAGAAGGAAATCCACGAGCAGCCACGCGCCATCAGCGACACCATCGAGGGCGTTCTCGACGCCGGCGGTTTCGACGCGGTGCTGTTCGGCCGGGACGCGGCGCAGGTGCTCGAAACGGTGGATGCGGTACAGATCCTCGCCTGCGGCACCAGCTACTACGCGGGGCTGACCGCGCGCTACTGGATCGAGGCCCTGGCCGGCATCCCCTGCGCGGTCGATATCGCCAGCGAGTACCGCTACCGGTCCGTGGTCACGAACCCGAATCAGCTCATCCTCACCATCTCCCAGTCCGGCGAAACCCTGGACACGATGGAGGCGCTGAAATACGCCAAGGCCCAGGGCCACGAAAAGACCCTGTCGATCTGCAACGTGCCGGAGAGCGCCATCCCGCGCGCCAGCCGCCTGGTTTTCCACACCCGCGCGGGCGCGGAAATCGGCGTGGCCTCCACCAAGGCCTTCACCACCCAGCTGGTCGCCCTGTTCACCCTGGCCGTCACGCTCGGCAAGCTGCGCGGGCGCATCGACGCCGCGCGCGAAGCCGCGCTGCTGGACGAGCTGCGGCACCTGCCCGGCAGCGTGCAGCACGCCCTCAACCTGGAGCCGCAGGTGGCGGCCTGGGCGGAAAAGTTCGCCCCGCGCCAGCACGCCCTGTTCCTCGGCCGCGGCACGCACTATCCGATCGCGCTGG
>CAZTXX010000069.1:5126-10127 GCA_964617405.1 uncultured Aquimonas sp. | reverse complement strand
CCTCCTTCATGTCGGTGACCACGGGCGCGAGCAGGTGCGGGATGCCTTCGTAGACCGACAGCTCCAGCATCTTGGGGTCGATCATCAGCATGCGCACGTCGCGCGCGCTGGATTTGTACAGAAGGCTGAGCACCATCGCGTTGACCGCGACGGACTTGCCCGAACCGGTGGTGCCGGCCACCAGCAGGTGCGGCATCTTGGCGAGATCGGCCACGGTGGGTCGACCGGAAATGTCCTTGCCCAGGGCCAGGGTCAGCGGGCTGGCGGACTTGTCGTATTCCTTCGAGCGCAGGATTTCCGACAGGAAGATGATTTCGCGGTTGGCGTTGGGAATCTCCAAGCCAATCACCGACTTGCCGGGGATCACGTCCACCACGCGCACCGATTTCACGCTCAGGCCTCGGGCGATGTCCTTGTCCAGGCTCGATACCTGGCTGCCCTTCACGCCGGGGGCCGGCTCCATCTCGAAACGGGTGATGACCGGGCCGGGATAGACGCCGACAACCTGGCCTTCGATGCGGAAGTCCTTGAGCTTGAACTCGATCTGACGCGACAGGGTTTCCAATGCCTCGTCGGAATATCCCTGCGGCTGGGGTTTCGGGTCGTCCAGCAGCGACAGGGGCGGCAGGCCGCCCTCGCGGCTGGGCACGCCGGCGAACAGGGGAATCTGTTGCTCGCGCTGGGCGCGGTCGCTGCGCTCGACGGCCTGCATGGCCGGCTCGATGCGGATCGGTTCGCGCTTGGCGCGCTTGACCTTTTCCTCGCGCCGCGTCTCCTCGCGCTCGGCGCGCGCGCTGCGGGCCTGACGCTTGCCTTCGGACACCTGCTCCTGCACCCGCTGGCCCAGGCGGCGTCCCAGCGACAGCACGAACTGGCCGATGCGATCCATCACGGCAAACCAGGACAGCCCGGTGGCCAGGGTGATGCCCACCAGCAGGGTCACGAGTGCGAACAGCGCCGCGCCGAGATAGCCGAAACCGCGATGCAGCGTCATGCCGACGAGCTGCCCGAGCAGCCCGCCTCCGCCCATCGGCAAGCCTTGTGCGCGCTCCGGAGGGTTCAGGTAGGCCAGCGCCGCGATCCCGATCAGCAAGGCAAACACGCCGATCAGGCGCAACGCAGGGGTCAGCGAGGTTTCCCGGTTGCCATCGCGCCCGCGCAGCAGCAACCAGAACAGGACGCCCAGCAGGATCGGTACGAGATAGGCGCCGATGCCGAAAAACAGCAGTATCACATCGGCGAAATAGGCACCCGCAATGCCGCCGAAATTCCGGATCGGGCCGGTGACGCTGCCCGAATGCGACCAGCCGGGATCCTCGCCGTGGTAGCTGACCAGGCAGGCCAGCAGGTACAGCAACACCGGCACCACGAGCAGGATCAGGCTCTCACGCCAAACCCGCCGCGTTCCGGCCACCGACTGCTTGACTTCTTCTTTCGTACGCGCCACCGGATCAGACCGCCCCGCCATTACAAGATCAACAGCGGATTGTATCAGGCAGCCGGCCGGCATCCGCCTCACCAGCAGCCAGCACCCGACCCGGCGTTCCTGCCCGGATCAGGTCGTGTGCAAGCTGAACCCGTCGGCATCGCGGAACGCCGGGAAGCGCTCGCGATGGGCGCGCAACCGCGCAGCCGACAGGATGGTGGTCACCACCTGGGCCTGATCGCCCAGCTCCACCAGCGGCATGCCGAGCGGATCGAGCACCGCGCTGTCACCGCTGTAGTGGAAGCCGTTGCCATCGGTTCCGACCCGGTTGACGCCCGTGACGAAGGCGAGGTTCTCGATGGCGCGCGCGCGCAGCAGGGTGCGCCAGGCGTAGCGGCGCGGGCTGGGCCAGTTGGCGACGTACAGCGCCAGGTCGTACTCGCAACCGCCCTCCTCCAGTGTGCGGTTGCGGCTCCAGACCGGGAATCGCAGGTCGTAGCAGACCTGCGGCAGCACGCGCCAGCCACGGCAATGGGCAAGCAGGCGGGTCGTGCCCGAACCGTAGCGCAGGTGTTCGTCGGCCATGCGGAACAGGTGGCGCTTGTCGTACCAGGCCAGGCCACCATCCGGCTCGGCCCAGATCAGCCGGTTCCAGATGCGCCCTCCCTCGGCGACCACCATCGAGCCGGTGACCACCGCATCGACCTCGCGCGCCAGCGCGCGCACCCACGCCACGCTGGGGCCGTGCATGTCCTCGGCCTGTTCGATGGCCTCGTTGCCGAATCCACTGGTGAAGGTTTCCGGCAACACCACAAGATCGGTGGCGCCGGCCAGGGGGCGCACGAGGTCGCCGTAGAGCGCGCGGTTGGCGGCGGCGTCACGCCAGATCGTGTCGGCCTGCACGATGGAAATGCGCAGATCGGATTCGGGGGCAAGGTTCATGGAATATTCCTCGTGACGGGGGCCGGACAACGCGGGTGGGTGTTCAACCCACGGCCTTGCCTTGCAGGCGGTGCAGCCGCTCGGCGGCGGCTTCCTGGGTGGCGTCGGACTTGGCGAAACAGAAGCGGACCAGACGCTGGCCGGGCACAGGCTCGGCCTGGAAAGGCGAAAGCGGAATCGCCGCGACGCCCTTTTCCACGGTGAGCCAGCGGCAGAACGCGAGATCATCCAGCTCGCTGATGGCCGAATAGTCGGCCAACTGGAAGTAGGTTCCCGCCACCGGCAGGAGGCGGAACGGCGTGCCCGCGAGCAGTTCACGGAAGCGGTCGCGCTTGGCCTGGTAGAACGATGGCAGCTCCAGGTGGTGCTCCGGGTGCTCGCGCATCATCCGCGCCAACGCGTGCTGGGCCGGGTTGAAACTGCAGAAGGTGAGGTACTGGTGCACCTTGCGGAATTCACCGGACAGCGCGGCGGGCGCGACGCAATAGCCGAGCTTCCAGCCGGTGCAGTGGTAGGTCTTGCCGAACGAGGACACCACGAAGCTGCGCGCGGCAAGTTCGGGATGGCGCAGCACGCTCTGGTGGCTGGCGCCATCGAACACGATGTGCTCGTACACCTCGTCGGACAACAGCAGGATGTCGCTGCCGCGCAGCGTTTGCGCCAGTTCGTCGAGGTCGGCGGACGAAAACACCGCGCCGCTGGGGTTGTTGGGCGAGTTGACGATCAGCAGGCGGGTACGCGGGGTGATGGCCTCGCGCACCCGCTGCCAGTCGACCCGGAAATCCGGGCCGGACAAGGGCACGTGCACCGCGCACGCACCGGCCAGTTCGATCGCCGGCTCGTAGCTGTCGTAGCAGGGGTCGAGCACGATCACCTCGTCACCGGCACGTACCACGGCGTGCACCGCGCAGAAGATCGCCTCGGTGGCGCCACTGGTCACGGTGACCTCGCTGCCCGGATCGACACGCGCGCCGTAGAGCGCGGCCAGTTTTTCCGCGATGGCCTCGCGCAGCGCCAAAACACCCGCCATCGGTGCGTATTGGTTGTGCCCGGCACGCATCGCCTCGGCAAGCGCATCGACCAGAAAGGCCGGCACTTCGAAGTCCGGAAAGCCCTGCCCCAGGTTGACCGCCGAGTGCTCGGTGGCGAGCTGCGACATCAGGGTGAAGATGGTGGTGCCGACCTTCGGCAGCTTGGTGGAAATGGCAGGGTTCATTGGCAGGGAATCGGTGAAGTGAGCATGACGGTATCGTCCCAGTTCTTCCATTGACCGGTCATCGGCTCGGGGAATCTCAGGTCGGCGCCCATCCGGGCATGGGTGGCATCGACGAAGCGGCGACGGATGACGCCCACCTCGGTGGAGGTGGCCGCACCCATCGTGCACAGCGGGCAGGCCCCGGTCATCAACTGCGCCGGCAAGGCGTGAAGCTCGCCCTGCGGCACCGATGCCTCGCGGTAGGCCATCACCCAGCGAGCGATGCCACGCCCGTCGTAGACATAGGCCAGATAGGTCTCCAGGTTCGGAAAGCCCAGCACTTCGAAGCCGAAGCCGGAGCGGCTGGGCACGTACCAGTTGCCATCCGGCTTGAGATTGCCGCCAGGCAGCGCCTGGCAACGTGACTCCGCCGGCTCGATCAACTGCAGGCGTTGCGAGCCGCTCTCGCCATCAAGGTTGTAGCTCACCTGCATGGTGCGCGCATCGATCAGGCTGAGCGTGGCATTGCCCACCACCACGCCATGCGGTTGTTCGCCATTCCAGGTGAACCGGTACAGCTCGAAGCTGGCCACCGGCTGACGTGCGCCCGGCGCCGGCAGGCTTCCGCCCAGCCAGGTGGGCGTGCCGTCCTGCAGGAAGGTGTACCAGGCGACCGTCCAGACCTCACCGCCGGCAAAGGGCGACAGGAAGAAGCCTGAGCCCGGACGGTCCGGGTCGAACCAGTTGCCATACCCCGGCTGCGGCCGATCGCGGTCGAAATCCAGACTGACGACCAGATCGAAATCGGCGGCGCCGATGCCTTCGTTGACCGGTGTCACGTACCAGCGCCCCGCACGAAGCGCGCTGCCACTCACTTCGACCTCGTCATTGGCGCCCGGCTGGGTGGAAACCGCGGTGGCGCTGCTGCGTGCCGGCGCCGAAGCAATGGAGGGCGAGGACGGCTGCGCATCATGCGCCAGATACAGTTTCACCTCGCCGCTGCCCTGGCTGCGGACGCGCAGGCGCGTGGCACCCGGCGGCACCTCGAGATAGAGGCGATCCTGCGCCAGCCCGCCGAGCAGGCGCATGCTGCGGGTTGCACCCGGGATCAGCGCGGCGGCGCCTGATTGCCCGTTGCGCGCCCGGGTCAGCTTCACCAGCACCTGAGCCACACCGTCGGGCTGCGCGTCACTTGCGCCAATCAGCAAATGCCCCCAGCGCGATTCGCCCGGCGCCAAGCTGGGATCGTTCCAGGCAAGACGCACGCGGAAGCTTTCACCGTCTTCCGTCAGACCCGGCCCGGTGGCGACCAGCGTGCGGGCGTCGGCAGCGCGCTCCGAGGGCGCCATCGGCACCAGGGCGGCATTCAGCGAAACCCGGTCGCTGCCGCTGGTCGATGCACTCCAGTTCTGCAGCAGGATCCAGAAGTGCTCGCCCT
>CAZTXX010000069.1:0-5026 GCA_964617405.1 uncultured Aquimonas sp. | reverse complement strand
GTCGCCTCGGCCCAGCCCGATTCGGAATCGACCGTGGTGTTGCCACGCGGCAGGACGATTTCCGGCGGAGCGGTGCCCGCCGACGCCTGGATCGCCACGGGCAGTACCGTATCGGGCGATCCGCCACCGACGCGCGACAGCGTGACACTCCCGCTCAACCATTGCCCATAGCGCGCATTGGCGCCCGGCACGAAACGAAAGAGCAACGTCTGCTCGCCGCCCGCGGCCAGGGTGAAACGCGACGGGGTCACGGTGATGCTGCCAGCCGGCATCTGCACACTGGCGGTCCACTCGCCACCACCGGTCAGGTCGCGCACCTTGCGGGTGAACTCGCAACTGCGCAGGCAGTCGGCATCCACCAGCGCGCCCTGGTTCAAGTCACGTGCGCTCGCGGCATTGACCGCGCGGAAATCCGCGCCACTGGCGGGAAAATACAGGCCGGCCTGCACTGCCTTCGACAAGTCGATGGTTCCCGCGCCGGCATCCAGCGCCCCGGCCGATGTCACATCGTCGGGCAGGCGCACGCTGGCGCGGGCGGTCGATTGCAGTGCGCTTTCCAGTTGCGCGGGGCCCCAGCCGGGATGTGCGCCACGCAGCAGGGCCACCGCACCGGAAACGTGCGGCGCCGCCATCGAGGTGCCGGACATATAAGCCAACGTGGTGGACGAACCCTTGCCCGCCGCGAGGATATTGGTGCCCGGCGCGGCAAGATTGGGCTTGAGCCAGTTGCCCCCCACCGGGCCACGGCCACTGCTGGCCGCCAGCACATCGCCGAAGGCGGCCACCCGCTCAATCGCGGAGGCACCGATCGTGGCCTGATGCCCGCTGCCACGGGAAAGCCACTGCATCAGCGCCGCACCATCGGCGTAACGCAGATGCGCGGCTGGCAGCTCATGCGCATCGGCCACCACACTGGCGCCATCGGCGGCCTCGTTCAGCAGCAACATGCCGCCACCGCCGGCATTCTTGACGTTGAGTCCCTTGATCACGCGCGCATAGGTGCCCCGGTCACAAACCACGATCTGGCCGGAAAACGGCCGGCCCTGCCACGGCGAGGTGCTGGTGTCGGGCGGCAGCGCGTCCACGTTGGGACCAGTGGCACACAAGGCCGAACCGTAATTGCCCGCATACACCAGCGGGGCCGGCCCGTAGGGTTGTTGGGTGAGGCTGGCCCCCGCCAGCACGCCACCGGACGGTGGCGTGGAATTGCCGCCACTGAGCGTGACCCGCGCGACATTGGCACGGTCATGGCTCACATTGGCCACCCCGATCACCCAGGGCGCATTGGCCGGCGAACTCAGGCTGCCCGCGCCCGGGCCTTCGTTGCCCGCTGACACCACCACCACCACGCCCGCCTCGCGCGCCGCGAGCATGGCCTGCATGTCCGAGCCACCCGTCCACGGGTTGCGCGCATCGCCACCGATCGAATAGTTGATCACGTCGACGCGGTCTTCCACGGCCTTGTTGAGTGCCGCCAGGGTCCAGCTCCCCAGACACTTGGCCTCGACTTCGCAGGCCTTGTAGGCGATCAGGTTGGCACGTGGCGCCACCCCGGAAAGCGTGTATCCGGCGCCGCTGATCTGCACGCTCAAGGGATTGCCCGCCGCGGTGGAGGCCACGTGGGTGCCGTGCCCGTCCGGATCGCTGCCGTCGTTGGTTTCCTTGTCCTCGCTGCCGGTGGTGAGGTCATGGATGCCGATCAGCTTGGCGTTGCAGCCTGCGCCCGATGCGCTTGCGCACAAACCGTAATAGCGCCCGCGCGGATTGCGGATCTGGTAACCGGCACTGGTCGCGGTGAACGACAGGTGCGCGGCATTGATGCCGGTATCGATGATGCCGATGATCCGGTCTTCGCCACGATTGCCACCACTGGCCGTCGCCGCGTTCCAGATCGCGTCGGCATGGATCCAGGCCGGACCCGCATCGGTCATCGGACGGCGCACGAACTCCGGCTCGACCGAGGCAACGCCCGCAACCCCGCGCAGCGCATCCGCCTCTTGCGTGGTCAGCTCCAGCGCCACGCCGTTGTTGACCACGTCATAGACGAAGAGCGGATCGAGCGGCCGACCGATGCGGGCGGCGAAGTCATCAAGGCGCTCCTCACGCAGATCGCCCAGCGCCACGCGATAGGCGCGGGCCGACGCATCGTCCACGTCCAGCCGGGCCTTGCCCGTCACCACCGGGCTGGTGGCCTTGAGCCCACGCAACTTCGGATGCGCGGCGTCATTGCCACCACGAAAGCTCGCCAGCGGCGGTTCGCTGAATTCGACCAGCCAGACCGAGCGAACGGATGCCTTGGCCGGGCTGGATTCCGGTCCCGCGGCGCACGCCGCCCCCACACCCAGACCGAGCGCCAGAAGGAGCCAGGCAATGTGCTTGCGCATTTCGATTTCTCCTGCCGGACACGCGCCCTGCGCACCATCCGGTCTGACAACGATTGACCGGCCTCATCGTGCCACAGCGGGCCCGATGTGCGGAGCTTCGGCCACCTGGTTTTCAGCCATCGCCCGGAGCTGTCCGCCGCAAGCGCTGGAACGCGGAAAACTCCCAACGCCGCATCGCCAGCACCAGGGTGTAGCCCTCGCGTGCCATCGCGCCAAGCCGCTGGTCGGCCTGGTGTTGATGCGCAAAATCCTGACCCAGGGCCTGAAGGCGCTCGCGGAAAGATGGTGCCAGCGCAGGGCTGATGCTGCCGTGCACCAGCAACAGGGTTTCGTCCTCGTGGCCGAAGCCCCCGGCGAAGTACTCCTGCATCACCCGCTCACGGAAATAGCGCATCACCGGCCCATCGGCGCGCCAACGGAAGGTCTTGGCGAGCTTCAACCGGTAGCGGTTGAGCGGCCTGAGCTCGATGAGGCCAAGGCGATCCAGCCGCACCAGGCAACCGATCGCTTCCGGCTCGGTCAGTGCGTAGGCATCCAGCAACTGCTCGATGCTCCAGCCACTGAGCACGCAGACGGCCACCAGCAGCAGGCGCTCGTCTCCGACCACCGCGTGCTCCTGTTCGAGCGAGAGCTCGCGCAGCAGGGGCCGCGACTCGACCACGCGCTGGGCCAGGTCGGCGAAATCCAGATGGAGCACGCGACAGATCGCGTCCACCCGCGACAGGCTCATGTCGCCACGCGCGAGCATGCGTTTGACGCTGGACTCGGCCAGACCCAGCGCCAGCGCCAGATCGGCGTAGGTCATGCCCGCGCTCTTCAGTGCCCGCTTGATCTGCGCAACCAGTTCATTGCTCGTACTCATTTCAGAGAAAAAGTATCACTATTTGACGCCAATTGGATTGATAAACCATACGCGAACCGGATTCCCATACTTTTTCAGCGTAGGCGTTTAGCGTGCCGCCACTCCGAAACCAGACGCCCGCCATGACTCTTCCGACCCAGACCAGCCACACACCCCGCCATTCCGGACTTCGTGCTGAAGGCATCCGCCTCGAACCTGCCGAGCGCGTGCTGCTGGCCGCCACGCTCGCGCTCACGGCCCTCGCCCTTCTGGCCCCGGCCGTGGGGTTGCCCAACGGTTATCACGATTTCGCCGATCAGCGCGCCCTGTTCGGCCTGCCCAACGCCATGGATGTCCTGAGCAACCTGGCGTTTGCGCTGATGGCAATCCTGGGCTGGCGCGCGCTGCGGCACGTGCCGCATACACGCCACACCCCAACACGACGCGTGCTGGTGCAAGCCTGCCTGGCCGGCCAGCTCCTAACCACCTTCACCTCCGGCTTCTATCACCTCGCCCCCGAACACAGCGCGCTGGCGGTGGACCGGTTGGGGATCAGCCTGGTCTTTGCCGCGCTGATGGGTCTGGCCTGTGCCGATCGGATCAGCGCGCGCGCCGGCCTGGCGCTGGGCCTGTTCATCGCGATGGCGGCACCTGCCGCAGCGCTGTGGGATGTGGCCAGCGGCAATATGACGCCCTGGGTGGTCCTCCAGGCCAGCGGCCTTGGCCTGCTGCTGGCACTGGCCTGGCGCCGACCAGAACCCGGCGCGCTGGGTTTCTCCCTGTTTGCGGTCCTGGTCTGGTATGCCGCCGCCAAGCTTCTGGAAATGGCCGATCTTCAAATCCTCGACCTGACCCGGGGCGCAATCTCCGGCCACAGCGCCAAACACCTGATCGCCGCGCTGGCGGTATGGCCGGTGTTGCGCGCCTTGCGCCGCGCACAAGCCGGGGACCGGCCCGAGCTGTGAATCTGACCGGTTCCGCAGGCCGGTCGCGAGACACAGCCCCGAGGATCGACGGGTGGGCGGCGGATCGCCGCCCACCCGTGACCTTGGCAGGCATCCCGGTTAGCATTTGCACCCAATGAGTTCCTCCCCCTCCTCCGCGCCCGTCGCGGCGCTGCTTCGCGCCGAAGGGCTGGGTTTTGACCGCAACGACGAGCCGATTTTCGGGCCGCTGGATTTTCACGTCGAAACCGGTGAGGCGGTGCTGGTACACGGCAGCAACGGTTCGGGCAAAACCACCCTGCTGCGGGTCCTGGCGGGGCTGTTGCAGGCCAGTCGCGGCCGCATCCTGATCCAAGGCGAGCCAGCCTCGCCCGAGCGCATCGCCACCACCTGTGCCCTGCTCGGCCACCTGCTCGGCCACAAGGGCGAACTGACCGCTGTCGAAAACCTTGAGTTCGCCTGCGGGCTGTTCGGCCAGCGTGCCGGATCGGATATCGATGCGGCCCTGGCGACAGTGGGCCTGGCCGGCTTCGAGGATGCGCCGGCACGGCAGTTCTCCGCCGGCCAGAGAAAGCGCCTGGCGCTGGCGCGCCTGCTGCTGGTACCGGCACCGCTGTGGCTGCTCGACGAGCCCTACGCCAACCTCGACCTGCCCGGCATCGAACTGGTCAACCGCCTGATCGGCATGCATCTCGAACGCGGCGGCGCAGCCCTGGTGACCAGCCACGGTGCCTATGCCACCGGCGCGGTGCGCACCCGCACGCTGGAACTGGAGGCGGCCGGTGTCTGAGCGAACCGCCTTGCCTCATCGCGAGCAAGCCGGCTCCTGCCGAGGGGGCCATCGTGGCTGAACAACC
>CAZTXX010000068.1:0-10156 GCA_964617405.1 uncultured Aquimonas sp. | reverse complement strand
TCACCTACACCCTGACCCTTGCCAACGCCAGCGGCGCGAACGTGATGCCGGCCTATGACGTGGCCGTCAGCGACCTGCTGCCGGGCGAGCTGGCCCTGCAGCTGGCTACGATCTCGGCCACGTCCAGCGGCGGCGCGGGCACCTTTGCCGATAGTTCTGCCGGCAACACGGTGCAGGGCACCATCGACGTCATCCCGCCCGGCGGCAGCGTGGTCATCACCTACCAGGCCACCCTGCTGGTCGCCTCGGCTCCGGGCAGCTCGATCATCAATGCGGTCAACGGCACTTGGACCTCGCTGCCGGGCGGCAACGGCACCGGATCCAATGCCACCGGATCGACCACGCCGGGCAATACCGGCGACCAGAACGGCGAGCGTGAATTCAGCGGCAGCGCGCAGGCGCCGATCGCCGTGACCCCGGTGACCCTGGGCAAGGCAGTCGTCGGCACCTCGCTGGGCTACACCGACGATGGTGAAGTGCGCCCCGGCGTGCCGGATTTGGCCATCGGCGAGATTGCGACCTTCCACATCACCGCGACCATCCCCGAGGGCACCGCACCGCAGGTGGTGATCACCGACACCGTGCCTTACACCAACGGCCGCATGCAGGTGCTGTCCGGCTCGGTGGTGTCCACCGGCAGCGGCATGACGATCGCGATCCCGAGTCCGGTACCCGCCATCACCGACACCCAGCTGGGCGACGGAATCAACGACACCATCAGCTTCAACTTCGGCGCGGTGGCCAATCCGATCGGCAACAACACCCCGGTAGCGCAGACCATTGTGGTGGAAGTCGTCGCGCGCCTGGTCGACCACGCCGACAACACCAACGGCGACCAGCTCACCAACAATGCCGTCGTACAGTTCGGCCCGGGCCTCAATGGCAACGCCAGCGCCGGCGTCGACGTGGTGGAGCCCCTGCTCGACATCCAGAAGTCCAGCCCGATCACCACCGGCCAGGCCGGTGACGTGGTGAACTTCACGCTGACGATCCAGCACACCGGCGCCTCGACGATGCCGGCGCAGGCGTTGCGGATCGTGGACCTCCTGCCGACCCCGGCTGGCCTGAACAACCTGACCGGCGTCGCGGTGACGCCGACCTGCTCCACCTCCCCGAATCCGGTCATCACCAACAGCAGCACGGCGACCACCCTGGATGTCGAGGTGGACCAGCTGCCGCTGGACTGCTCGCTGCAGGTCACCTACAGCGCCACCCTGATGGCCGACGTCGTCGTCAATACCGACGTGGTCAACACCGCCAACCTCACCTGGCATTCCATCGATCCGACCGTGGATCCCGACGGCCGCAGCTACGCCGACAGCGACGACCACACCATCCGCGTGTCCTCCCCGGGCATGAGCAAGTGGGTGGCGTCGGTGACGCCGGACATCGGTGGTGACCAGGTGGACAACACGCTGCCGGATCTTGCGATCGGCGCCGTCGTCACCTGGCAGTTCGACGTCGAATTCCCGGCGGGCGACAGCCTCGACGCCGTGGTGACCGATCAGCTCCCCGTCAACACCGTCTCGATGGAGCTGCTGAGTTCGCGCATCGTCTCGGTGGGCTCGGGCATCAGCGGCATCGCCCCGACGCCGACCCCGGTGGTCGGCACGGCCGGCGTGCACAGCGACGGCGCGGACGCGGACAGCTATGACGATTTGGCGACCTGGAACCTGGGCGACCTGAACGCGGTCGCCGGCGGTGACAACACCATCCGCTTCGAGGTGGTGGCGCGGGTGATGGATACCCCGCAGACCACCGGTGGGGTGACCGTGCGCAATACCGCCAGCTTCACGGCGAGCACCATCCCGGACCCGATCAGCGCATCGTCCGACGTGGACATCGTCGAGCCGCGCCTGACCCTGGCCAAGGCGGTCGCCCAGATCAACGGCGCGGCACCCGATCCGGCGCACATCGTGCAGGCCGGTGACGTGGTGTCCTTCCAGATCACCCTGGCGCACCAGACCGCGACGCCGGCATCGAGCGCCGACGCCTTCAACGTGACCGTCACCGACACCCTGCCGAACCCCGGCCTGGGCAGCGTCACCAATGTCGGCGGCACCTGCGGCGTGACCACGGGCACGGGCTACCCGACGGTCAGCTTCACCGTGGGCACGCTGCCGCTGGGCAGCACCTGCACCATCACCTACGACGCCGTGGTCACCAACACCGTCAACCCGGGCCAGACCTACCGGAACGATGCGGTGGCGAGCTTCACCTCGCTGGCCGATCCGGCGGCGCCAGGCGGTCGTACCGGCACCACCAACCACGATGACGACACGATCACCGTGCTGGGCCCGAGCCTGGTCAAGGTGGTGACCAGCACCTCGCTGGGCGATACCGGTGCGGGCCAGCACGATCCGAGCGTGCCTGATCTGGCCATCGGCGAGACGGTCACCTACACCCTGACCATCGGCTTCCCGCAGGGCTCGATCGCCAACTCGGTGCTGGTCGACCAGCTGCCGCCGGGCCTCGAGGCCATCGGCGCCAGCGTCGACGCGCTGGGCAATACCGGCATCACGACGAGCCTGCCGGGCACGCCGACGCTGAGCGACGGTGGCGTGGGCTACAACGACACCGTCACCTTCAATTTCGGCACCATCAGCAATCCAGCCAACGCGGTTCTCACCGATGACTGGATCCGCGTGCTGGTGACAGCGAGGGTGCGCAACCTGCCGGCCAATGCGGACGCGCTGGCGCTGACCAACCACGCCAGCTTCACCAACGACACCTCGGCACCGGTGGAAGATGAGGCCGATGTCGAACTGGTGGAGCCGGCGCTGGCGCTGGTCAAGACCATGACGACCGGTACCGCACCGGGTTCGGCGGTCATCACCCTGACGATCACCAACAACGGCAGCGGCCCGGCCTACGATGTCCTGCTCGAGGACGTGCTTTCCCATGCGGTGTGGCTGAACAGTTCGATCGCGCTGGGCACGACTCCGACCGGGTTCACCGGCGCGCTGGACAACACCGTGGCGGGCCAGACCACGGTGAACTTCAGCAGCAACCCGGGCGTGCCCCTGCTGCCGGGCGCGAGCGTCACCGCCACCATCAACGCCACCCTGGCGGTGTTCCCGCCCAGCCCCAACCCGGTGCAGAACCACGCCGAGATCCCGGGCTACGGTTCGGTGCCGGAGGATCCGACCAACCCGGACATCCGGCCCTACGATCCGGAAGAGGACGATGCCTCGCTCGGCTTCCCGGGCCCGGTGGTCACCAAGACCGTGGCCAACACGGGCAGCGGCGCGGGCGGCGCCTTCGTGCCGGGTGATGTGGTGGTCTTCAGCGTCCATGTCCAGAACACCGGCGTCGTGGCCCTGGGCAACGTCACCCTGACCGACGCCGTGCCGGCGAACACCACGTTCGCCACCGCCGGCAGCGATGCCGGCTGGAGCTGCGCGGACGGTGACCCGGCGGGCACTTCGTGCACGCTGGGCACGTTCAGCGTGGCCGCCGGCGCAACCGTCACCCACGCCTTCGCGGTGCGCATCGACGATCCGCTGCCCGCGGGCGTTGAGCAGGTCGCCAACCAGGCGGTGATGAGCTCGCCCGAGGTGCCCGAGGACATTCCCAGCGACGACCCGGGCACCCCGACCGATCCGGAAGATCCGACCATCGTGCCGATCGCGGCGGCGCCCGACCTGGTGCTGACCAAGGCCGACAACCTGGCGTCGGGCGACGTGGCCTCGCCGGGCGACACCCTCGTCTACACCCTGACCTACCAGAACGTGGGCAACCAGGATGCGACGGGCGTGACCATCGCCGAAACCGTGCCGGCCAACACCACGTTCAATGCCGCCTCCAGCACCGCGGGTTGGACCTGCGTGCCGAACGGCAACGCGGGATCGATCTGCACCCTGACCATCGGCAACGTCGCCGCAGGCGCGGCGGCGGCGAGCGTCCAGTTCGCCGTGGCCATCGTCGATCCGGTTCCGGCCGGCACGGCGAGCATCTACAACACCGCGCTGGTGGCCGACGACGGCAGCAACGGCCCCGATCCAACCCCCAGCAACAACGAGGATGATGAAACCACGCCGCTGCTGGGTACGCCAGGTCTGCACCTGACCAAGACCGACGGCGATGCGACCACCGTCCCGGGCGGCATCGTGGTCTACACGCTGCGCTACTGGAACGACGGCGATACCGACGTGGCCAACGGCGTGATCAGCGAAACCGTACCGGCCCACACCACCTTCGTTCCGGGCTCCAGCACGCCGGGCTGGACCTGCGTGCCGAACAACAGCGCCGGTTCGACCTGCACCCTGGCCGTGGGTACCCTGCCGGGTCAGACCCTGCCCGCCGCCGCAGGCACCGCGCTGTTCGCTGTGCAGGTGGACAATCCGCTGGCCGCGGGTGTCAACGCCATCGTGAACGCTGCGATCCTCGGCGGGGACGGCGTGCCGCCGACGCCGCCGGCGCAGGACGACACGCCGGTCGATGCGGTGCCGGACATGGCCATCACCAAGAGCGCCGGCGCGCCGACCGTGGGCGCCGGGGACGTGCTTGTCTACACCCTGACCTACCAGAACGTGGGCAACCAGGGCGCGACCGGCGTGGTCATCACCGAGCAGGTGCCGGCCAACACCACGTTCAACGCGGCAGGCAGCACCGCAGGCTGGAGCTGCGCGGACGGTGCCCCGGGTGGCAGCGTGTGCACCTTCGTCGCGGGCGCCGTGCCCGCGGGCGCGGCGCCGGTCAGCGTGCTCTTCGCGGTCAACATCCCCGATCCGGTTCCGGCCGGCATCGAGCAGGTGGCCAATGCGGTGAGCATTGCCGATGACGGCACCAATGGCCCGGATCCGGATCCGGACAACAACCACGACGACACGACCACGCCGGTGGATGCGATGCCGCGGCTGCGGGTGACCAAGGATGACGGCGGTGCCACGGTGCAGCCGGGTGATGCCATCACCTACACCATCGCCTACGAGAACTTCGGTGACCAGGACGCCACCGGCGTCGTGCTGACCGAGATCGTTCCGGCCCATACCACCTACACCGGTACGGGCTGGACCTGCACGCCCAACGCCAACGCGGGTTCGACTTGCACGTTGGCCGTGGGTGCGCTGGCGGCGGGTGCCTCGGGCACGGCGAGCTTCGTGGTCACGGTGGATGATCCGATTGCCGCGGGCGTCGAGGAGATCCTCAACCGCGTGACCATCGTTTCCGATGGAAGCGGCGGCGAGCCCTCCGATCCGCCGGTTCCGGGCGATCCGACCGATCCGCGCCAGGACGACGAGGACACGCCGGTCACCGCCAACCCCGACATGGCGATCCTCAAGTCGTCCGCGTCCACCGCGCGGCCGGGCGAGGTGGTGGTCTATGACCTCGCCTATGCCAACGTGGGCAACCAGGCGGCCACCGGGGTGGTCATCACTGAAACGGTGCCGGCCGACAGCAGCTTCGAGGCGGCTTCCAGCTCACCGGGCTGGAGCTGCGCCGACGGCGCCCCGGCGGGCACCGCCTGCACCCTGGCGATCGCCGGCACGGTTCCGGGTGGGCAGAGCCTGCCCCCGGGCACCGTGGTGCAGTTCGCAGTGCGCGTCGATCAACCACTGCCTGCAGGCGTGACCGAGCTGAGCAACCACGTCAGCATCGGCGACGATGGCAGCAACGGTCCGGATCCGGATCCGAGCAACAACGACGACGACGACGTACGCCCGATCGTGGCCACGCCGGACATGGCGATCACCAAGGAGATCGAAAGCGCGGTGACGAGCAGTGGCGGCCAGATCCGCTACCGCCTGACCTACCGCAACATCGGTGATCAGGACGCCAACGGGGTGGTCATCACCGAGACCGTTCCGACCGGTACCAGCTACACGACCACCGGCAGCGATCCGGGCTGGAGCTGCGCGGACGGCGATCCGGCCGGCACGACCTGCACCCTGGCCGTCGGCAGCGTTGCGGCGGATGGTGTGGAGCACACGGTGTATTTCGCCGTCGTGATCCATGCCAGTGCCGGAAAGATCGTCAATACCGTGAGCATCGAGGATGAAAACGGCATTGGCGACGACCCGACGCCGGACAACAACACCGACGAAGCGACACTCTCGGTGGCCCCGCGCATGATTCCGGGCAACGCGCCCTGGGCTCTGCTGCTGCTGATGCTGGCCGTGGCCGGATTCGGCTGGACGCAGCGCAAGCGGATGGGTTGAGCGGGCGCCGCTTTGGCGCTTTCCGATCCCGGACATCAGCCCCGCCCAGTGCGGGGCTGATGTCTTTCAGGCCCCCGAGAACTGGAGTGGACCGCGTCCGGGTACACTGCGGGCATGGAACATCCGCACCCTGAAATGGAATACCGCCGTTTGGGCGATAGCGGGCTCAAGGTCTCGGCCCTCTCGCTGGGCACCTGGGTCACGTTCGCCGGTGTCCTGGATCGCGGCAGCGCACGACGCCTCGTGGCGCGCGCCTTCGATGCCGGGATCAACCTGTTCGACACCGCTGAAAACTACGCCTGGGGAATGGCCGAGTCCTGGCTTGGCGATCTCATCGCGGACCTGCGCTTGCCGCGCGATGCGATCTGCCTGTGCAGCAAGGCCTTCTTCGGGCCGGTGGCGGATGCGCGCCCTACCCAGCGCGGGCTCACGCGCAAACACCTGCGTGATGCCTGCGATGGGGCGCTGCGTCGGTTGCGGGTGGACTATCTCGACCTCTTCCTGTGCCATCGCCCCGACCCGGAAACCCCGATCGAGGAAACCGTGGCCGCGATGGATCATCTGGTGCGTGCCGGCAAGGTGCTCTATTGGGGAACCTCGGAATGGCCCGCCGAGCGCATCCGTGCCGCGGTGCGCTGCGCGCGCGCCAACGGCATGGCGGCACCGGTCACCGAACAGGCGCAGTACAACCTGTTGCATCGCGAACGCGTGGAATTCGAATACGCGCCGTTGTACGACGATCCGGGCCTGGGATTAATGGCGTGGTCGCCACTGGCCTCGGGTTTGTTGAGCGGGAAATACGCCCAAGGACAGGTGCCGGAAAGCTCGCGCCTGGCGCGCCAGGATCATGGCTGGCGTGCCGAGTTTCTCGATGGCGGCACGCGTGATGGCAGACGGGAAGCGGTGACGCGTCTGTTGGAGATTGCGGCTGGCCTCGACACCTCACCTGCGACGCTGGCACTGGCCTGGTGCCTGCACAATCCCAAGGTGTCCAGCGTGATTCTGGGCTGCTCCTCGCTCGAACAGCTGGAGGCCAATCTGGGTGCGTTGGATCTGGTGGCGCGTCTGGGCCCGGTGGAGCTGGGCCGTCTCAACAGCCTGCAGGGACTGCTGGGCACTTGACTTGCCAATGAGAATCATTAGCATTTGTTGCCCGTGCAATCCCTGTGCTGTCAGAGAGTCCCCATGAATTCCGTATTCCAGGTCACCGCTTCCCGTGCCATACCGGTCCTCAGCCTGGCGCCCGGTGCCAAGCCGCCGCGCTCATCCATCGACAGCCACGCGCTGCTGAAAGGCCAGCGTGAGCTCATCATCCGCCACGGCGATCACGAATACCGCCTGCGCCATACGCAGAACGACAAGCTGATCCTGACGAAATAGCCTTCCAGGGAGATCCGCCGTCGCCGGACATGCTCCTGACCGGCGACACAGGCAGGTATCTTGTGAGGGTGGCAGCAGTTAACGTGCCAGCGGTTAATATGACGACCGGTTCCCGTTTTGCGATCGCCATGACCCCAGCCCACCGCCGCCTGCCCCCGTCCGTTGTCGCCTGTGTGGCGGTGGTGGAGGACGATGCCGAACTGCGCGACGAAATCCTGGTTCCCGGCCTGAGGGAGTTCGGCTTCGACGTGGTCGGGCTCGAGTCCGCCGAGGCACTCTACCGCCATATCCTCAGTTCGCCCTGCGAGTTGATCGTGCTGGACGTCGGCCTGCCCAACGAGGATGGATTGTCGGCGCTCGCACACCTGCGCGCCGCCAAGGGCATGGAGCTTGGCATCGTGATGCTCACCGGGCTGGCCGACGGCTCGGACCGCGTGCGCGGACTGGCCGGAGGCGCGGACGCCTACCTGGCCAAACCTGTCGAGATCGATGTGCTTGCCGCCACCTTGCACAGTCTGCTGCGCCGCATGCGCAACGCCTCACCGGCATCCGGCTCCGAGCATGGCGAGTCGCCTGTGACCAGCAGCTGGCACCTGGACGAAGCCGGCTGGTGCCTGCTCGCGCCGGATGGCAGGCAGGTGCCGCTGACCCAGTCCGAGCGCCGGCTGCTGGCCACCTTGCTGGCCAGCGCCGGTGCGGCGGTCAGCCGTGAAGAGCTGGTATCCAGCCTGACGGAAGATACCGTGAGCTTCGATCACCACCGCCTGGAAATGATCATCCACCGCCTGCGCCGCAAGGTCGAAGACCGTCTTGGCCGCCCGTTGCCGTTGCGTTCGGTGCGCGGCATGGGATATGTGTTCACCATGGTCGAGTGAGGCACCCGCTTTGCCACGGGTGCACCGGTTTGGCGGTCAGCCCTCGAAACCGTCGGAAAACACCTCCGGACCAGCCAATTCCAAGGCCGCTTGCACCGCCGCCCAGGCGTCGATCCGGCCCCAGCCGGCCTGGTGGTTGGGCCATTGCGTCATATTCAGACCGCCGCAGGCACTGGCGCCGGGATCGGTGATGCCGCTGCGTCGCGCCGTCTGTCGCAGAAGCTGCCCCACGACATCGGGCTGGCCCTTCAGCGAAGGCACCGCCGACATCACCAGCGCGGCAGCGCCCGCGACGTGCGGGGTGGCCATGCTGGTACCGCTCATCCAGCCATAGCCGCTGTTGCTCAGCGCGGAGCGCACACTGCTGCCCGGCGCCACCACGTCGGGACGGATCAGCGGGGAGCCGGGAACCGGGCCACGACTGGAAAAAGAGGAAAGCGCATCCGTGCTGGTGGTGGAGCCGACCACGAAACTCGCGTCGTGGGTGGCAGGTGCGTCAAGGATGGTCGAACAGCCACCGCCGCCATCGTTGCCCGCCGCGGCCACGAAGAAGATGCCGGCGTCGACCAGGGTTTGCACCGCGCCGTCCAGTTCGTTGCCCAGGGTGCAGCCTTCCGAGGGCGGACAGCCCCAGGAATTGCTGATGATATCGGGCGCGTAGTCGGGATCGGGATCGTTTCCGGCAAGGTCGGTGGGTGCCAGGAACCACTGCATGCATTCGATGTAGCGCGCCGGGGTGCCATCACCGGCGTTCATGTTGCGGCAGCCGATCCAGCGCGCACCCGGTGCCACGCCGATCTGGTTGCTGCCACCGTCGTCGCCTGCGAACGTGCCGGCGGTATGGGTGCCGTGGCCATGGTCGTCGCAGGGCGCGGGTGCATCCAGGCCACAGGAATTGGTGCCACCGTCGTGGATTGCATCGTGCCAGTGGCGGTTGTGGTTGACGCTGCCGCCGTTCCAGCCGCGGTACTGCGCTTTCAGCGCCGGGTGATTCCACTGGTAGCCGGTATCCTGACCTGCGATCACTACGTTCTGGCCGATATGGCCCGCGGCCCAGGCTTGCGGCGCGCCGATCTTGTCCACGCCCCATTCGATGGCCTCGGGCGCAGCCGGTGCGGGGCGGTTTTCCTGTGCAAGGCTTGGAAGCGCGATGCTCGGATTGCCGGCGATGCGTGCGATGCCCGCATGACCTGCCAGCGCGGACAGTTCATCGGCGTCCACGCGCACCTGGATCGCGTTGACGAGCCAGAAATCGCGGTGCGCGATGCCACGCGCATCAAGCCAGGCACGCAGACCGGCCTGTTGACCCTCCGCCCGCGCGCGCAAGGTGTCGACCAGGATGCGTCGGCGTTGCCGGTAATCGAGCCCGGCTGCCAGCGGAGCCAGTTGCGGGCGTGACTGGTCTTGCAGCACGAGCAGCACATCCGCGCGCTCGCCAAGCCGGGTGATGGCCTCGATCTGCGGATCGACCCGCGCCGCGTGGGCGCTGGACATCGCAAGAAGCAGGGCGATGGAGAGTCGGGCAGGTTGCTGTGTCACGGGATGCGCCGGATCTGCGAGGACGCCATCGTGGCAGCGCGACCGGTGGATGTCATCACGGGTACGGCGGACCGGTGCGGTGTTCCGCGGGTGTGGTCAAACCCTGGTGCTGGCGCCTGTTCAGCCCATGAAGCCCAGATCGCTGCCGGAAAAGTTCACCAGGCTCGGGAAGATGTCGGCGATGTCGGTATCCGCCACGCC
>CAZTXX010000067.1:0-10169 GCA_964617405.1 uncultured Aquimonas sp. | reverse complement strand
CGTCGGCCATCTTGGCCGAGTCGTACTCGTTCATCTGGCACCCGTAGGTCTTGATATAGAACTTTCCGGACATGATGACAGTCGCAGACCGCGCTGCGATGGATGGTTTGGGAGGCCGGACATTCTACGCCAGCCCGCCGAGTCGGCGCGCAAAACAGCGCGCCGCGCTTGGCTTTTCATCCGAATTGGTCAAGACTTGAGCCGTGAAAATACGCCTGCCCCTTTCGTTTTTGCCCATTTCCTGTGCCCTGCTGCTGGCCGTGGGGCCGGCGCTCGTGCGCGATGCGCAGGCCAGCGCGCTGTATCGGTGCAAGGACAAGAACGGTGTGACCGCCTACTCCAGCACGCAGGCCGGTTACCAGCAATGCCGCCTGGTGGGCAACTTCGCCTCGCAGCCGGCAACGGCGACGGCGGCAAGGGAAACGCCGAAGATCGCGCCACCGGCACCCGCCACGGCAGCGCCATCGGGCGTGGAGTTTCGCACCGCGCCGGGCGAGGCGGAGCCCAAACCGGTCGCTGCTGAAAACGCCACCCCCAAGGTCACGCGTGGCGCGGTCTACAAGTTCACCCGCGATGGCGTCACCCATTACACCAACCGCCGCCCTGCCGGTGCCCAGGCCAAGGTGCTGTTCACCTACATCGAAACCTGTTTCGCCTGCAGCGCCACCCCCGGCCTGGACTTCAACAGCGTCGGCCTGAACCTGACCGCCTATGCCGACGAAGTGGCCGCTGCCGCCGCGCAGCACGGGGTGGAAGAGGCATTGGTGCGCGCCGTCATCCATGCCGAGTCGGCCTTCAATCCCAACGCCATCTCGCGCGCCGGTGCGCAGGGATTGATGCAGCTCATGCCGGCCACGGCCACCCGCTTCGGGGTCACCGAACCCTTCACCCCGGTACAGAACATCGCCGGCGGAACGGAATACCTGGCCTGGCTGAGCAAGCGTTTCGACGGCGACATCACGCGTATCGCGGCCGGTTACAACGCCGGTGAAGGCGCGGTCGACCGCTATTCGGGCGTGCCGCCCTATGCCGAAACCATCGTCTATGTCGAGCGGGTGGGCGTGCTGCTGGATCGCTACCGCAAGGAATTGGCTGCCGCGCGTGCACCTGCGAGTGTGGAAGCGAGCGCACCGATCACCACCGCCGCTGCGGTCGCCGCGGGCGGCTGACCACCCGCAAGAAATCTCCGAACACCTCATGATCCCGCGCACGCCGGGATCCATGCGACCGGGAGGTTTCGCTCAGCCCTGCACCGCGATCGCGTTGCCGATCCGCGCGATGGCGTTGCTCTCGTCCGGATACACCAGGGTCGGCTTGTGCTCGGCCATCGCGGCTTCGTCGATGACGCCGTAGGCGCAGATGATCACCAGATCACCCACGCGCGCCTTGTGCGCCGCAGCACCGTTCACCGAGATGATCCCGCTGCCTTCACGTGCGCGGATCGCGTAGGTGACGAAGCGCTCGCCGTTGTCCACGTCGTAGATATGGATCTGCTCGTACTCGCGGATGCCGCTGGCATCCAGCAGCAACCCGTCGATCGCGCACGAACCCTCGTAGTGCAGTTCCGCATGGGTGACGCGTGCACGGTGGATCTTGGCCTTGAGGACGTTGAGTTGCATGAGATCGGGTGCCGCGGCAGGAAGGGGAAGCATCAAGTGTAGGAACGATGCTGCACTGCCGCAAGGAACGGCGTCCCGCTATTCACGGTGCCATCAAATACCGCCCGCCGATCTCCGCCGAACGCAGCAGCCAGGTCGGGGCGATATGGGTCAGCCAGAGTCCGAGTGCGGCGTGGCTGGCGGCGAGCGGGAGCAGGGCGCGGTGGCGCCAGCCGAGCCAGGCCCAGGCGGTGCCGCCGGCGAAGGTGAAGGCCATCAGTGCGAAATTGGGGGCGTGCAACAGGCCGAATACCGTGCCGCAGGCGAGCGCGGCGAGGCGTTCATCGGCTGTGAGCTGGCGCAGGCGCGGGGCGATGGCGGCGAGCAGCAGCCACTGCTGGGCCAGTGCCCAGAGTGGATAGCGCAGGAAGCGCGAGGGATCGCGTGCGGTTTCGATGCCGCCATCGAGCGCACCCAGTGGTGCGGTCAGGAGGGCGGCAAGCGCGGTGAAGGCCAACGCCGCAGTCCAGGCGCGGCGATCGCCGAACCAACGCCAACGCACGGGGTTGTGGAGCGGGAAGAGGGCGAGCGCAAGCAGGCAGCCGGCGAAGCTCAGGGTGATCGCGAGGGGTGTTTCGCGCGCTGGCCAGCCGGCAAGGAGCAGCGCAAGAGGCAGGCCCAGGGTGAGCGCCAGTTCGGTGTTCGGATGAAAGAAATGCTTCGGCTGCGAATGTCGTGCTTCGCGGCGGCGCGCGAACGCGAACAGAACGATCAGCGCGACGGCACCGGGCAGCCATCGCCAAACCAAGGGCAGCGCGGGCACGCGGGCCGCGATTCCCCGCCCGGCGGCACCGATCCAACCCCCGGCTTCGACCGAAAGCGCGGGCCGGTCAGCCAGTATCCGGTCGCGATGGGCCAGCAGCCGTTCCGGTGTGGCGGAGGGTGGTGCGGTGAGGCGGCTGTCGGGACACGCCGGATTGGCGCAAGGGTGCGCACGCAGTCCCAGCCGATGCAGCCGAAGCTGCGCGTCCGGTGCGGACTCGATGCGCAGGTGCAGACTCTGCACGTGTGTTCGGAGTTTCGACCCGGTGGTTTCGGGCGTTTGCAGATCGATATCCGTCGTGTATTTGCCGGTGTCCAGTGCCAGCTCGGCCCAACGGGAAAGCTCCCCGTTCGCGCCTGCGAGCAGAATCAGCCGGAACGGAGCGTTGCTGTCCACCGCGATGTGCGCTTGCTGCACCGCGCCAGCGTCCACTTGCTGGTCGCGCAGGTTGAGCGAGAGGCTGGCGGTGCCGTCATCGGGCAGGGTGATGTCGAGACCTTGCAGCGCGAGTGCGGAGTTGGCCAGGCCATGACTGCCGGGCCGCACCACGCTGGCCGGGTCGCTGAAATCCCAGTGCCAGGGTGACAGGCCCTGCGCCCAGCCGGCCTGTCGCTGGTCCGCTTCACGCGCAAGCCAGGTGGCCACGGTGAGCTGGGAAACCAGCCAGAAGCCCGCCAACACCAGCGCCAGCGCGACGATCAGGCGTCGTGCCGGCATGCGCTGGTGCGCGCCGTGGTTCAAGCGTCGCCGTCGCCGGCCAGCAACGAGGCCTTGGCGGCGCAGATGAAGTCGTTGTCGGAGAGTCCGCCGACATCGTGGGTGGAATAACGCACCACGCAGCGGTCGTAGTGCACGCCGAGGTCGGGGTGGTGGTCTTCACGGTGGGCGATGAAGGCCAGCGCGTTCACGAAGGCCAGGGTCCGGTAATAGTCGGGGAAGCGGAAGCTCCGTGAGATTGCGGCGCCTTCTTCCACCAAGGCCCAACCGGGCAGGTCGGCCAGTCGCGCGGCGGCGCTGGCTGCCTCGATACGGTGTTCGGCACCGCGCAAGGGGCGGCAATGCTGCAGGGCAAGTTCGTTGATGCGCGACATGGCGTCCGTCCGTGAACAGGAAAGCCGAAGTATAGAGCGCCCGCCGGTACCGCCCGGCGAGCGGCGATAGAATGGGCGTCTTCGTATTCTTGTCGTTCCCATGATCCATATCAGTTCCTCAGCACAGAACCATTTCCGTCGCCTGCTGGAAAGCCAGGGCGGCGACGCGCTCGGCATCCGCCTGGGGGCCAGCGAGCCCGGCACGCCTTCGGCCGAGGTGCGTCTCGAGTTTTGCGATGCCAGCGATCTCGATGGCCGTGAGCAGGCCATCGCCTGCGAGGGCTTCACCCTGTATCTGGATGGTGCGAGCGCGCCGTTCTTCGCCGAGGCCGAGGTCGACTATCAGCTTACCGCCACCGGCGGTGAACTCAATATCCGTGCGCCGGGGCTCAAGGGCGAAAAACTCGGCACCGATGCGGTGCTGGAAGATCGCGTGCGCTATACGCTCGACAGTATCGTCAACCCGCAACTTGCCAGCCATGGCGGGCGCGTCAAGCTGGAGGGCATCACCGCCGAAGGCGTGGTGCTGCTGCGTTTTGGCGGTGGTTGCCACGGTTGCGGCATGGTGGATGTCACCTTGAAGCAGGGCGTGGAAAAAACCCTGTTGTCCAAGGTGCCCGGTGTTACCGGCGTGCGTGACGTCACCGATCACGACAGCGGCGAAAACCCTTACTACGCCTCGCGCTGACAGGAGCATTCCATGGACGAGTTCATGCAGGCCGCTATCGCCGAGGCTCGCGCCGGCTACGCCGAGGGCGGCATTCCCATCGGCTCGGTGATCGTGCACGAGGGGCGCATCATCGGGCGCGGCCACAACCGTCGCGTGCAAAAAGGCAGCCCCATCCTGCACGGGGAAATGGATGCCTTCGAGAACGCCGGGCGCCAGCTCGCCAGCGTGTATCGGCAGTGCACGCTCTACACCACGCTCTCACCCTGTTCGATGTGTTCGGGTGCGATCCTGCTCTATGGCATCCCGCGCCTGGTCATCGGCGAGAACCGCAGTTTCATGGGTGAAGAGGCCCTGCTGCGCAGCCGTGGCGTGGAGCTGACCGTGCTCGACGACCCCGAATGCATCGAACTGATGGCCCGCCTGATGCGCGAGAAGCCTGCGCTGTGGAACGAGGACATCGGCGAATGAACGCCGCGCCGGAAGAAGCCGAGGTCATCGCCGCCACCCGGCGCTGGATCGAGCGCGCGGTGATCGGCCTCAACCTGTGCCCGTTCGCCCGGGCACCGTATGTGAAGGGGCAGGTGCGCATCGTGGTCAGCCAGGCGCGCGACGAGGAGACGCTGCTGCTGGATCTGTGCGAAGAACTGCAACGGATGGCCGTCACCGACGAGGTGCAGATCGAAACCACCTTGCTGGTGCACCCGCAGGTGCTGGGTGATTTTCTTGCGTTCAACGATTTTCTCGACCTGGCCGATGCGGCGCTGGCGCAGATGAATCTCGAGGGCGAGTTGCAGATCGCCAGCTTCCACCCCGATTACGAGTTTGCCGATGCCCCGGTGGGCGATCCGGCCAACTACACCAACCGCTCGCCATTCCCCACCTTGCACCTGCTGCGCGAGGCCTCGATCGAACGCGCGGTGGAGGCGGTGGCGGACACCGATGCGATCTATCAACGCAATATCGCCCGCCTGCGGGAGCTGGGGCGCGAAGGTTGGGATGCGTTATGGCGTGACGAGGATTGATCGATCTCGCCATAGCGAGCTGCGCTCTACGAAGGCGTTGGCCTTGGCGCAGCAAGCTGCGCTTTACGGAGACGGTGGCGGTGGCGGGCTCTTGTAGAGCGCAGCTCGCTGCGCTGCTCCTGGCTTGAGGTTTGTCGCATCGGCGTGAAATAACGCACGGTGCCGGTGAATCGTTTAGGCTAGATGCTTGCGGCCGGCGGGTCGTATCCGGTCATCACTGGTTCCCCATCAGAGGAAGACGCCATGACAACTGCATCGGTTCCCAAGGCCCTGTACCAGGCCAATATCGATCTCGCCCTGCGCATTGCCGCGTTGTTGCAGGAAAACGGCAAGCAGTGGTTCGACCTGTTCTCCGATGAGGCCGGCATGCGACTGGAGCAGGGGCTTTCCCACGCCGACCGCTTCCGGCGCGATTTCTCGCTCGACAAGCTGGCCACCCTGCCCAGTGATCTGTCGGAGCACTTCCTCAATCTCGATGCCGAGCGCTGGCAGGCGCTGCTGAATCAGGCGATGGGCCATCAGTCGCGTTTTTCCGAAGGCGTGCAGTCCGCGCTGGATGCATGGAAGGACGCCTGCGCCACTGCGCTGGAGCAGGGCAAGTCCGATACCAGCGGGCTTGGAGCCGGTGCACTGGCGGCCATCCCCGGTCTGGAAGAGGTGTTTTCCTCGTTCCAGCGCATGGTGGGTGGATTGGGCCTGGGTTCCGTGCCGTTTGCCAAGTCGCCGCGCGCTCCGGCCGCCGCGCGCAAGCCCGATGCCACTGCCGACAGCCCGGCGAAAAAGCCCGCAGCAGCGACGGCGAAGAAGGCTGATGCGGCGGCACCAAAGCCTGCTGCCACCAAGGCGCCGTCGAAGCCTGCCACCAGCAGCCGTCAAACGGCCAAGCCCGGCGTCAAGCCGGTGGCCAAGGCGGCCGTCAAGGCGCCTGCCAAGAAAGCTTCAGCAAAAGCCCCTGCCAGGCGTGCATCGAAAAAAGCATCCACCGCGGCTCCGGTACCACCACCCAGCCCGATGCCCGCGCTGGTCACCACGCCGCGCAAGCGCGCTTAGCTAGCCTTTGAAAAACCCGCCGTCCCGGTTTTCGCCGGGATGGCATGTCAATGGTTGTTGGGGGGTTCGCTGAGCGAAGCATCGACGGACTGGATCGTCGATGCCGGACGTCGGGATCTTGAAGAAACGGGCGGCAGGGCGCATCTTCCAGAGTGTTTTTCCGCGCGAGAATTCCAATGAGCCTTGCCTGTGCCTTGCCCGGTACCTCACCCGGGCGGTTCCCCGATCCCGACTACGATCCGCCATGCGTCAGCGATACCGGCCGTGCCGAGGCGGTGCTGGCCGGGGGGTGCTTCTGGTGCACCGAAGCGGTGTATCGCCAGCTCGACGGCGTGCTGGACGTGATGGCCGGCTACAGCGGAGGCAGCGCGGAAACGGCCAACTACGAAGCGGTGTGCGCACACGGTACGGGTCACGCCGAGGTCATCCGCATCACCTACGACCCGCAACGGCTCAGTTACGGGCAGTTGCTCAAAGTGTTCTTCTCGGTGGCGCACGATCCGACCCAGCTCAACCGGCAGGGTGGGGATGTCGGCACCCAGTACCGCTCGGCGGTGTTTTTTGCCGATCCCGTGCAACACGAGGTTGCGCAGCGCTACATCACGCAGCTCGATGCCGCCGGGGTGTTCACCACACCGATCGTCACCACCCTCGAACCGCTCACCGCGTTCCATCCGGCCGAGGGCCATCATCAGGACTACGCCGCGCGCAATCCCGATCAGCCTTACATCCGGGCCGTGGCCCAGCCCAAGGTGGCCAAGCTGCACAAGGCGTATCCGGAAAAACTGAGGTCGCCATGAGCGCCACGCGCCGCATTTCCGCCGCGGGTTTCGATATCTCGCCGCTGCCGCCCGACCAACGCCAACGCCTGGCTGCGTGCCTGTCGCCGCAGCGCCAGCACGTGCTTCTGGCGCATGGCACCGAAGCGCCGTTCTGCGGCAACCTGCTCGACAACCACCGTGAAGGCACCTATGCCTGCGCCTTGTGCGGCCTGCCGCTGTTTTCCTCCCGCGCCAAGTTCGATTCGGGCACCGGCTGGCCGAGTTTCTTCGAGCCGGTGGACGGTGCCCACGTGCGCCGGGTGCGCGATTCCAGCCACGGCATGGAGCGCGTCGAGGTCCGTTGCGCGCGTTGCGACGGGCACCTGGGGCACGTGTTTCCCGATGGCCCCGCGCCCACCTTCGAGCGCCATTGCCTCAACTCCGAGGCCATGGAGTTCTTCGGCGAAGGCGAAATGCCGACCCAGCACGTGGCGGAAGACGGCGAGTGAGCGAGTCCGGTGTGCGCATCGACGTGTGGCTCTGGGCCGCACGCTTCTTCAAGACGCGGGCGTTGGCCAAGGAGGCGGTCACGCTCTCGCGGGTGAAGGTCGCCGGCCAAGCCTGCAAGCCATCGCGCGCGGTGCGCATCGGTGATGCGCTGGTGATCGAGCGTGCCGGCGAATTGTGGGAGATTTCCGTGCTGGGCCTGTCCGACACACGCGGGCCGGCGGCGGTGGCGCAGTTGCTCTATTGCGAAGCGGAAGAATCCCGCGCCCGGCGTGAGGCCGAACGCGCCCTGCGCGCCGCCGAACGTGCCGGTTACCAGCCTCCCGCGCACCGCCCCGACAAGCGCGCACGCCGGTTGATCCAGGCGCTTGGGGACCTTGACGCGCTGTAGCAGGCACCGTGTGGTCCGGCTGACTGCACCACTCCTCGGAAGAGTGAAAAAACGCTGCTAGACTCCCACCGCGTTTAGCATCCGTACATGTCGTGACCTTGCGTCCTCTTCCGAGACCGTTCCCATGAAAAGTTTCCGCTCCGCCCCTCTGGCGGCCAGCATTGCGCTGCTCGTATTCGGCGCAGGGCTGGGTTCGGCCAATGCCCAAGCCCTTCCTTCCGATGCCTCGCAACGGCTGGGCCAACCCATGCTTGCGGCAACCTCCGCCGCGACGATGCCGAGCCGCTTCGTGCGGGTTCCCGCTGCACAAGGGGGCGCCTTGGGCCGCCTCGCGCTCAGCCCGCGCTACCAGGCCGACTACGGCAGCTTCCGCTGGCTGGAACTGGATGAGTCCGACTATCAGACTCTGGTTGCCTCCGGCGCCGGGTTCCAGGAGGAGCCGGCTTCCGGGCAGTTGCAGATCAACCGTTTCCGCTTCGATCCGCGGGTCGATGGCGAGCCGCCGGTGGGCCAGCGCACGGCCGGCGCAGGTGAAGGGGCCGGCTTTCGTCTGGTGCAGTTCCGTGGGCCGGTGAAGTCCGAATGGCTCGGTGAACTGGAGCGCAGTGGGCTCGAACCCCTGCAGTACTACCCGGGCAACGCCTATCTGGTCTGGGGTGAACCGCAGGCCTTGGCGCGTGCCGAGAGCCTCTCGTTCGTGCGCTGGCAGGGCCAGGTGCATCCGGCCTACAAGCCCTCGCAAAGCCTGGATCGACGCAACGGGATGATCCGCAACGTCGATGTGATGTTCTACGGCGAAGCCTTCGTCGACTCCACGCTTGCCGCCATCGAAAAGGCCGGTGGGCGGGTGTTGAACCATTACCCGGCACAGCCTGACCGCAAGTTTTTCAACGCGATCGTGGAGCTGCCGTCCGATGCGATCGCCGCGGTGGCGGACATCGACAACGTGCTGTGGATGGGTTTCCAGGACTCCCAGCCGATCTTCGACGACGAGATGTCCGTCCAGATCCAGGCTGGCAACCACCCCGGTGGCGTCCCGGTCGTGGGTTACGAGAACCACCTCGTCGATCTTGGCTTCGATGGCACTGGCGTGACCTGGGCGATCATCGACAGCGGCATCGACTATGACCATGCCGATCTGGCAGGTCGCATCGTGGGTGGCTACAGCTTTCCCGGCGCCTGCAACCCGGCGGGGCAACCCGGTTCGGATTGCAGCGGTGGTGGCCACGGTACCCACGTGGCCGGCATCGTGGCCGGTGATGCGACCCTGGGCCTGACCGATGCCAATGGCTTCCTCTACGGTCTGGGCGTGGCGCCTGGCGCGGGTTTGTATGCGATGAACTCGCTGTCCGCCTCGGCCTGGCCGCCGTCCGGTGGCTGGCAGGAGCACTCCAAGCGCGCGGTGCTGGGCGGTGCCATCGGCACCAACAACTCCTGGACCACCGGCGAAGGCACCAACCACGGCTACCAGGCCTCCGAGCGTACCCACGACATCATGGCGCGCGACGGCAATTTCGATACCGCCGGTGTGGCCGAGCCCTTCATCCAGGTGTTTTCCGCCGGCAACTCGGGTACCAGCGGCCTGACCGCGCCCAAGGAGGCCAAGAACGTCATCGTCACGGCCTCATCGCGCAATTACCGGGTCGGCAATATCGAAGACATTTCGAGCTTTTCCTCGCGCGGCCCGGCGGCGGACGGGCGTCAGGTGCCAACCATCGCGGCCCCCGGCGAGCAGATTGCCTCGGCGCGCAATGATCTGGGTGGCAATTGCACCGGCGGCAGCGCCGACATTCCCGGCACCGGCAGTCCGGCACGCTATTCGTATTGCTCGGGTACCAGCATGGCCTCGCCGCACGCGGCCGGCGCCGTGGTGCTGGCGACCGAATGGTGGCGCAGCTTCAATGCCGGGGCCACACCCAGCCCGGCCATGGCCAAGGCGCTGCTGGTCAACAACGCGGTCGACATGGCAGGCAACACCTCGGCGCGCTGGAACACCCTGGAGGGTTGGGGGCGGGTCAACATCACCAATATCATCCAGCCGGGGGTGCCGGCCGAGTATTGGGACCAGACCGAGGTGCTCACCGCGACCGGGCAGACCCACCAGATCACGGTCGGGGTTGCCGACCCGGGCAAGCCGGTGAGGATCACCCTGGCGTGGACCGATGCCGCGGGGGCGGCGGGTGCGAACCCGGCCCTGGTCAACAACCTCGACCTGTCAGTGGCCGATGGCGCCACCACCTATCTGGGCAACGTGTT
>CAZTXX010000066.1:5817-10327 GCA_964617405.1 uncultured Aquimonas sp. | reverse complement strand
GATGGATCCAGCTCACGCGCCTGGTCGAAGGCACGCACCGCCAGGTCGATCTCTCCCGCGCCCAACCGCTCGCTGGCATAGCCCAGATAACGCTGCGCCAGGCGTTGACGGGCGCTTGTCAGGCGCGTATCGGCAGCGGCGACCGCGCTGACCACATCCAGCGCATTGCGCGCGGTACCCAGGCGCCCGGCACCCATCGCCGCTTCGAAACGCTGCATCGCGCGATCGGCCAGCGAATCCAGTCCGGCGCGGGCCTGTGCATTGTCGGGGTATCTCGCCAGGACCGCGCGATACAGGTCGTAGGCGCTCTCTCCGGGTGGCGCGAGGAACTGCCCGGCATCCGCCGCATCGCGTGCGCGACGCAAGGTGTCTGGCACATCGAACCCACCCGGAGAAGAAGCGTCGCGTTGTTCCGCCACCAAACGACGTGTGCGGACCGTCTCCAGGTGCTGACGCGCCGCAGGCAGGCCAGCCAAGTCCGGGGCCAAGGCTTGTGCCTGCGCGATCAGGGCCTGTGCCTGATCGAACCGGTAGTCGTCGACATGGCGCCCGGCCTGCGCCAGGAGCGCGGTGGCGATCTTGCGGACACCTTCCTGCGCACGCGCCTGGGTTGGATCGATCGCGAGGATCGCCTGGTAGGCCTGCAAGGCATTGGGTTGGCGCGGCGGCGTCAGCGCGCCACCGGCCCGCAGCGCATCGGCGGCATCAAGCTGTGCCAGAAGGTCGTCGGCACGCTCCTGTCGGGCCGAGGCCAGCCGTGCGCGCGCATCGACCAGGCCAAGATGACCGGGATCAATGGCTGAAACACGTTCGATCAGTTCGGCCGCAGCATCCGGCTCGTCGGCGGCCAGGCGTGCATCGGCCTGTGCCAGGAGCCGTGAAAGCGTATCGCGCAAGCCCGCGGACGCCACCGCGTTGCCGGGGGCCATCTGCAGCGCCCTGCGGTACAGGACAATGGCGCCGGTTTCCTCATCGTCGATCTGCCCCGCATCCAGTGCCTGGCGCGCGGCGTCCAGCAGGTTGCCGAGCGCATCATCACGATTCTCCTGCGTTTGCAGGCGGCGGGTGAGATCCATCACATCGCTGGTGGGCAGGCCCAGCGAGGCGGCTTCGGCCAGTAGTTCCCTCGCGGGCTCCCCGTCACCCGCCTCCAGCGCCTTGCGTGCGCCTTCAGCCAGCCGCTGGGTGACCACGCCCAGTCCGCGCCGCGCTGCGAGGCTGTCCGGATCGAGCGCCAGCGCCGCACCGTAGAGTTCACGCGCGCTGTCCGCCGAACCCATCAGCTTGCCCCGCTGCAGTGCCAGGTCGGCTTGCGCCATCAGTTCGTTCATCCGGGTTTTCGGCAGGCTTTCGCGCAGGCGATCCTGGAACAGGTACAACCCGCCGAGCACGAGCGCCGCGATCATCGCCCCGACCATCAGCCAACGCAGGCCGCGTCGCGCCCGACCCGTTGCCGCGACGCGCGCGCGCGCCGGAGTGCGCAGCACCTCGTCGATGCGCCCCAGCGTTGGCTCCTCCGGCACGCCCGGAGTGTGATGCGACGGAGCCTCGACGGCATGCAAAACGCGGGTTTCACGCAGGTCCGGGATGGTGCGCTCGATGGCACGGATCGCTGCCGCCACTTCCGCGCCGCGCTGGTAGCGGTCATCCGGGTCCTTGGCCAGCAGCCGGTCGATCAAGGGTTGCAGCCACTCCAACGGCTCGGGCAGAACGGGCACCGGGGCGGTGATATGCATGATGCCCACCGCCAGCGAATCGGAGGCCTGATAGGGCACCTTGCCGACCAGCAGCTCATAGAGCACCACGCCCAGACCGTAGAGGTCGGCACGGCCGTCGAGTGGCAGGCCGCGCGCCTGTTCCGGGCTCATGTAATGGGGAGTGCCGATGATCGCCCCGGTGCGCGTCATGCGGCTGGCATCGCTGGCGTGCGCGATACCGAAATCGGTCAGCACCGCGCTGCCGTCCTCGCGCAGCAGGATGTTGTCGGGTTTGAGGTCGCGGTGCACGACTCCGTGCGCACCGGCGTAATCGAGCGCACCGGCGATCTGCGCCGCCACGCGCAAACTGAAACCCGCCGTGCGCGGCTCACCGGCGCGCCGCAACACCGGCCCGCCAGGCAGGTATTCCATCGCGATGTAGTGGTACTGGCCACTGATGCCGACGTCGTGGATCTGCACCACGTTCGGGTGCCGCAACCGGGCGGCGATGCGCGCTTCGCGCAGGAAACGCTCACCAAACTGCTCGTCGCCCAGCAGCGCGGTGGACATCACCTTCAGCGCAACTTCGCGCTGCACGGATTCCTGTTCGGCAAGGTAGACGGTGGCCATGCCACCGCGCCCCAATGTCCGAACGATCCGGTATCCGGCTATCTCCAAGCCCCGCCTCCAGTTCGTCTGACCCCGCCCGCAATCCGGCCCGATCCATGGGGCAACGATTGCCGGCCTCCTGACCCCGGCTCCCGGGATGGCGCAAGCATAGCAAGCCGCGCGTCACAACCGGACGCGAAAGCGTGCATCCACAGGGCGCATCAACCATGCCGTTTTTTGCGCCATCCCCGCCACCGCCTGTAACCTTCCAAGCTTTCCGCACGCTCGCAATACGGGAAGTTTCCCAAGGAAAACGATTGATTAAGGATCTCCTGCAATCACATCCGGGCACCGTGCGCGCCGATGTATGCATTTGCGGCGCAGGGCCAGCCGGCATCGTGCTGGCGCTGGAACTGGCACGTCGGCGCCCGGACTGGCGCATCGTGCTGCTCGAAGGCGGCGGGCGCACCCAGCCCACCGAACGGGAACGAGCGCTCTATGAAGTGGAGCTCGGGGAAAAGTCCTACGCGGTGGCGGCCTCGCGCCGCCGGATGCTGGGTGGCACCTCTGGACACTGGGGCGGCTGGTGCAAACCGCTGGATCGCGAGGACTACATCGCTCCCGCCGCCTGGTCCGTGCCGGACTGGCCGATCGGCCCGGACGAACTGGAGCCCTGGCTGACCGCTGCGCACCGCTGGTGTGAAATCCCCAGCAACCGCTACGACCCGGCCGAAGTCCGCGCGCGCCAGCCGCAGCGCTTCCTGACGGTTCCGCGAGATGGCGCGGTGGCCGAGCACCTGTTCCGTTTCAGCCCGCCAACACGCTTTGGCACCCGCTACGCGGATGAACTGGCGCAACAGGAAAACCTCGACTGCCTGCTGCACGCCAACCTCTTCGCCTTGCAACGCAAGGGTGACCGCATCGTATCGATATCGGCCAAGCCGCTCGACGGCAAGACCCTTGCGGTGCACGCCGATCGCTTCGTGCTCGCGCTGGGCGGGCTGGAAAACGCACGCATGTTGCTGAACCTGCGCGGGGCGGCACGGGATGACGGTGAAGGTCTGCACTCCCCCCACCTTGGTCGCCATTTCGCCGACCACTACGGGGTGCGTCCCGGCAAGGTGCTGGCACCGGCGGAGCTGGGCTATATGCGTATCGGCGACGAGGGCACGGCGGTCATGCCGGTGCTGACGCCGGCTCCGCGGGTGCTGGATGACCCGGCACGACGCGGGGTCTGCCTGATGATGGAGCCGGATCCATCCCCGGATCTGCTTTCCACCGGCTACGGCGGGCGGGCCGCGCTCGGCTTCGCGCCGGGGGATTACTGGACCTACCGCACCCAGATGATCGTGGAGCCGCGCCCGCAACCGGACAGCCGCATCACGCTGACCGACGCGCGCTGCGCACTGGGGTTGCGCCGCGCCCGGCTCGACTGGCGCATCGACCCGGCCGACGTCACCTCGGCACTGCGGTTCTTCGAGGATTTCGGCGAGATGCTGGCGCAAACCGGCCAGGGCAGGACGCGCCTGGAATACATCGCCGATGCCGAGCGCCTCGCGGCGGCCAACGGCGCCAACCACCATCTTGGCACCACCCGGTTCGCGCGCGACCCGAAGGACGGCGTGACCGACGCCGACGGGCGCATCCACGACATGGAAAACCTTTACGTCGCCGGCTCCTCGCTGTTCCCGCGCTACGGCTATTCCAACCCCACCCTCACCATCGTCGCACTGGCGGTGCGCCTGGCCGCACGTTGGGCCGGTGACCCACAGGACTCCCCCGCATGATCACCCGTCGCGATCTCTTCGTGGCCACACTGGCTGCCGGCACCACGGCCATCGTATTGCTCACCCCGTGGCAGGCATTTGTCGGTCAGACAGGCTCCCCGTCCGAGGCCAGCGGCCTCGGCGCAGCCTTCGATGCCCTGCTGCTCGAACTCGACGGCACGCACGGCGCGGGGCGCGCCTACATCGACAGCCAGACCCCTGCACCATCCGCAGCCACCCTGACCGAGCGGCTGCGCACCCGGCTCGGCAGCGGATTGACCGACCGAAGCACCATCGAGGCGCGTCTTGGTGAGGCAGTGAAGGCGGACTTCAGCGCCGGTCGTACCTGCCGCGTGGACGGCTGGCTGCTCAGCGAAACCGAGTGCGAACTCGCCGGCCTGCGCTGGCAGCTCCATGCCGACCGGCGATCCGGCGAGG
>CAZTXX010000066.1:0-5717 GCA_964617405.1 uncultured Aquimonas sp. | reverse complement strand
AGCGGCCTTTGGTTCCTGGCGCCGGATACGCCAAGCTGGGTAAAACTGCGCATCGATGGCGAGGAGGCACCCACCACGGTGAACGAGCGGGGTTTCACCTCCGGCCTGTTCGGTGCGATGCAGGATCGCATTCTGTCCACACCCGGCAATTACGCCCTCGAACTGTACGATCCGATGCGCGACATCGTGCAGCCGATCGGCGAGCTGGAAGTGCGCCCGTTCGCCGAGCGCGCGCTGCTCGCCGATGGCTCACGCTCCACGGTGTTCTGCCCCGTCACCAGTTGGGGGCCGGAGGAAACCACCGCGGGAGTGGCCGCCAACGCGCAGCCCGATGGTTCGCAGGGCATGTGGTTCCAGCTCCCCTGCGCGCCCAACAACGTGCAGCTGGTCTTCGGCGAGGATCGCCTGCCGGCCACCCGCACCGATCGTGGCGTCACCTGCCGGGTACCGCTGGCGCTGCTGGAATCGGCGCAAACCGTCACCCTCAAGCTCCGTCATGAAACCAGCGGCGAGGAGATGGTGGTGGGACAATTCACCATCCAGCCGTGAAGCCGGTCACGTCAACGGAAAACCCGCGTCCTCGTCCGGCAAGGTGGCATCGGTTGCCGCTGGCATCAGGTCGGCTCTCGATTCTGGCACCATGTCATTCCGGACAAACCCGACCCCGGCCCAATGCCCGTGGCGAAGAGGTCGACCCAACAAGGAAGTCACCATGAAAAGGCTCCGCTCCGTCCGCTTTCCCATGCACCGTGGCGCATGCGTGGCCAGCCTGCTGGTCGCCGGCACGATCTTCTGCAGCGCCCAGGCCGCCGCGCCTGCACTGGTGGAGGCGAATACGGCGCTGGCCCAGCGCGTGCAGTTCGATGCCGGCCGCGCGGATGAATCCTTCGAGGGCTTCATCATCTACTACCAAGGCGACGCGGCCCCGGGCGATGAGAAGTCCGCCGCTGCGAGCCGTACCCGCAAGGTCATCGACGCCGACCTGACACGCGTCGCCAAGGCGCTGGGCACACCAGCGCGCCACGAGCGTCGCCTCGCCACCGGCGGGCATCTGGTGAACCTCGTCGGACAAACCCTGGCCGGCGAGCAGGCGCGGCGCTACATGGCGGAACTCGCTGCCAATCCGGCGGTGGTTTCGGTGGAGCCCAACGCTCGCGCCACGATCAAGCTGGCGCCCAACGACCCGCATTACTCCCGACAGTGGGCGCTCAACGACCCCTCGTTCGGTATCGGAGCACCGGCCGCCTGGGACATCGCCACCGGCAGCGGCATCGTCATCGCGGTGGTCGACACCGGCAGTACGCCGCACCCGGACCTCGACAGCCAGACGGTGCCGGGTTACGACTTCATTTCCAGCGCCACCACGGCGCGCGACGGCGACGGGCGCGATGCCGACCCCTCCGACGAAGGCGACTGGTACGAGAACAGTGCCTGCGGTGCCGGCGCGCCGCCCAGCCAGGACTCCACCTGGCACGGCACCCATGTGGCCGGCATTGCCGCAGCGCAAACGAACAACGGGGTCGGCGTGGCCGGCGTCGCATTCGGCGCGCGAGTGCAGCATGTGCGGGCGCTGGGACGCTGCGGCGGCACCGTGGCCGACATTTCCGACGCCATCGTCTGGGCGGCCGGCGGGCAGGTTTCCGGCGTTCCGACCAACGCCACCCCGGCGCGGGTCATCAATCTGAGCCTGGGCAGCGAGGGAAGCTGCGGCACCACCTACCAGAATGCGATCAACCGTGCGATTCAACGCGGTGCGGTGGTGATCGCCGCCGCAGGCAATGAAGACATTCCCGCCGCCCTGTCGCGCCCGGCCAACTGTCAGGGCGTGATCTCCGTGGGGGCCTCGCACCGCCACGGGCTGCGTGCGTCCTATTCAAATCACGGCGAGGGCGTCGACATCGCCGCTCCCGGCGGCGACTGCGACAACTGCGAGGTTGATTTCCCGAACCTGATCCTGTCCACCCTCAACGACGGCGACAGGAACCCGGGCGATCCCGTCTACGCCTATTCGGCAGGCACCTCGATGGCGACCCCGCACGTTGCCGGTGTCGCGGCACTGGTGCTTTCGCGCAAGGGCTCACTCACCCCGGCCCAGGTCAAAACCCTGCTGCGCGACACCGCCCGGCCTTTCACCGGCCATTGCGACAAGGGCTGCGGCGTCGGCCTGCTCAACGCCGAGGATGCCGCGCGCGCGGCGGCCAATCAGGCCATCACGCGCCTACCGCTCACGGTGACGCGTCTGGGCAACGGCGACGGGCGCATCACCAGTTCTCCCAGCGGCATCGATTGCGGCACCCGCTGCTCCACGCGGTTCAACAAGGGCGCCTCGGTCGTGCTGACCGCAGCGGGCACATCCGGCTCACAGTTTGCCGGCTGGTCAGGCGCCTGCGCCGCAGCGGGCAACGCCACCACCTGCACCCTCACCGCCGACCAGGCGCATGCCGCGTTCGCTTCGTTCAAGCTGCCGGTTCAGGCGCTGACCCGCGGCACCGCACAGAGTGGCATTTCCGCACAGAACAGCGGCAAACGGATGTTCTCGCTGGAAGTCCCCGCCGGCGCCAGCAATCTGACCTTCAAGATCAGCGGCGGCAGCGGCGATGCCGACCTCTACGTGCGCCGTGGCGAGGAGCCCACCGAGAGCGATTTCGACTGCCGCCCGTTCCGCTATGGAAACAACGAGCAGTGCGAATTCAAGGCGCCGCTCGCCGGGACCTACTTCGTGATGATCCAGGGCGACCCGTCCTTCTCCGGCGTACGCCTGATGGGCCACTACGTGACCGGCCCCACCGGCGGGCGCACCCTGCAAGTCGATACGCCCGTCAGAAACCTTTCGGCTCCGGCAGGTGGCGGGCTCTACTTCAAGATCACCGTGCCGCAGGGCGCCTCGGATCTGTGGATCACCACCCACTCCAATCAGGATCTGGATCTTTTCGCCCGCCGGGGAGCGATTCCCTCGCCGGACTGGAGCGAGGAGTTCGCGTCAGGCAACTGGGCCGGCAACGAATCCATCTATGTCCGCAATCCATCCGCAGGAACGTACTACCTGCTGTTGCACGCCTACGACGAGATCCACAACGCCACCCTCGCTGCGGGTTACACCGCCAGCGGCAAGCGCGTGACGGTCACCCACACCGGCCTCGGCGCAGGAGAGGTCAGCTTCACCCGTGCTGCGACCGGTGCCACGGGCGCATCCTCCTGCCTCTTCTACCCCTGCGTCCGGGGCCTGCCCAATGCCAGCTTCGACCTTGGGGCGAATGCCTCGAACGGCTCGCGCTTCAACGGCTGGAAGTCAGGCGAATGCGACTCGATCACCAGCAACGGCAAGTGCCGGGCGCGCGCCTCGGTCAACCGCTCGATCACCGCGCACTTCGTCCAGGCACCCGCGCGGGGATTGCTCGCCATCAACACCAGCGGCAATGGCAAGGGCGCGGTGATGGTGGCCAACGGCATGGCAGATCCGCCACGGGCCGCGTGCACCGCATTCCCGTGCCGTGGCGAAAAGTTCACAGATACCGTGCTCATTCCGGTTGCCGAACCCGGCTCGGTCTTCCAGGGCTGGGGCAGGAACGATTGCCACACGATCACTCTGGAAGGCTATTGCAAGGTGCGGGCCGGCTCCGCCTCCACCGTTACCGCCAGCTTCTCGAAATAGGAAGCCGCCGAACGGCCTGCCGCGACCAACCCGCGTCACTCCAGGCGCATCGGGACACAAAAGCCGACCCCGCACATCGCTGCAGGATCCGCGGGTCGTGGAGAGGGCTTGGTCGCATATCGCCCGGCCCTCGTTGGCAGAACCATTCCCTGCCAAGGTGCCAGAAAGGATTGAACCCGCACCATCACGGGAGCCATCCTGTCGATGCGGACTTCACACGCGATGCGCTTCAAGCACCGCCGGAACCGCCTCGATCTTCGCCAGCAACTGGCCGAGCTGTTCGAAGTCGCCCACCTTCAAGGTGAGTCGCACTTCGGCGCGGCCGTTGGCCTCGTCCACGCGCGTGGTCACGGCCAGGATATGGACGTTGCTTGAACCGATCACCGTGGTGAGGTCCTTCAGCAACCATTTGCGATCCCAGGCCCGCACCAGCACATCCACGCTGTAGCTTTGCCCGCTCTCACCGCCCCACTCCACCGGCAGGATGCGCTCGGGCGAACGGGCCGCCAGCGCCTGCAAGGCAGCGCAGCGCTTGCGGTGCACGCTCACCCCGCGCCCCTTGGTGAGATAGCCCACGATGGCGTCGCCCGCCACCGGCTGGCAGCAGCGCGCCAACTGCACCATGAGGTTGCCCACGCCCTCGATCAGGAAACCCTTGGCCGGCCTGGGCGGCTTGGCCAGCGCGCCCCCAAGGCCCGCCATCACCGGCTCGGCAGGCACTTCCGCCGGAGGCTGGGACACTTCGTGCAGCGCGCGCGCCACCTGGCTGCAACCGATGTCGCCCAGGGCCACCGCCACGTAGAGGTCGTCGACCTTGTTCAGGCGAAAGCGCGGCAGTGCCAGATTCAGGTCGATCTGATGCAGGCCCAGGCGTTTCAGTTCCCGCTCCAGCATCTCGCGCCCGGCCTGCAGGTTGCGCGCCAGATCCATGCGGTTGAACCAGCCCCGCACCTTTTCGCGCGAACGCGGGCTGGCGAGAAAGCCCGAGCCCGCCACCAGCCAGTCGCGCCGTGGCTCGGACACCTTGCCGGTAAGGATCTCCACCCTTTCACCGCTGGAAAGCTTGTAACCCAGCGGCACGATACGCCCGTTCACCTTGGCTCCACGGCAGCGGTGACCCACCTCGGTGTGCACCTGGTAGGCGAAATCCAGCACCGTCGCCCCTGCCGGCAAGTCCAGCACCTTGCCTTGTGGCGTCAGCGCATAGATCCGGTCCTCCACCAGCTCGGTGGAGAGGCCGGCGAGCAATGGATCATCGCCTTCGTCCTCGTCCAGGCTGCTTTCCAGCAGCTGGCGCATCCAGGCGATCTTGCGTTCGAACTCGGAATCGCCCTTGCCACCTTCCTTGTAGCGCCAGTGCGCCGCCACACCCAGTTCGGCGTGTGCATGCATCTCGAAGGTGCGGATCTGCACTTCGATGGTGCGACCTTCGGGGCCCGTTACCGCAGTGTGCAGTGATCGGTAGTTGTTGCCCTTGGGGTTGGCGATGTAGTCGTCGAACTCGCTGGGAATCGGCGACCACAGCCCGTGCACGATGCCGAGCACGGCGTAGCAGGCGGGGATGTCATCGACCATCACCCGCATCGCGCGGATGTCGTAGAGCTGCTCGAAGTCGAGGTTCTTGCGCTGCATCTTCTTCCAGATGCTGAAGATGTGCTTGACCCGGCCACTGACCTCGGCCCGCACGCCGGCGCTCTGCACCGCCTCGCGCAGCGTGCCCAGCACGTTCTGGATGTAGCGCTCGCGATCAAGCCGCTTCTCGGCCACGAGCGACGCGATGCGATGGTAGGTTTCCGGCTGCAGGGTGCGGAAGATCAGGTCTTCCAGCTCCCACTTGATCTGGCCGATGCCCAGGCGGTTGGCGAGCGGGGCATGGATGTCGGCGCTCAATTGAGCCAGGCGCCGCTGCTCATCCGGCGCCAACGCCTTGATGCCGCGCATCCGCACCAGTTGCCGCGCCAGCAGGATCAGCACCACGCGCAGATCCTTCACGATGGAAAGCAGCAGGCGGCGCAACCCTTCCGAACTGGTACGCGCCCCGCGCTCGGCGTGGATCGACCAGACC
>CAZTXX010000065.1:0-10339 GCA_964617405.1 uncultured Aquimonas sp. | reverse complement strand
GCGTTGAGCTTGTCGGGGCGGTTGACGGTGATGCGGCGCACCGCGCCGAGGTTTTCGATCAACAGATTGGCGAACGACATGGGAATACCCTTGATAATCAGGAAAGCCGACCGCCGATTGTAGCGGCACGCCGCAGCGCCCGTTGGTGGCCTGAAACTTTCTCCCGGCTGTATGGTCGATGGTGGGCGCGCCCTGGCGACAGGACGGGATACTGGCGGTTCAGCATGGCTGTCGTTATCCTTGCGCGTTCTTTTTCGGCCATGGATCGTGGCCGGCTTACCGGGAGGATTCGCATGAAGTTGCGCTGGACGGTCGCGCTGTTGGCGGCCACGACTATGAGCGCCGCGTTGGCGCAGGACACCACGTCCGAGAAGGGCAAGCTGAGTTACGCCATCGGCTACCAGATCGGCCAGGGCTTCACCGAGCAGAAGCTGGACGTCGACCTCAATACGGTGGTCCGGGCGATCCAGGACGGTCACGCCAAGCGCGCTCCGACCGTGCCCGCGGATCAGATGGCTGCGGTTCTCGAAGCGATGCAGAAGAAGATGATGGACGAGGCCAAGGCCGAGTTCGACAAGGTGGCGGCCGAGAACAAGCGCAAGAGCGATGCCTTTTTGGCGCAGAACCGCGGCAAGACCGGCATCCAGACGCTTTCCTCCGGGATCCAGTATCGGGTGATCGAGACCGGCACCGGCGCCAAGCCGACGGCCGCCTCGGACGTGAAGATCCACTTCCGCGGTTCGCTCGCCACCGGCCAGGAGTTTGCCAGCACCTACCAGGGCAACGAGCCGGTGAGCGTGAGGGTGGGCGAAGCGCCGATCCCGGGACTGCAGCAGGTGCTTCCGATGATGACCCAGGGTTCGCGCTGGGAGTTGTTCATGCCGCCGGAACAGGCTTACGGGGATTCGTTGCGCCCGGTGGGCCCGAATCAGGCCGTGGTGTTCGACGTGAAGCTGGTCGAAGTGAAGTGACCCGGGTCGCGGCCTCCGGGAACCCTGTTCCCGGAAGTACCCCGCGACATGCCCTGACGGCCGGATGCGGTAATCCCGTTCCGGCCGTTTGCTTTTGTATTTTCCGCGGGTTCCGCATACGGCCTGCCGCGGCAGCGGCACGCGCGGTGACAAGCTCATGACCGGCCTGCCCCTGCTCGACCCGTTGGCCGACCCGGACAGCCTGCGCCGGTCCCTGCTTCCGTTGTCTGCCGAGCCTGCGGGCCCCGGCTGGAACCTGGATGAAATCGCCGACATCATCGACCCCGGTCGTCTGGTGGACGCCGCCGTGCTGGTCGGCCTGGTGCCGCGCCCGCAAGGGGTGAACGTGCTGCTGACCCGGCGTACCGACTCGCTCCAGCATCACGCCGGGCAGGTGAGCTTTCCCGGCGGGCGCATCGATCCGGAGGACCACTCCGCCCTGGACGCGGCGCTGCGTGAAGCCTGGGAGGAAGTGACCCTGGCGCGCAACGTGGTGGAACCGCTGGGTTTTCTCGATCCCTATGCCACCATCACGGGATTCCGCGTATTGCCTCTGGTGGCGCGCCTGTCGCCCGATTACCACGCCATCCCCAACCCGGGAGAGGTCGCCGCCGCCTTCGAGGTGCCCCTGGCACCGTTGCTGGCCGGGGAGCGACTGGTCAGCCTCAGCGGCGCCTACCGCGGCCGCGAGCGCAATTACTGGGAATACCGCGTGGGACCGCACCGCATCTGGGGCGCCACCGCCGCGATGCTGGTGAACCTTGGTCGGCGGCTTGGCGCCGGTATCTGATACCGCTCTGTTTTTTGCCGGGGTCGTGTCGTCCGGTGCCGCGGGGCACAGGGCCCGGATCGCGCGAACGTGGCATAATTGCCCGTTTCATGCCGGTGGTTCCCGGCTCTCGCACGGACTCCACATGCAGCACATCCGCAACTTTTCCATCATTGCGCACGTTGACCACGGCAAGTCGACGCTGGCCGATCGCATCATCCAGTTGTGCGAGGGCCTGACCGAGCGTGAAATGGAAGCGCAGGTGCTCGACTCCAATCCGATCGAGCGCGAGCGCGGCATCACCATCAAGGCCAAGTCGATCTCGTTGCCCTATACCGCGGTGGATGGGCAGGTCTACCAGCTCAACTTCATCGACACCCCCGGCCACGTCGACTTTTCCTACGAAGTCAGCCGCTCGCTGGCGGCCTGCGAGGGCGCGCTGCTGGTGGTGGATGCCGCGCAGGGCGTGGAGGCGCAATCGGTCGCCAACTGCTACACGGCGGTGGAGATGGGCCTGGAAGTGATCCCGGTGCTCAACAAGATCGACCTGCCGACAGCCGAGCCGGACCGCGTGCGCGAGGAGATTGAAGCGGTGATCGGCATTGACGCCACCGATGCGGTCGAAGTCAGCGCCAAGACCGGTCTGAACGTGCGCGCCGTGCTGGAAGCCATCGTGCAGCGGATTCCACCACCGAAGCCACGCGACACCGATCGGCTGCAGGCCTTGATCATCGACTCCTGGTTCGACAACTACCTGGGCGTGGTTTCGCAGGTGCGCGTGATGCAGGGCGAGATCAAGGCTGGTGACAAGGTGCTGGTGATGAGCACCGGGCGGGTGCACCAGGTCGACCAGGTCGGCGTATTCACGCCCAAGCGCAAGGTCTTGCCGAGGTTGGGGCCGGGCGAGGCGGGCTGGATGACGGCCAGCATCAAGGATGTGCACGGTGCGCCGGTGGGCGACACCCTGACTCTGGCGGCGGCGCCGGCAACCGAGCCCCTGCCGGGCTTCCAGGAAATGCAGCCTCGCGTGTTCGCCGGCCTGTTCCCGATTGATGCCGACGACTACCCGGACTTGCGCGAGGCGCTCGACAAGCTGCGCCTGAACGATGCCGCGCTGCGTTTCGAGCCGGAAAGTTCGGAGGCGATGGGCTTCGGCTTCCGCTGCGGCTTCCTGGGCATGTTGCACATGGAGATCGTGCAGGAGCGGCTGGAGCGTGAATACGACCTTGACCTGATCAGCACCGCGCCGACGGTGATCTACGAACTGGTCGATGTCGAAGGCAATGTGGCGCCATTGGACAACCCGGCGCAGTTGCCGCCGGTGACGAAGATCGCCGAGATCCGCGAGCCGATCATCCTGGCCAATATCCTCACCCCGCCCGATTACGTGGGCAACGTGATCAAGCTGTGCGAGGAAAAGCGCGGCATGCAGACGGGCATCCAGTACATGGGCAGCCAGGTGCAGATCAGTTACGAACTGCCGATGGCCGAAGTGGTGCTGGATTTCTTCGACAAGCTCAAGTCGGTCAGTCGCGGCTACGCCTCGCTGGACTACCACTTCGTGCGTTTCGATGCCGGCCCCTTCGTGCGCCTGGACGTGCTCATCAATGGTGACCGCGTGGATGCGCTGTCGATCATCTGCCACCGTGCCCACGCCGACCGCCGTGGCCGCGAGATCTGCGAGAAGATGAAGGAACTCATCCCGCGCCAGATGTTCGATGTAGCAATCCAGGCCGCTGTCGGCGCGCAGATCATCGCGCGCTCCACGGTCAAGGCGCTGCGCAAGAACGTGCTGGCCAAGTGCTACGGTGGCGACGCCACGCGCAAGAAGAAGCTGTTGGAGAAGCAGAAGGAAGGCAAGAAGCGGATGAAGTCGGTCGGACGTGTCGACATCCCGCAGGAAGCCTTCCTCGCCGTGTTGCAGGCTGACTCAAAATAATCCAGGTCGATCCAAGGACTGTCCGTGCACTTCAATTTTTCCGCGTTTCTGGTACTGGCCACGGCGCTCACCGGCGTCATCTGGCTGATCGACCACCTCACCTTCGGGCGCAAGCGCAAGGCCGAGGGCCGCAAGGAGCCACTCGTTGTCGAGTACGCGCGCTCGTTCTTTCCGGTGCTGCTGGTGGTGCTGGTGCTGCGCTCCTTCATCGCCGAGCCGTTCCGGATCCCGTCCAACTCGATGATGCCGACCCTGCTCACTGGCGATTTCATCCTGGTCAACAAGTTCGGCTATGGCATCCGCCTGCCGGTGACCGACACCAAGGTCATCCCCATCGGCGAGCCCGCGCGTGGCGACGTGGTGGTGTTTCGTTACCCGGAAAACCCGCGCGAGGACTACATCAAGCGCGTGGTCGGCTTGCCGGGCGACGTGGTGGAGTACCGCAACAAGGTGCTGAGCGTGAACGGTGAGCGCATCGCGACGAGCATCGATGGTGCCTATGTGGGCGTGGGTTCGGGGCGGGAAATGACCGGCGCCGAACGCTTCGACGAGCAGCTCGGTGAGGTCAGCCACAAGATCCTCGTCGACCCGCGGGTGCAGCGCGGCCCGATCGGCGAAGGCAGCTGGACGGTGCCGGAAGGGCACTACTTCGTGATGGGCGACAACCGCGACAACAGCCTCGACAGCCGCTATTGGGGCTTCGTGCCGGAGAAGAACCTGGTGGGCCGGGCATTCTTCATCTGGATGAACTGGGACGGCAAGAATGGCGGGGTCGATTTTTCCCGCATCGGAACCGTCATACACTAGGCCTTGCACGCGCCACGGTGGCGCGTGGTACCGGAATCCAAACACGTTGCGGGGAATGGCATGAAGCGTATTTCGACCCAGTCCGGACTTACCCTCACGAGCTTCCTGATCGTGCTCGTGGTGGTGGGTTTCTTCATCTACATCGGCATGAAGCTGTTCCCGGTCTATACCGAGTACTACTCGGTGGTGACCGACATGAAGGGCCTGGCGGCCGAGCCCGGCATCAAGCAGAAGTCGCCCGAAGAGGTACGCAACCTGCTGTTCCGGCGCTTCCAGATCAGCTATGTGGAATCGGTGCAACCGCAGAACGTGAAGATCACGCGCCAGAACGGCTACCAGATGCAGATCGCCTACGAGGTGCGCCGCAACCTGATGTACAACCTCGACTTTGTGGCGGTGTTCGACAAGACGGTCGAACTGGGTGGCGGAAGCGGTGACTGACCGGGTCGGCCACGTATTTGCCGATCCCTCGCTGCGCCAGCGCGCGCTGACCCACCGCAGCGCGGGCTCGCGCAACAACGAGCGGCTGGAGTTCCTCGGCGATGCGCTGGTCAACATGATCGTCGCCGAGGCCCTGTTCCAGCGCCACCCGCGTTCCGACGAAGGTTGGCTGACCCGCGCCCGTGCGCAACTGGTGCGCGAGTCCACCCTGGCAGGCATCGCGCGCGACCTGCAACTGGGCAGCCAGCTCGTGCTCGGGCCGGGCGAGCTCAAGAGCGGCGGACATCGTCGCGATTCCATCCTCGCCGATGCCTTGGAAGCGCTGATCGCCGCGATCTACCTCGATGCCGGTTTTACGGCTTGCCGGCAGACCGTGCTGGGCTGGTTTGCTACGCGGCTCGATGCCATGGGCGCCGCCGGCACCGACAAGGATGCCAAGACGCGTCTGCAGGAATGGCTCCAGGCGCGCGGCCTGCCGCTGCCCGAATACGTGCTGCTCGATGCGCGCGGTGAAGACCATGACAAGACCTTCGACGTCGCCTGCCGCCTGAGCGAGCCCGAACTGGAGGCGCACGCCGAGGGCGGCTCGCGCCGCCAGGCCGAGCAGAGTGCGGCCGGTTTCATCCTTGAGCGGCTCACCGCCTGAGCGGCGAGCCGACCCTTTCGCAAGCTCCGAGATGTTCCATGACTGATTCGAGTTTCCGCGCCGGTCTGGTCGCGGTCATAGGCCGACCCAACGTCGGCAAGTCCACCCTCGTCAACCGTATGGTGGGCTACAAGGTCAGCATCGTTTCGCCCAAGGCCCAGACCACCCGGCACCGCATCCTCGGCGTGGATACCAGCCAGAGCGGGCAGATCGTGTTTGTCGACACTCCCGGCCTGCACGGTGATGGCAAGCGCGCCATCAACCGATACATGAACCGCGCCGCGCGCGGAGCGCTGGCCGACGTACAGCTTGGCGCGCTGGTGATCGAAGCCGGCCAGTGGCGCGACGAGGACCAGGCCGCGTTCGACCTGCTGCTCGATTCCGGATTGCCGCGCGTGCTGGTCATCAACAAGGTGGACCGCATCCGCAACAAGGATGAGCTGCTGCCCTTCATCGCGACCGTAACCGAGGGGCGTGGTTTCGCCGAGGTTTTCCCCGTCTCCGCCGAGCGCGGCGTGGGCATGGAGGACCTGCGTCGCGGCCTGCTTCGCCACCTGCCGGAATCCGAACCGCTGTTCGGCGAGGACGAGATCACCGACCGCAGCGAACGCTTCCTCGTCACCGAGCTGATCCGCGAGCAGCTCATGCGCCAGCTTGGTGCCGAGCTTCCCTATGCCACCACCGTGGTCATCGACAGTTACAAGGACGAGGGCAGCCTGTTGCGCATCGCGGCCACCATCTTCGTCGAACGCGAAGGCCAGAAGGCCATCGTGATCGGCGCCGGTGGCACCCGCATGCGCGCCATCGGCCAGGCCGCCCGCATCGCCATCGAACGCCAGTTCGAGCGCAAGGTGTTCCTCGAACTGTGGTGCAAGGTGCGCGCTGCCTGGTCCGACAACGAAACCGCATTGCGCGGATTCGGGTATGAGTAGGGGGAATGGGGAATAGGGAATAGAGAATGGAAGGAGCGACAGGGGTTCGGCGTACCGCAACCTGATCTCACGATTCTCCATTCCCGATTCTCCAATCCCCAATGCCGCCATGGACCCCCAGCCCGCCTATGTGCTGCATGCGCGGCCCTATCGCGAGACCAGTCTGCTGCTGGAAGTCTTCAGCCGTGACCAGGGCCGTCTCGGCGTGGTGGCGCGTGGCGTGCGCGGTGCCAAAGGCCAGGCCCTGCGCGCCGCGCTGCAACCGCTGCAACCCCTGCTGTTGAGCCTGGGCGGACGCGGCGACCTGCTGCATCTGCGCGGTGCGGAAGCCGCCGGCCCGGCCTTGCAGCTGTCGGGTGACAGCCTGCTTTCGGCGTTCTACGTCAACGAACTGGTCATGCGCCTGCTGCCGCGTGGCGAGGAGCAGCAGGCGCTGTTCTGGCGCTATGCCGAGTGCCTGGGGGCGCTGGCCGACGCTTCCGCCGCCCTGGCGTGGGAGTTGCGACGCTTCGAGCGCGACCTGCTTTCCGCCGCGGGCTATGGTCTGGACCTGGAGCTTGATGCCGAAGGCCGCGACGTGGAAGAAGGCGTCGGCTACCAGTTCAATCCCGAGACCGGCCTGTGGCCGGCTTCCGTGACCTTGCCGGCGGAACAGACGTACTCTGGCACTGCATTGCTTGCCTTGGCCCGCGACGAGATGCCGGAGGCTTTCGCCCTGCGCGAACTGCGCCGTCTGATGCGTGTCGTGCTGCGCCATCACCTCGGCGAGCGCGGCCTGCGCTCCTGGCAGGTGCTGGCCGATCTGGCCACGCCCATGCCGGGACACGGCTCCGACTGAGCCGCGTCCGCGTGGTTGAACCTCGGTTCCGCCGTTTGTCAGGCGGAGCGGTGAACCTTGTTTCCGGAGCGCCCGGGCATTTCAGCCATCGCGCTGCAATGTTTCGACAAAGGCGGCGTAATCGGCCGGCATCGGATCGGCGTGGGCAGGGCGGGACAGCAGGTCTGCCAGGGCCGGAGGCGGGACGAGTGCCTGCCCGATCAACGGCTCGACGATGGTTTCGAACTTGGACGGGTGCGCGGTGGCGGCGACGGCCCAGCTGCCGTCGCCTGCGAGGCTGTCGAGTGCGTGCACCGCGGTGGCGGTGTGCGGGCAAATGGCGACCTGGTGCCGGTTCCAGACCTCGCGGATCGTGTCCCGGATCTCCGTATCGGATACCGGGATGGCGCGGAAGGACTGGCGCAGCTCGTCCTCGTCGGGATAGAGCCAGCGCAGGCGTTCGAAATTGCTCGGCGCGCCCACGTCCATGGCGTTGGCGAGCGTGGCGATGCTCGGTTGCGGGGCGTACTCGCCACCATCGAAGAACGCCGGGAGCACGTCGTTGGCGTTGGTCGCCAGCAGCACCTCGCCGATGGGCAGTCCGATCCTTCGCGCCAGGATGCAGGCCAGGGCGTTGCCCAGGTTGCCGGTGGGAATTGCGAAGTTCAGCGACTCGCCGGTTTCGCGCCAGTGGCCCAGGGCGGTGCTGGCGTAATAGCTCATCTGTGGCAAAAGGCGCCCGAGGCTGATGCTGTTGGCCGAACTCAGCGGAACTTGTGCCTGCAGATCCGCATCGTTGAGCGCACGCTTCACCAGTGCCTGACAGTCATCGAAACTGCCGGCCACGCGCAAGGCGCGCACGTTGTCGCCGAAGGCGCCGAGCTGGTGCGCCTGTCGCGGCGAGACGCGGCCATCGGGGTAGAGGATCACCACGCGCAGGTTCGGCATGCCGTGGAAGGCACCGCCGACCGCCGCGCCAGTGTCACCGGAAGTGGCCACCACGATGGTCAGCGGCTTGCCGGCACCGGCGCGCAGGCGCGAGAGGCAGGCCGCAAGGAAGCGCGCACCGAAATCCTTGAACGCCGCCGTGGGGCCGTGGAACAGCTCCAGCAGCGCGGTGCCATCGTCGAGCCAGCGCAGTGGCGCGGGGAAGTCGAAGGCCTGCGCGCAGATGCCATCGAGCTCGCCAGCCAGCGCGTCACCTGCGAAGAACGGGCGCAGCAGCGTGGCCGCGATCTCCGGCAGGCTGGTTTTGCCTTCAAAGTCGACTGGCGACAGGGCAGGCAACGAGGTTGGCACGTACAGCCCGCCGTCCGGCGCAAGCCCCGCGGCGATGGCTTCGGACAAAGTGGCTGGCGCGGCCTGCCCGCGTGTGGAAACGAAATGCATCACAAGACCTCCGCGCGCGGCCCTGCGACCGGCGAAACCAGGGATTGACTGTCGAAACCGGCACGCGCGAACGCGTCCCGCATGGGTGCGGCGGCCGCTTCCGCTTCGGGGCGGCTGGCAAACCAGGCGAACACGCTGGGCCCGGCGCCCGCGATGCTGGCACCGAAGGCGCCTGCGTCGAGCGCGGCCTGCTTGACCGCGTCAAAGCCGGGAATCAGCGGTGCGCGGCGCGGTTCCACCAGCACATCGGCAAAGCCGGCCCGTACCAGGGCCTCGTCGCTGCGCATGCAGCCGAGGATGACCTGGGCGAGATTGGCTGATTGCGCGACGAATTCGCCCAGCGCGTAATGTCCGGCCAGGGCTTCGCGCGCGCGACGGGTTTCCAGGATCTGCTCCGGGTGCACCAGCACGCAGTGCCAAGCGGGCGGCACCTCGATCGGCACCATGCGCTCGACCGTGGTCAGCACCAGGCCGCCCAGCAGCATCGGGCCGACGTTGTCGCCGTGGCGCGAGCCGCTGGCCACGGCCTCGCCATCGAGGGCGAACGGGTACAGCGCCTCGCGCGGCAACGGTTCGTCGAGCAAGGCGTTGGCCGCCACCAGTGCCGCCACGCAGCTCGCCGCCGAACCACCCATGCCCGAACCCAGCGGGATCCCTTTTTCGATCTCGATCTCGAAACCGAACGGCAGTGACAGCGCCTTGCGCAGCGCGATGAGTGCACAACCAGCGGTATTTCGCTCGGCATCCAGCGGCAGCGCCAGATCAAGCCCGTGGATTGCACGGATGCGCACCGCAGGTTCGTCGATTTTCTGCACGCTGACCCGATCACCAGGCCCCGCGATGCTGTGACCGAGAAGATCGAAACCGACGCAGGCGTTGCCGATGCTGGCAGGGGAGAAGGCGCTTTTCATGGGGGTCGGGAATGGGGAATCGGGAATGGGAGGGACGTGTGAGGCAAGCGTCGGTGGTGCGGCTCTGAATCTTGCGTCATGGAGCGAGTCTGGTGAGCGTATGCGATCCCGGCGGAACGAAGCCACCGCTCCTCACGATTCCCCATTCCCGATTCCCGGCCTGTCACACCCTCGCCCCCAAGGCCGCGGCCACGCGCAGCAGGTCGGAGAACACACCGGCCGCCGTCACTTCAGGACCGGCGCCGGGGCCTTGGACGACCATCGCGTTTTCGCTGTAGCGGCGGGTGGTGAACTGCACCACGTTGTCGGTGAGTTTGAGGTGGGCGAAGGCGTGGCTGCCGGGCAGGGCGAGGAGGGCGACGCGGGCGTGGCCGTCGTGGTCCAGGGTGGCGACATAGCGCAGCACCTCGCCGCGCGCGCGGGCGTCGTCGAAGCGTTGTTGCATGGCGGCATCGTGCGCAGCGAGGCCATTGAGGAAGTCTTCGGCGCTGCCGTTCTCCAGGCCCGGCGGGATGAGTGATTCGACCTCTACGTCGGCAAGGCTCAGTTCGCGTCCCGCCTCGCGCGCCAGGATCACCAGCTTGCGGGCGACGTCTGTACCCGAGAGATCGTCGCGCGGGTCGGGTTCGGTATAGCCCAGCGCGTGGGCTTCGCGAACGAGCGCGGAGAAGGGCTGGCTGCCGTCGTACTTGTTGAACAGCCAGGCCAGGGTGCCGG
>CAZTXX010000064.1:7652-10482 GCA_964617405.1 uncultured Aquimonas sp. | reverse complement strand
GCGCAGGATGATCGGGCGCAGGAAGATCATCAGGTTGCGCTTGCTGCGGGTGGCGCTGCGGCTCTTGAACAAGTGGCCGAGCACCGGAATGCGGCTGACGCCGGGCACGCCCTGCTTGCTCTCGCTGGTTTCCTCCTGCTTGAGCCCGCCCAGCACCAGCAGGCCGCCATCGGGCACCAGCACGCTGGTGGTCAGCTCGCGCTTGTTGGTGATGAGGTCCACCGCGCCGGCCACGGTGTTGGCCAGGGCCGAGACTTCCTGCTTGATCTCCAGACGCACCGCATCGCCCTCGTTGACGTGCGGGGTGACGGTGAGGATCAGGCCCACGTCCTTGCGTTCGACCGTCTGGAAAGGATTGGTCGGCTGGTTGGTGCCGCTGCCGGTGTTGGTGTACTGGCCGGTGAGGAAGGGCACTTCCTGCACCACCTTGAACTGCGCCTCGGTATTGTCGAGCGTCACCACGGACGGGTTCGACAACACGTTGGCACGGCCGTCGCCGCGCAGCGCCTTGACCAGCGCACCGACCTGGAACAGGGTCATGGTGCCGCCATTGCCATCCGGGATCTCCACCCGGCCACCGATCCAGCCCATGTTGAGGCCGTTGCTGCCACCAAGGGCACTGAGCGGATTCTGCATCGCATTCACGATGCCGCCGACGCCACCGGCACCGGGCAGGTTGGTGCCGCCGATATAGCCGCGTTCGCCATCGAAGTTGGTGCTCTGCCACTGTACGCCCAGCTCGTCGGCCAGTTCGTCGGTGACCTCGGCGATGACCGCTTCGACCATCACCTGGGCGCGGCGCACGTCGAGCTGGCGGATCACGGCGGCGAGATCGCGGAACACGGCGGGCGAGGCGGTGATGATGAGGGCGTTGGTCTCGCCATGCGCCTGGATCGTGGCGGACTTGGCCTGCCCGCCCTCGCCACCGGAATGACCGGTGAGGGTGCCGGCCACGCTGTCGAGGATCCCCACCAGCTCATCGGCCTTGGCGTAGTTGAGATAGACCACCTGGGTGTTCTCGCCGCCATCGAGCGGGGTATCCAGGTGCGCGACCAGGCCGCGCAGACGCAGGCGGCTGGCGCGGTCGCCTGAAAGCAGGATCGAATTGGTGCGCTCGTCGGCGATCAACTTCGCCGCGGATGCGCCACCACCGGCGGCCGAACTTTCGAGCGCGGCCAGGGTGCGCGCCACTTCGGCGGCGCTGGCGTGACGCATCGGGATCACCTCCACCTGCGCGTCGGACGCCGTATCCATGCGCCGGATCAGCTCCCGCAGGCGCGCCACATTGCCGGCGCGATCGCTGACCAGGATCGAGTTGTTGCCGGAGTTGGCGGTAAAGGTGGCCTGTTGCGGCGCCAGCGGGCGCAGCAGTTTCACCACCTCGTCGGCGGAGACGTGCTGCAACGCGATCATCTCGGTGACCAGCGCGTCGGGCCCGCCCCCGCCATTGCCCACGCTGCCATCCTGTGCCGCCACCGCATCGGGCACGATCTTGATCATGTTGCCGGCGGAAACGGCGGCAAAACCGTGCACGCGCAGCACCGAAAGGAAGGTTTCGTAGATCTCCACCGGGGTCTGTGGCTTCGAGGAAATCACCGTCACCCGCCCTTCCACCCGTGGATCGACGATGAAGCTCTTGCCGGTGATTTCGCTCACCGTCTGCACCAGCACCGCGATGTCGGCCGCCTTGAGGTTGAGCGTATGCCGACCATCGGCCGACGTGGTCGTGGAAGCTGTCGCCGGTTCGGCGGGAACCACACCGGGCGGTGTCTGCGCCGCCAGCGGGAACACGGCAAGCAGCAGGGCGTGGCAGGCGATCACGCGGAGGATGGAAGGCGATGACATGGCTGGGGTTCCGTGGCGCGCCGGCTTCAAGGGCCGAACTGGAGTTTCATGGGTTTGCCCTCGCGTTCGACTTCGAGCTGCACGGCGCGCGCGTCGCGCAATGCCGATAGCAGTTCCAGCTGGCGCGCGGGCCCGTCGAGCGGAATGCCGTTGACGGAGGTGATGACGTCGGTGGGCTTGAGCCCGGCCTTGGCGAGAATGTCCGAATCGCGGCCCGAACTCAGCCGCACGCCCTGCATCCGGCCATTGGCGAACACCGGGAACACCTGTACCTGCTTGGCCAGCTCCTGCACATTGGGCAACTGGGTGGCGCGATAGGTCTGCATGTCGGGCATGCCCGGCGCGATGACCGGCGTGAAGGTCGAAGGTGCCAGGGCGTTGGTCGGCCCCGGCAATGGGGTACGCGTCGCCGACGCACGCCCGGACACCGCCGGGCTGATGGAATCGGTGGTGACGCGCAGGCTGAGGGTTTCATTGACACCGCCGCGCGAGAGCACCACCTGACCGGCAAGGATCTGCTCCAGCCGCGCCTCACCGGGCAACATGTCGCCCGCGCGATAGGAGCGATCCACGCCCTTGTCGTCGGCAATGATGGCGTAGCCGGCATCCGCGCGGCTCTCGTTGAAGGTGCCGCGCAAGACCAGGTTGAGCGGGGTCTCCTGGAGCTGTGCCTGTGCCAGCGCGCCCAGGCTCATGCCGCCTTGCGCATCACCGAACAGGTGCCACTTGGCCACATCGCCCCGCGCACTGCCGGTGCCGGCCACGATGTCCGGCGTCGCCACCGGTGGCGTGACGGGCAATTCGGCACCAGCCAGCAGCAGCCACAGCAGGCGCACGGCCTGCAGCACGCACAGCACGATGGCCGCACCCAGCACCAGCCGTGCCGGCCAGGGCGAGCGTTGCAGCAGGCGGGGCATGGAAAACGTGTCGAGCACGGGCGTGGCGGTCACCTCGGGAAAAGCCGACGCACTGTAGCAAACCCGCG
>CAZTXX010000064.1:0-7552 GCA_964617405.1 uncultured Aquimonas sp. | reverse complement strand
AGCACGGGCGTGGCGGTCACCTCGGGAAAAGCCGACGCACTGTAGCAAACCCGCGCACCGGAAGTCCGTAACGGGGCGGCGCGAGCAAGGCCGCTGCCGCGAACGGAACGCCGCGCCTCCTACAAACCCCGCGCCGCCTGTGCCACGGCGCGGAACAACGCGCGACCCTTGTTCATCGTTTCCTCCCACTCCTTTTGCGGATCGGAGTCGTAAACGATGCCGGCACCGGCCTGCACATGCAGGCGGCCATCCTGGATGACGGCGGTACGGATCGCGATGGCGGTATCGCCATCGCCATGCCAGCCCAGATAACCCACCGCGCCGGAATAGATGCCGCGCTTCACCGGCTCCAGGTCACGGATGATCTCCAGCGCACGGATCTTGGGTGCGCCCGAGACGGTGCCGGCGGGGAAAGTGGCGCGCAGCACATCCATGTAGGAAAGGCCTTCGCGCAGGGTACCGGTGACCTCGCTGACGATGTGCATCACGTGGCTGTAGCGCTCGATGGTGAAGCGCTCGCCGACTTCCACACTGCCCGGCGCGGCCACCCGGCCCACGTCGTTGCGGCCCAGGTCGATCAACATCAGGTGCTCGGCGCGCTCCTTCGGATCGGCGAGCAGCTCGCGCTCTAGCGCCTGGTCCTCTTCGGGCGTGGCGCCGCGCGGGCGCGTGCCGGCAATGGGGCGCACCGTGACCTGGCCGTTCTGCAGCCGCACCAGGATCTCCGGCGAGGAACCCACCACCTGGGTGGTGCCGGTGTCGAGGAAGTACATGTAGGGCGAGGGATTCATCGCGCGCAAGGCGCGGTAGACGTCCACCGGGCGGGCGCGGAACGGAATGCTCAGGCGCTGGCTCAACACCACCTGGAAGGCATCCCCGGCGCGGATGTAGTCCTGGCAATGCGCCACGGCCTGCTGGAACTGCTCGCGGGTGAAGCCGCTGACGAAATCCGTTTCGTCCAGCAGGTTTCCGGCCAGGGTTTCCGGATAGGGGGCGCCGCCGTGGCGCAGGCGATGTTCCAGTGCATCGAGCCGGCGACAGGCGCGGCCGTAGGCCTGTGTTTCGGCGGGGTCGGCATGCACGATCAGGTAAAGCCGACCTTTGAGGCTGTCGAAGACCGCCAGTTCTTCCGAGGCCATCAACAGGATGTCGGGCGTGCCCAACTCGTCGGTCGCGGACGTGGGCGGCAGGCGCGTCTCCATGAATTCCACGCACTCGAAGCCGAACCAGCCCACCAGCCCGCCGGTGAAGCCGGGCAGGCCTTCGAGCCGCGGCACCGAATAGCGCGCGCGCAGTTCCTCCACTGCGGCAAGCGGGTCCTCGACTTCGCGTGATTCGACCACCTCGCCATGATCGATGGTTTCCAGCACCCGGCCGCGCACGGTGAACACCCGACGCGCGGGCAGGCCGATGATGGAATACCGCCCGAAACGCTCGCCGCCCTCCACCGATTCGAACAGGTAGGTATACGGCCCGTCCGCCAGCTTCAGGTAGACCGACAGCGGCGTATCGAGATCGGAGAACACTTCGCGCACCAGGGGAATGCGGGTGTGCCCTGCAGCGGCAAGGGACTGGAAGGTGGCGGCGTCGATCACGGCGGTGGCGGCAACAGGTGGGTGTGCCAGTATGCCAGCGGCATGGCGCGCATGGCGCCCGGATTGATCGCCATCGAATCGGGTTGCCGCGTCCACGATGCGCGCCCTACACTGAAACCCGGACTGCACCTGCGTGGTCGATACGGCATGTTCAAGGGGAAGCTCGCCAGAATCGCACGTGCTCCCGTGCTCGCCAAGGTACTGGCCCTGTTGCTGGTGCTGTTGCCGACCGTGGGACTGGCCGTGGTGCGCGACTATTACTTCCGCACGCTCGACAGCCGCCAGGGCCTGGTACAAAACTCGGTCACCGCGATGCTGCAGGACCACGAGGGCTTTGTCTGGGTAGCTACGCAGGGCAGCCTGCATCGTTCCAACGGCTACCGTTTCACCGCACTGGAAGACCTCGTCGAAGACGGCACCTCGTTGCCCAGTTATGCCCAGGCACTCGCGGAAAGCACCGTCGGGGTGCTGTATCTGGGCACCTTGCGTGACGGTTTGTTCCAGGTCGACGCGCAACGCCGGCAGGTGCTCCGGCTGGAGGCGACTTCCGGTACGCACGTGCTGCCCGCCGGCCAGATCGACGCCTTGCTCTACCAGCCCGGCGTCGGGCTGTGGATAGGCAGCACCGAGGGCGTGGGGCGATTCGACGACAAGAGCGGCCACTTCACCCGCGTGCTCACCTTTGATGCCTCGTTGACCGGCGGTGAGCGCAGCAGCATTTCTCGCAGGGTGCGCGCCCTGGCGCTGGATTCGGAAAACAATCTGTGGGTAGGCACCCGTCGCAGCCTGTACCGCATCGCGAACGACGGCAGTTCGGCGGAGCGGGTGTCGGTGGAGGGCGCCGGGGCGCTGCTGCGCGATGCCGCCGGAACCATGTGGTTCGGAACCCCTTCCGGACTGGGCCGGCAAGCGCCGGGTGCCGCGCACGCTGAAACCGTTTGGCAACCGCCAGCACACGCCGATGGCGATTGCTGCGGGGTGATCGCGTTGGCGCAGGCCACCGACGGCGCGATCTGGTTGTCGGCCGAACGCGGCCAGATCTGGCGTTACGACCCCGCCACGCGCGATGCGGTGGCAATCCCGATCAACCCCTGGATCGACGGCATGCTGACCGAGCCGGGGTTGCCGCAGATGATGATCGATCGGTCAAACCTGCTGTGGCTGGGCAGCCACGCCAGCGGCGTGGCGACCACCCCGGCCACCCGAACGCCGTTTCGCGCGGTGTTCTACGCCGGCCCCGAGCACGACCCGCTCACCAACAACGTGGTTCGCGCGATACAGGAAGGGGCGAGTGGCGAGCTCTGGCTGGGCACCCAGGCCGGGCTGAGTCGTTACGATCCTTTGGGGGGCGGGTTCGAGGTCTTCAATCACGCTTTCGATCCCGCATCTTCGGCCGATCCCATGGGCACCGCGCCCTCGGTGATGGCCCTGGTGCATGGCACCGAGGGCTACTGGCTGGCGACCAATGCGGGGCTGTTCCACTTTGATACGACAACCCGGCGCGCACGCGCAGTGCCGATCGAGCCTGGCGCGAACACAACGGCCGTTCGTGCGATCGAACGCAGCGCGGATGGCACCTTGTGGGCAAGCCACGGGGACCAGGGGCTGGCGCATCTGGGCTCCGACGGGAGCCTGCTTGAGTTTCTGCCACCCCGCCCGGGGGAAGAGGGCGCACACCACCAGAACCGTGTGCTGGTCATCAAGGAAGATTCACGCGGCCGGCTCTGGTTCGGCGGCCTGGGCGGACTGAGTGTCCGCGACCCGAAAAGCGGACGCTTCAGCAATTTCACCCACGTTTCCGGCAACAAGGATTCCTTGTCCAACAATATCGTGCGCAGCATCCTTGAAAGCCGCGACGGCACGATCTGGATCGGCAGCCACGGTGGCCTCAATCAGGTTGTCGAATCGGATGAAGGCAGACTCACATTCCGCCATTGGTCGCTGGGTGAGGATGCGGCCTCCACCGTGGTTTACGGAATCGCCGAAGACGCCCAGGGGCGGCTGTGGCTGAGCGGCAATGACGGGGTGACCCGTCTGGATCGCCAAAGCGCCGCTGTCGAGCGCTTCGGAATGGATGCCGGCCTGCAGGACCTGGAGTTCAACGGCTCGGCCGTGGCGATGCTGCGCGACGGCAGGATCGCATTCGGCGGCGTGCGCGGCTTCAACCTGATCGATCCGGCACAGGTGCGACCGAGCGCCTTCGAGCCACCGGTGGTGCTGACCTGGATCGGCGCCGGTGAACAGGCGTTTTCCGGCCAGATCAGCCGCCGCGTGCCGGTGGAGCTGGACCAACAGCAACGCATCCTCAGCTTCGGCTTCGCCGCGCTGGACTACACCGTGCCGGAAAACAACCGCTTCAGCTATCAGCTTGAGGGCTTCGATGCGCAGTTCAGCCCGCCGTCCACGCGCCCGCTGGCGGTCTACACCAATCTCGCCGCAGGCAACTACGTGTTTCGCGTACGCGCCACCAATCACGATGGCGTCTGGAGTGGCAACGAGCTGCGCGTGCCGATCCGCGTGCTGGCACCGTGGTGGCGCACCGGTGTGGCGAAGATCGTGTATCTGCTGCTTGGTGCGCTGCTGATCGGTCTGCTGTGGCGCGCGCAACGACAACGCGTCGCGCAGCAGGCCAACCTGCTGGCCCAGATCCGTGAGCGCGAGGATCGCCTGAAACTCTCGCTCTGGGGTGCCGGCGACTCGTTCTGGGATTGGGACCTGCGCAGCAACAACCTGTATCGCCTCGGCTCCAAGCAGATGACCCAGGCCGCCGACGAGGAGATCCTGAGCACCGGCCAGTGGCAGCAGCACGCCATCCACCCCGACGATCTGCCAGGGGTGCAAAAGCGCATGTACGAGCACCTCGCCGGCAGGACCGATGCCTTCGAGTCCGAACACCGCATCCGCAATGCCTACAACGAGTGGGTCTGGGTGCGCTCGCGCGGCAAGGTGGTGGAGCGCGACGCCGAGTTCAATCCGCTGCGGGTGGCCGGTACCGCGCACGATGTCACCAGCGTGCGTCAGGCCGAGCGCGAGCGCCGCATCGCCTCCGAAGTGCTGCGCAGCATGAACGAGGCGGTGGCGGTGATCGATCTCAACCTGCGCTTCGTGTCGGTGAACCCGGCGTTTTCCCGCATCACCGGTTACCGCGAACAGGACGTGGTCGGCATGCCCGACTCGCTGCTGGAGAGCAGCCAGCATCCCCCCGAGTTCTATCGCCTCGCACACCAGGAGCTCAAGGAGCGTGGCCATTTCCGCAGCGAAGTGTGGCTGCGCCGGGCCGATGGCGAAGAGTTCCTGTGCTGGATGGAACAATCCGAGGTGCGCGACGAAAAAGGCGTGCGCAGCCATTTCGTCTCGGTGCTCAACGACATCACCGACAAGAAGCGCGCCGAACAGGAGCTGCGCTACCTGGCCAACTACGACACCCTCACCGGTCTGCCCAATCGCAGCCTGCTGTCCGAGCGCCTGTCGCGCGCGGTGGTGCGGGCGCGGCGCCACGGCAGCCAGATCGGCGTGCTGTTCCTCGATCTGGACCACTTCAAGGTCATCAACGATTCGCTCGGCCACGCCGCCGGCGACCGCATCCTCAAGGCCTCGGCGGCGCGTCTTCTGGGCGTGGTGGGAGGCTCGGACACTGTGGCCCGCCTGGGTGGCGACGAGTTCACCATCGTGATGGAGGAAATCGTCGACCGGGGTGCGGTGATCGGCATGGCCGAGGCGGTCATCGCCGCCTTCGGCGAGCCCCTGCTCGACGAAGGGCATGCCGACATCGTCATTTCCCCGTCGATCGGCATCGCCATCTGCCCGGAACACGCCCAGGTGCCGACCGACCTGCTGAAGTTCGCCGACGCGGCCATGTATCGGGCCAAGGAGCGCGGCCGCAACACCTACCAGATCTACGATCCCTCGATGGATGCCGAGGTGCGCCGCCGCGCCTCGATGACCGCCGCGCTGCGCCGCGCGCTTGATCGTGGCGAGCTGTATCTCGAATACCAGCCGCGCCAGTCCTTGTTCGACAACCGCATCAGCGGGGTGGAGGCGCTGTTGCGCTGGAACAGCGAGGAGTTCGGCCAGGTGGAGCCTTCCACCTTCATTCCGCTGGCCGAGGAAACCGGCCTGATCCTGCCCATCGGCGATTGGGTGCTGGAAGAGGCCTGTCGCCAACTGTACGACTGGCGCGACCTCGGCGTGCTCGACGTGAGCGTGGCGGTCAACGTGTCGGTGCTGCAACTGCTGCGCGGGGGGCTGGCGGCGAGCGTGTCGCGCGCCCTCCAGGAAACCGGCCTGCCGGCGCACCGCCTGGAGCTGGAGCTGACCGAGAGCATGGTGATGGCCAATGCCGAACAGACCATCACCATCCTGCGCGATCTCAAGCGCATCGGCGTGAGCATCGCGATCGACGACTTCGGCACCGGTTATTCCTCGCTGGTCTACCTCAAGCGCCTGCCGATCGACACGCTCAAGATCGACAAGGAATTCGTCGGCGACCTCACTTCCGACCCCGACGACGAGGCCATCACCACCACCATCATCACGATGGCGCACTCGCTCGGATTGACGGTGATCGCCGAAGGCGTGGAAACCCGTGAGCAACTGGCCTACCTGCGCAGCCAGGGTTGCGACGAGATCCAGGGCTTCCTGCTGGCCCGCCCGATGGGCGCGGCGACCTGCCTGGCCTTCCTGATGCAGCAACAGGCCGTTCAGCAACGCTGGTCGGTGGGTTGACCGCCTCCCGGCACGCGCCTATCGTGCCGCCATGACCACACCCGATTCGCGCCAGCAGCTCGACCACCTGGCCGCCCAGCTCGACGCGCTGGGTGAAACCCTTGCCCGCCTGCTGGACGAAAACCGCAGCCTGCGCGTCAGCCAGGAACAACTGATCGGCGAACGCGCCGCGCTGCTGTCCAAGAACGAACAGGCGCGCGCACGGGTGGAAGCGATGATCCTTCGGCTCAAGTCGCTGGAGCAGAACGCATGAGCGAACCGGTTGCCGTCCGCATCGCCGATCGCGATTACACGGTGGCCTGCGCGCCCGAAGAACGCGACGGCCTGCTGGAAGCCGCGCGCCTGCTCGATGGGCGGATGCGCGAAGTCCGTGCCGCCAACCGCATGGCCTCGGCCGACCGCGTCGCCGTGCTGGTGGCCCTCAACCTCGCCCACGAGCTGCTGCAAAGCCGCAAGATCGATGGCCGTGAACAGCACGAGGTGGCCAACGCGCTGGGCAACCTCTCGCGCAAGATCGACCTGCTGCTGGCCGTGGCCGGACGCTGAGACGGCTCAACGCGCCGCGGCAAACTTCGCCAGATCGATCCGGGCAAAAACGCTGTCGGCCCGCACCGTGACCTTGCCATCGGCGATCACCTCGCACAGCACGCGCGTCTTGCGCCCGACCTCGCCCTCCACCCGTGCGCGCAAGGTCAACTCGTGGCCCATCGGCGTGGGAAGCAGGTAATCCAGGCCCAGATGCGCCGTGACGCAATGGATGGCCGGCAAACTGCCAGGTTCCCGGCCCTCGGCGCGGTAATGGTGCGCCATCGCCGTCCAGTTGCAATGACAATCCACCAGCATCGCCAGCAGACCGCCGTAGACCATGCCGGTCCAGCCGGCGAACTCGTCACGCGGCAGGTGATGGGCCACCACATGCACACCATCGGCATCCCAGCGGCTCTTGATCCGCAAGCCGCTCGGATGCTGGCGGCCGCAGCCGTAGCAGATGTTTTCCGGGTGTGCGATGTCCTGCAGTGCCGCGTCTTGCATCGGGATCATGGATCGCGTCGAACTGATGAAAGAGAACGTCCCATCATCCTCCAAAGCACCCCCACACGTGGTGAACCGGGGAAGCCACATGGCGTGCCGCGCCCACCCCGATGCGCTACCATGCACTGGCAGCCTCTGCCGTGTACGACAGCGTACGCTTACATTTGCCTTGACCCTAATGAACGACCCCGGGGACGCGA
>CAZTXX010000063.1:1303-10487 GCA_964617405.1 uncultured Aquimonas sp. | reverse complement strand
GGCAAGGACATCATCAACTTCCACGGCCTGTTCTGGCCGGCCATGCTCAAGGGCGCGGGCCTGCTCACTCCCGCGCGCCTGCACGTCAACGGCTACCTCACGGTGAACGGGGCCAAGATGAGCAAGTCGCGCGGCACCTTCATCATGGCGCGCACCTATCTCGACGCCGGCCTCAACCCCGAATACCTGCGCTACTACTTTGCCGCCAAGACCTCGGGCGGGGTGGACGACCTCGACCTCAACCTGGCCGACTTCGCGCAACGGGTGAACTCGGATCTGGTCGGCAAGTTCGTCAATATCGCCAGCCGCTGCGCCGGTTTCATCAGCAAGCGCTTCGACGGACGGCTGGCGGCAACCCTGCCGGCGGAGCTGTGCGCGCGCTACGACGCGGCCTGGCAGCGGCTCTCGGAAAGCTGCCTGGGTGCCAACGGCGCCTATGCACGCGACCACCTCAATGCCGTGCTCGTCCGCACCATGGCCGAAGCCGACGCCGCCAATGAGTGGATCGCCGAAATGGCACCCTGGAACATCGCCAAGGATCCGGCGCGCGATGCCGAGTTGCACGCGGTGTCCACGTTGGCGCTCAACCTGTTCCGCCTCCTCGCCGGCATCCTCAAGCCGGTGCTGCCGGCCACCGCGCAGGGTGCCGAGGCCTTCCTCAAGGCACCGCTGACGCACTTCGACGAACTCGCCGAGCCGCTGCTGGGCCACGCCATCGAGCCGTATTCGGCGCTGCTGACGCGCATCGATCCCAAGCAGGTGGAAGCCATGGTGGAGGCCAGCAAGGAATCCCTGCAACCGGCTGCCGCCACGACCAAGACCGCTGCGGCGGCGCCCGCCAAACCCGAGCCCGCACCCGCAACGGCCCTGATCACCATCGACGATTTTGCCAAGCTCGACCTTCGCATTGGCAAGGTCACCGCCTGCGAATTCGTGGAAGGCTCGGACAAGCTGCTGCGCTTCGAACTGGATGCCGGTGAGCTGGGTACGCGGCAGATCTTCTCCGGCATCCGCGCGGCCTATGGTGAGCCGGAAAAGCTGGTCGGCCGTCATGTCGCGTTTGTCGCCAACCTTGCCCCGCGCAAGATGCGTTTCGGGGTGAGCGAGGGAATGATCCTGTCGGCGGGTACCGATGGTGCGGATCTGTTCCTGATCGACGTGGATGCAGGCGCACGCGCGGGCATGGCGATCAAGTGATGCCGCGGTGGCCAGCTCGCCTGCCATTGCTGCACTCTGCTTCGGCCTCGCGATCCTGATCAGCGAGCGCGGCCTGACCCATTCGCGGGCTTGGAATGAGGCAGTGCACAGCTTACGTGGCCTGGTGAGGCTGCAAATCGGTGCACTGTTGGCCTGCGCCATCACGACAGCCGGTATAGCCCTCACGTTGCCAGGTTGGCCGTTTGTGCTGCCCACCCTGGTCGGATTTGTCGTGGGCGGTTCGGCCCTGGTCTTGCTTGGCGGTCGCCACCGGGTTTCCCCGGCACAAACGGGTTGGCTGCTGATCCTACTGGCGCTGCTGCACGCTACCGTGGCGTTTTTTGCGCACACTCCAGCCAGCGTGCTGACGATGGCGTTTGTCGTGGCCTTCGGCTTTGCCCTGGGCCTGCCCGCCTTCCTGGCCTTGGCCGAACGCATGGACGACTACGAGGTGCCGGGATTCATGCGGCCACTGCCCGCGCGCGTGCTCGCCATCGGCGTTGTCTGCCTGGCGCTCGGGAGCCTGGCGTCGTGGTGATCGCATTGATGCTCGCTGCTGTGGCGCTGGCTCTCTTCGCCTGGCTCGACTGGTTGCGCGCACCGGTGGAACCTGTGCCAGAGGATCAAAACACCCTGGCCCTTCGCATCGACGCCCTGTTGCCGCAAACCCAGTGTGGCCAGTGTGGTTATGGTGGCTGTCGACCCTATGCCGAAGCCATTGCTGCGGGCGAGGCTGACATCAATCGCTGTCCACCGGGCGGCATGCGCGGCATCGTGGCACTGGCCGAATTGCTGGATCGTCCCGTCCTGCCGCTCGACCCGGAATGCGGCGAGGAAAAGCCGCCCGAGGTCGCCTTCATCATCGAAGACCAGTGCATCGGCTGCACCAAGTGCATCCAGGCCTGCCCGGTGGACGCGATCATTGGCGCCCCCAAGCTGATGCATACGGTGATCGCGGATCAGTGCACCGGCTGCGAGCTGTGCGTACCCGCCTGTCCGGTGGATTGCATCGTGATGCAGGACCTGCCCCCGCGGCATCCGCGACCTTCGTGACGGTGCCTGACGCGCCGCCGCCGATGCTGCGGTCGTAGACTGTCATCCCTGCTTGGCCGTCGATCCAACCCAGCTCATGCGCACATTCACCGATCCCGAAGGCCGCTCCTGGCAAGCCGCCCTGCTGGATGCCTCCTACGGCACCATCCTGCTGGTCTTTTCCCCCATGCACGACGCCCAGCTTCGTCAGCGCACCATGGAAACCGCAACGCTGGCCGAGGCCATGACACTGCTCGAATCGCTCGATGTAGAAGCTTTGCGCGAGCAACTGGCCGCGGCCGAGCCCTGGGATCCGGCCGCAGGTTGAGGGCCGCGTCGATTCAGCAGCGCAACGATTGCATGGTGGCGGCCGATTCGCGGATCGCCTGCAATACCGCTTCCTTGCCAAGGCCCACGTTGTCCTGTTCCAGCACACGTTCGGCGCGGTAGCTGGAACGCACCAGCGGGCCGGAAACCGCTTCCAGAAAACCCTTGGAAAGGGCCATTTCACGGTATTCGTGGAATTTTTCCGGACTGACGAAACGCTCCACCGGCAGGTGGTTTTTGGTGGGGCGCATGTACTGGCCCAGGGTCACCACGTCCACGTCCGCGGTACGCATGTCGTCGAGTGCCTGTTCGATTTCCCCGTCCGTCTCGCCCAGGCCCAGCATCAGGCTGGTCTTGGTGATGACATCGGGCGCGTGGCGCTTGGCGAACTTCAACACGTCCAGCGTCTGGTCATAGCCGGCACGCGGATCGCGTACCGGATGCGTCAGCCGACGCACGGTTTCAAGGTTCTGCGCGAACGTCGCCAGACCGGCGTCCAGCACCGTGGCCACGTGCGCGTGCACGCCCTGGAAATCGGGCGTGAGTGCCTCCACCGCGGTGTCGGGCATGCGCCCGTGGATGGCACGGATGCAGGCGGCGTAATGTCCAGCACCGAGATCGGGCAGGTCGTCACGATCCACCGAAGTCAGCACCACATACTTCAAGCCCATGAGCGCCACCGCATCGGCCACGTTGGCCGGTTCCATCGGGTCCAACCAGCCTTTCGGATTGCCGGTATTGACCGAGCAGAACTTGCAGGCGCGGGTGCAGACCGAGCCCATCAGCATCAAGGTGGCGGTGCCGCGTTCCCAGCACTCGGCAATGTTCGGGCACTTGGACTCGGCGCAGACCGTGGACAGCCGGTGGGTCTGCACGATGTCGAGGATCTGCTTGTACTTGGCGCCACTGGGCAGGCGCACGCGCAACCACGGCGGCTTGCGCTCGGCATCGGGAACAGCGCTCAGTGCATTCGGCTTGATGCCATCGAGCACGGCGGATGTTCCCTGCGGGGTGACGATCTTGCTGCCCGGAACCGGGCGCGGCGCGGAAGAAGGTTCGCTCATGGAATTCGCATCGGATGGACAACCCGCAGGCAGCGCGGGGCCGATAGTGTATCGGCGCGCGGCACGCCTTGCCGCATTGGCAGTTGGGCTGAAACGCGGACGGCCCCGGATTTCCGGGGCCGTCCTCCACACCCATCAGGGCGCCATCAATCCTTTGTCGGCGTGACCGTGATGAACTGGGTTACCTCGCCACGACGCACCAGCAGCATCACCGGCTCGCCAACGGCGGCGTTCTTCGTCGCCTGGGCGAACTGCTTGACGGTGCCCACCTTGATCTTGCCGACCATCAGGATGACATCGCCCTGCCGCAGGCGCCGTGCGGCGTCGCCGGCAACCTGCGTCACCACCACGCCCTCGTCCTTGCCCAGCCCCAACGCCTCACGCTGGCTGGCGGACATCTCCTCGACCGTGATACCGATCAGGTTGGCTTGGTCCACGCGACCGCCCGGCGTCGCGTTGTCGGGGCTCTGGTCACGTGCGGCTTCGCCGATGGTGACCGGCAGGGTGATTTCCCGACCGTCGCGGAACACCTTCAGGGTCGCCTTGCTGCCGGGATTGACCGCGCCGACCATCGGGGGCAACTGTGCCGAGCTTGCGACCTGCTGGCCGTTGAAAGCCAGGATCACGTCCTGCACCTTCACCCCGGCCTTTTCGGCCGCGCCACCGGGCTCCACCTGGAACACAAGCGCGCCGCTGGAACGCGACAGGCCGAGGCTGCGCGCCACGTCACGCGTCACTTCCTGGATGCGCACACCCAGCAGGCCACGCGAAACATAGCCCTTGTCCTTGAGCTGATCGGCGGAGCGCATCGCGGTTTCGATGGGAATGGCGAATGACACGCCCATGAAGCCGCCGGTGTTGGAAAAGATCTGCGAATTGATGCCGACGACCTTGCCGTCAATATCCAACAGCGGGCCGCCCGAGTTGCCACGGTTGATCGCCACGTCGGTCTGGATGAAGGGCACATACTGCTGTCCGGTCATCTGCGAGCTGCGCCCGACCGCGCTGACGATGCCGGCGGTGACCGAATGGTCGAACCCGAAGGGCGAACCGATCGCGACCACCCACTGGCCCGGCTTGAGACTGCTGGAGCTGCCGATCTTCACCGCCGGCAGCCCCTTTTCATTCACCTTGAGCAGGGCCACGTCGGTTTCCGCGTCACTGCCAACCAAGGTTGCAGCCAACTCACGACGGTCGGACAACTGCACGTGGATATCGTCGGCACCATCGATGACGTGATGATTGGTCAGCACGTAGCCATCGGCAGAAATGATGAAACCGGTACCCATCGAGGTGCGCTCGCGCGGGGTGCGCGGCACATCGGGACCGCCGGGCATGCCCGGCATGCCGGGTTGACCGAAGAAGCGGCGGAAGAACTCCTGCATCTGGGCATCTTCATCGGCATCCTGCGCGCCGCGCTGCAGCGCCTTGCCGGTGCTGGTGGCGGTCACGCTCACCACGCTCGGCGCGGCGTTTTCGACCAGGCCGGTGAAATCGGGGAGTTGCGCCGCGACGCTGCCGGCAAACAACAGGGCCGCGAGCAGGAGAATCATGCGTCGGAACCAGAGATTCATGGGAACCCTCATCAGGAACGAAGGAAACAGGTGAATAGGCACTGCGGCAGACACCGCAATGGGTAGCCACACCGGGCCGGGGGATCGGAATCAGGAACGTGGTGAAACGAAACGAGGCGTCGCGCGCGCGTCCGACCTGCTCCGCGTCAGGGAACAGGCTCGGCTACGGCTTCCTGCGGACGGATCGGCGACAACCAGGGGGCTTGCTGTTCCGCCGCGCGACCATTGAGCGCCTGCTGGTGGCGCAACCAGTACGACTCGAAACGAGGGTCGTAGCGCAGTTGCGATCCATAGCGGCCATCCTCACGCGCGGCCACTGTCTGCGCATCGAAGCGATAGGGTGGACGCAGGTCCTGCACGCGATAAGGCGAAGGCGCCACCACCGAGGGTGTCGGATCGGCCAGCTGCGCAAGCTCCGCGGTATCGCCTTGCACTGCCGGTGCCGGCATGGCCGGATCGTTGCCCGGGCGTGCAAACAGCAGGGCCACCAGAGCCACCGAGGCCGCCACCGCAAAGCCGCCACCCCAGCGCAGCACACGCGAGCCTTGCGACACGGGCATCGCGGTCACGCCGTCTTCTTCATCCAGTTGCGCCATGACGCCCCGCGCGAAATCCTTGCGCAGCGGCAAGGCCGCGCCGCGCATCGCTTCGCCGACGAAATGCCAGCGCTGCCACAGCGCCACCAGTTCGGCGTCGTGTTCGGCACGCCTGAGAAGGAAGCGCGTGCGGTCGCGATCGAGCTCGTTGTCGATCAGCGCAGACAGTTGTTCACGAATATCCTGATTCATCACGACACTCTCTCACTGCGATCTTTTCTGCCAGTGGCATCGCTCATCAACGGCCGAAGCTGCTGGTCGATGGCCTCGCGTGCCCGGAAGATGCGCGAGCGCACGGTGCCGATCGGGCATCCCATGGCTTCGGATATCTCCTCGTAGCTCAGGCCATCCACCTCACGCAGGGTGATGGCCACGCGCAGCTCCTCGGGCAATGCTTCGACCGTGCGCGCCACGGTTTGTTCAATTTCCCGCCGCATCGCCTCGTTTTCCGGCGTGCCGGCATCGCGCAGACGCACGCCGCTTTCAAACTGCACGGCGTCCTGCGCGTCGATATCTTCGGTGGGTGGGCGGCGGCCCAGCGCCACCAGGTGGTTCTTCGCGGCATTCACCGCGATCTTGTAGAGCCAGGTGTAGAACTGGCTGTCGCCGCGAAAGTTCGGCAGCGCGCGATAGGCACGGATGAAGGCCTCTTGCGCCACGTCCTGGCACTCGGCCCAATCGTGGATATAGCGCGAAATCACACCCACGACCTTGTGTTGATACTTGAGCACGAGCAGGTCGAATGCCCGCTTGTCCCCTTCCTGCACGCGTTTGATCAATGCCTGGTCCACGTCGTTCTCACCCATTCGCGCCTGCCTTGTCGTTGTTCTGGCGGCTCGTTCACGGTGTTCATGGACTGGCCGTCAGGGAAAAAGTTCCCGCACTCGATCATTCGAAGCACACTTCGGCGCTTCCATTCAGGCACCACCATACTGTGGCGCATTGACCGCACACGGCTGCTGCCGGGATCATAGCGACTTTGCCGCCGGGCCACGGGCCTGCATTCAAGGAGAATCCCATGTTCGACGGATTGCGCTTTCGCCACTGGCAGACGGAACTTCGCACCGACGGCGTCCTGCTGCTGACGCTGAACCGCGCCGATGCCCCGGTCAACGCGCTGTCGCAGGCGGTGCTGGAGGAACTCGACGCCATCCTGGAGCGCATCGAGATCGGCAAGCCCAAGGCGGTGGTGATCCACTCCGGCAAGGAAGCCGGCTTCATCGCGGGCGCCGACCTCAAGGAGTTCCAGGAATTCGACGCCAAGGGCACGGTGAAGGAAGCCATCCGGCGCGGCCAGCTCGTGTTCGAGCGCCTGCACCGGCTGCCCTGCCCCACGGCGGTCGCCATCCACGGCCATTGCATGGGTGGAGGCACCGAGCTCTCGCTTGCCTGCCGTTACCGTGTGGCCTCCAGTGCGGATTCCACGCGTATCGGCCTGCCGGAAGTCAAACTCGGCATCTTCCCGGGTTGGGGTGGTTCGGTACGTTTGCCGCGCCTGGTGGGTGCGCCGGCGGCGATGGACATGATGCTCACCGGCCGGGCACTGCGTGCTTCCAATGCACGCGCCATCGGCCTGGTGGACAAGGTGGTGGAGCCGGCGGTGCTGCTGGATACCGCCATCAACCTGGTGCAGCGCGGCACCACCCGCCCACTCAAGCAGCGTGCGACGGCCTGGGCCACCAATCTGTGGCCGACGCGCCAGATACTGGCACCGATGCTGGTCAAACAGGTTTCGCGCAAGGCGAAGAAGGCGCACTACCCCGCGCCCTACGCCCTGATCGACACCTGGAAGCGCAGCGGCGGGACCACCGACGCGCGCCTGAAGGCCGAAGCCCGGGCCGTGGTGAAACTCGCCGGTGGCAGCACCGCACGCAACCTGATCCGCGTGTTCTTTTTGATGGAGCGGCTCAAGGGTCTGGGTGGCAAGAGCCACGGCATCGAGCACGTGCACGTGGTGGGCGCCGGCGTGATGGGCGGCGACATCGCGGCCTGGTGCGCGCTGCGCGGTTTCAGCGTCACCTTGCAGGATCGAGAACTGAAGTACATCCAGCCGGCACTGGATCGTGCCGCCAAGCTCTTCGAGAAGAAGGTCAAGCGCGAAGACCAGCGCGCCGCCACCGCCGCGCGTCTGGTCGCCGACGTGGAAGGCGCGGGCGCGGCGAAGGCCGACCTGGTGATCGAGGCCATCTTCGAGAACCTCGACGCCAAGAAAGCGCTTTATGCCGATCTGGTGACGCGCCTCAAGCCTGAAGCCCTGCTGGTTTCCAACACCAGCTCGCTGGCACTTGACGACCTGTGCGAGGGCATGTCCCACTCCGACAACTTCGCCGGCCTGCATTATTTCAATCCGGTGGCGCAAATGCCGCTGGTGGAAATCGTCCGCCACGCGGGCATGTCGAAGGAAACCGAGAGCCGACTGGCGGCCTTCTGCAAGGCCATCGACAAGCTCCCGGTGCCGGTGGCCGGCACACCCGGATTCCTCGTCAACCGCATTCTCGCGCCCTACATGGAGGAAGCCATCCTCGCCTTCCGCGAGGGCATCCCCGGCCGCGCCATCGACAAGGCGGCGCTGGATTTCGGCATGCCGATGGGGCCGATCGAACTGGTCGACACGGTCGGCCTCGATGTGGCCGCGAGTGTGGGCCGGATCATGGCCGAATTCCACGGCCAGCCTGCCCCCGACTTCGCCTTCGAACCGGATGCGCGTGGCAAGAAGGACGGCAAGGGTCTGTACGAATGGCAGGAAGGCAAGGCGGTCAAGCCCGAACTGCCGAAGGACTATCGCGCGCCCGACGATCTCACTGATCGACTGGTCCTGCGCCTGCTGAACGAGGCGGTGGCCTGCCTGCACGATGGCACCGTGGCCGACGCCGACCTGCTCGATGCCGGGGTGATCTTCGGCACCGGTTTCGCACCCTTCCGCGGCGGCCCGATCCAGCACATCCGCACCGAGGGTGCGGCGCGCCTCAAGCAGCGTCTGGAGCAACTGGCTGGACGCTACGGCGAGCGTTTCGCGCCGCGTCCGGGCTGGGACGCCTTGATCCAATTGGACTGAGTCGGCGCACCCGCCCTTTCACATCTTCCGGGTTCCCGCCGGATGGGGTGCGCCATCCACGCCGACACGCCCGCTGCGCGCGCCGCCTCGCCGATGGTCATCGGCTCGGCCGGCGGCAGTGCCACGCGTGATTCAGGCAACCTCGTAGCCCTCTTCGCGGATCGCCTCAGCCAGGGCTTCACGCGAAGCGCCGGACCGCGCCACTTCCACGCGATTTTGCGTGCGGTCGATGCTGACCTCCGCTGCGGGGTCCAAGCGCAGAACGGCGCGAGTCACCGCTTTTTCGCAGTGGCCGCAGGTCATTCCGGTAACGGTGAAGATTTCGGGCATGGCTTTTTT
>CAZTXX010000063.1:0-1203 GCA_964617405.1 uncultured Aquimonas sp. | reverse complement strand
TGAACAAGGTGCCCGGCGTGGACAGCACGGCGGTGAACCTGGCGACGGAAAGTGCGCGCATCGTCTGGCGCGGCGAGGCCGACATGGCGCCGATCCTGCGTCGCGCGGTGCGCGATGCCGGTTACGAGCCGCGCGCGCCGGAGGCGGCCATCGACGCCGAGGACGCCTCGCCGTGGGCAGGCTTCCTGCCGGTCGGCATCGGCCTCGCGCTGTGCGCCCCGCTGGTGCTGCCGATGCTGGCCATGCCCTTCGGCATCCACTGGATGCCGCCGGCCTGGCTGCAGTTCCTGCTCGCAACGCCCGTGCAGTTCTGGCTGGGCGCGCGCTTCTACCGCGCCGGCTGGCACGCGCTGAAGGCCGGCAGCGGCAACATGGATCTGCTGGTCGCCATCGGCACCACCGCGGCCTGGGCGATGTCGATGTGGCTGTGGCTGTTCTCTCCGCACGGCGCGCACGCCGATCTCTATTTCGAGAGCGCCGCCGTGGTCGTGACCCTGGTGCTGTTGGGCAAGTGGCTGGAGGCGCGGGCCAAGCGCCAGACCACCGCGGCGATCCGCGCCCTGCACGCGCTGCGGCCCGAGCGTGCCCACCTGATCGATTTTTACGGCAGCGAAACCGATATTCCGGTGGACGAACTGCGCCCCGGCGACCGTCTTGCCGTGCGCCCCGGCGAACGGATTCCCGCCGACGGGCGGGTGCTGGAAGGCGCCACCCAAGTGGACGAATCCATGCTCACCGGCGAGCCCCTGCCCGTCGCCAAGGCGCAGGGCGACCGTCTCACCGGCGGCTCGATCAACGGCGAGGGCCGGGTGGTGCTCGAGGTCACCGCCGCCGGCAGCCAGAGCGTGCTGGCGCAGATCATCCGTCTGGTGGAGGACGCCCAGGCCGGCAAGGCGCCGGTGCAGCGACTGGTGGACCGAGTATCGGCGGTGTTCGTGCCGACAGTGATCCTCATCGGCCTGGCAACCTTCGGGCTGTGGATGTACCTGGGCACCGGCGTGGAAACCGCGGTGATGCGCGCGGTCGCGGTGCTGGTCATCGCCTGCCCCTGCGCGCTGGGCCTGGCCACGCCCACGGCGATCATGGCCGGCACCGGCGTGGCGGCGAAGTTCGGCATCCTGATCAAGGATGCGGAGGCGCTGGAAATCGCCCACCGCGTGCGCACCGTGGCCTTCGACAAGACCGGCACCCTCACCCGCGGCC
>CAZTXX010000062.1:0-10679 GCA_964617405.1 uncultured Aquimonas sp. | reverse complement strand
TTTCCGTATCGATCGACGGCGAGGACATCAGCGAGGACATCATCCAGCGCGAGATCCAGCAGCGCATCCAGATGGCCAGCGGCGTCATCGAGGGCTCGCTGGTCGGCGCCGCCGGCAAGGCCGGCATCGGCTACGGCACCGTGCTGGAGATGGCCAAGGTGTTCGGCTACGACATCGACTTCACCCAGGACCTGCGCGTGGGTGACAGCTTCAGCGTGGTGTACGAGGAAATCTACCGCGACGGCGAGCGCCTGCGCAGCGGCGACATCCTCGCCGCCAGCTTCATGAACCAGGGCAAGCAGTACCACGCCTTCCGCTACACCTTCGCCGACGGTCGCAGCGAGTATTTCGATCTCGAAGGTCGGCCGATGAAGAAGAGCTTCCTGCGCGTGCCGGTGGAGTTCACCCGCATCAGTTCGCAGTTCACCACCGCGCGCAAGCATCCGGTCCTTGGCACCATGCGCGCACACAAGGGCGTCGACTACGCCGCCAGGACGGGCACCCCGATCATGGCGGCAGGCGAGGGCCGGGTGAGTTTTTCCGGCTGGCAGAACGGTTACGGCAACACCATCATCATCGACCACGGCCGCGGCTACACCACGCTCTACGCGCACATGTCCAAGCTCGGCAGCTATCGCAAAGGCGCGCGCGTGCGCCAGGGCGACACCGTCGGCTATGTCGGCAGCACCGGCCTGGCCACCGGGCCGCACCTGCATTACGAATTCCGCATCAACGGCGCGCACCGCGACCCGCTCAAGGTCACCTTGCCCAAGCCCGAACCGCTGCCGAAGTCCGAACTGGCCCGCTTCCAGACCCAGGTCCAGCCGATGCTGGCCAAGCTCGAGTTGCTGGAGGGTGCCGGGCGCTATGCCGCCCGCTGAATCCGCGTCAGCGGGGCTGTATCTCGGGCTGATGTCCGGCACCAGCGCAGACGGCATCGATGCCGCCCTGGTGCGATTTGACGCATCACATCCACCGCAACTGCTCGGTGCACGCACGTTCGACTGGGATCCGGTGTTGCGCAGGGACATCCTTGCGCTCTCGCAGGCCGGTGCCATGGTTTCGCCCGACCGGCTGGCACGGCTCGACCACCACATCGGCGCGGCGCTCGCAGACGCGGCGTGCGTACTTCTCTCGAACCTCGGCACAACTCCGCAGGCAGTCACCGCCGTCGGTTCGCATGGCCAAACCTTGCGCCATGCGCCACGGGGCGATGCTCCCTTCACCTGGCAACTGGGTGACCCGAACCTGATCGCCGAGCGTACCGGCATCACCACCGTTGCCGATTTCCGCCGCCGCGATGTCGCTGCCGGCGGCCAGGGCGCGCCGCTGATGCCGGCCTTCCACGCCGCCTTGCTGACGTCGCGCGACGAGGATGTGGCCGTGCTCAACCTGGGCGGCATCGCCAACCTCACCCTGCTGCCCCGCAGCGGCGAGGTGGCCGGTTTCGACACCGGCCCGGCCAATGCGTTGATGGATGCCTGGATACTCAGGCAACACGGTGTTCCTTGCGACATCGGCGGCCGATTCGCGGCGTCGGGCAAGGTGGATGCCACCTTGCTGGGCACGCTGCTGGCCGACCCCTGGTTCGCCCTTGCGCCACCCAAAAGCACGGGGCGCGACCAGTTCCACCTCGGCTGGCTGCATGAGCGCATCGGCACCCGCACCCTCGCCGCCGAAGACGTCCAGGCCACCTTGCTGGAACTGACCGCGCGCAGCGTCAGCCAGGCACTGGCGCGCACCCAGCCGGATACGCATCGGGTACTGGTGTGCGGCGGTGGCGTACACAACGGCGAGCTGATGCGTCGGCTGGCGGCACTCAATCCAGGCACCGACATTGCCAGCACCGCAAGCTGTGGCATCGACCCGGATTTCTTGGAAGCGATGGGATTTGCCTGGTTGGCGCGTGAAACCCTGGCCGGGCGTGCCGGCAACCTGCCGTCGGTCACCGGGGCACGCGGGCCCCGCGTGCTCGGCGCAATCCACCCGGCCTGATCAGTACGGCGTATCGTCGGGCAGCTGCTGCATCGCCCTCATGGCCTCGGCCAGCGCCCGTGACTCCTCGTCTTCAAGCGTCCCGGCCAGCCGCGCGATATCACCAGGCACCGGTACTTCCGGCTGTTCCATGCCCAGCGCCTCCTTGATCAGGCGCAGGATCACATCGTTGATCGGCCAACCACGCTCGCGCGCGATACGCTTGATGCGATCGGCGACCTGGGGTTCGATGTCACGGACGAGGAAGTCTGGCATGGAGAGTCACTGGAACGCTTTGACCTGCGACTGTGCCGCGCGGCAGGCGGTGCCGGTGGAACATATCACGTCCACTCCGTCGCGCGCAGTCGCCTGGCGCAAAGTTTGTCGTTGTCCGATTCATGGTGTATTCGCGGCGCCCAGCGGTACCCGCCGGTGCAGCCAGAAAAACAGCAGCACGGCGGGCAGCGCGATCACCGCGCTGAGGACGAAATAGGTCGCGTAACCGGCCGTCGCCTCGACAATGCGGCCCGAGAAAAACCCCAGCACCTTGCCCGGCAACATGATGAGCGAGGAGAACAGCGCGTACTGGGTGGCGGTGTAGCGCTGATTGACCAAGGCCGACATGTAGGCCACGGCGACGGTGCCCAGGAAGCCCTGCGCGAGGTTCTCGCCGGAAATCACCAGCGTCAGGCGCAGCAGGTCCCCGCCGGCGCCGATCAGGATCAGATACAGCAGGTTGCTGGCCGCTCCCAGCACGATGGCGGCGAGCAAGGGCCAGTGGATACCCCAGCGCGCCACGGCGACACCACCCAGGAACACCCCCGCAATCCCCACCCAGATGCCATAGACCTTGGTCACCGCGGCGATCTCGGTCTTGGTGAAGCCCTGGTCGAGATAGAACGGACCGATGATGCCGCCCACCAGCGCCTGGTCGGAAATCTTCATGCCGAGGATGAACAGCAGGATCGCCAGTGCCATCTTGCCGCCGAAGCGGCGGAAGAAATCGGCGAATGGCTCGACCACGCCTTCCCGCATCGCCGCCGCCCAGCCTTGCGTGCGCACCCGCAACACCTCCGGCTCGCGCGCCAGCAGGCAGGCCACGATCGGCACCAGCATCAGGAGCGCCATGCCGCGATACACCATCGGCCAGATGACGTGATCGGCAAGCACCAGGGCCACTGCACCGCTGGCGATCAAGGCAATGCGATAGCCCAGCGAGTAGGTCGCCACCAGCGCGCCCTGCGATTCGATCGGTGCGATCTCGACGCGATAGGCATCCACGGCGATGTCCAGCGTCGCACCGAGAAACGCCACCGCCACCGTCAGCCCGACGAACAACGACAGCCGCGCCGGCGTGATTTCCGCCATTGCCAGCAAACCGATGGCAATCGCCGCCATCGCCAGCATCAACCAACCGCGGCGCTGTCCGAGGCGACCCAGCAGCGGCAGGCGCCAGCGATCGACCAGCGGTGCCCACAGGAACTTGAACGAGTAGGCCATGCCGGCACTGGCGATCATCGTGATCTCGCGCAGCTCGATGCCGCCCTCGCGCAACCAGTAGGCCAGCGTCACGCCGACCAGCAGGAAGGGCAGGCCCGAGGCGAAGCCGAAAAAGAACATCGTCCACGCCGAGGGCGCGGCGAACGCCGCCAGTGCACGGCTCCAGCCCGATTCGCGCGACGCGTCGCGGCTCATGCGCCGTAATCCACCAGATAAGGCGCATGATCGGAAAAGCGCGGCTCGCGCCAGACCTCGCAACCGCGCAACCGCCCGCGCAAGCCGGGCGTGGCAAGCTGGTAATCGATCCGCCAGCCGACATTGTTGGCCCGTGCCGCGCCACGGTTGGACCACCAGGTGTACTCGTCGGCGGCGTCCGGCTTCAGCGCGCGGAACGCATCCACCCAACCGGCGTCCGGCTGCGGTGAGCCGTCGCCGCAGGCATCGGCGATCAACCCGTTCATCCACGCCCGCTCCTCCGGCAGACAGCCGGAGTTCTTCTGGTTGGAGGTCCAGTTCCTGATGTCGTTGCGCGCCCGCACGATGTTCCAGTCGCCGCACAGCACGTAATCCCGCCCACTCGCCAGCCACCCGTCAAGCAGGGGACGCAGCCAGTCCATCACCTCGAACTTGAAGCCCTGGCGCTCCTCGCCCGACGAACCGGACGGAATGTAGAACGACACCACGCTGAGGTTCCCGAAACGCGCCTCGATATAGCGCCCTTCATCATCGAACGGCGCCCATCCCAGTGATGTGCGCAACTCGTCGGGTTCGCGCCGGCTATAGATCGCCACGCCGCTGTAGCCCTTTTTCGTGACCGCATCACGGAATGCGACGTGGTAGCCCTCGGGACGGAACACCGCATCGGCGAGCTGATGCTCCTGCGCCTTGGTCTCCTGCACACAGAGGACGTCCACGTCCTGCTCGGCGAACCACGGGAAAAACCCCTTGTTCGCCGCCGAACGGATGCCATTGGCGTTGAAGGTCATGATCCGCATGGTGTCGTCCTGAAAAACAAAGCGGTGATGATAAGACCAGTGCCCCGCGGCAAGGGCCGCTCCAGGCATCGACGCGTGTTTCCTCGGACATTGGCATGCCCGTCAGGACAAAAGTCCATTAAGGCAAAATTTCCCGAAATGGGTATATTTGCCATATCGCTATCTGGAGCCACGCCATGCCTGCCATTCCCGCCCCCCGTGTGCTGGAAAATCTCGCCCGCACCCCGGCCTCGGATATGAAGAAACTCGGCTGGCGCGGGGTGATGAGTACCGTGCAGCGCGAGGGCGCAGTGGTCGTCACCAATCATGATCGCCCGGAAGCGATTGTCTTGTCTGTCGAGGCCTATGACGACCTGCTCCAGGATGCACTGCAAGCCCGCGCGCAGAAGCAGGCCGTACTGGAACAACTGCGCCACGAGTACGACAAACGCCTGAGCGTGCTCAACACGCCGGAAGCCGGCGAAACGCTCCGCAACATCCTGCGGCGCCCCATTGATTTCAAGGGACAGGTCCTCGCGGGCGATGAGTTCTGACACCGTGGCCCGCCCGGTGATCTTTGTGTTGGCGGGCGTCAACGGCGCGGGTAAAAGCACCGCCGGTGACCGCGAACTGACGCAGGCCGGACTGACCTGGTTCAATCCGGACAGCTTTGCGCGCGACCTGGTGAACGCCTTGGACTGCACGCAGGAAGAAGCCAATTCGCTCGCATGGCGAACCGGCATGGATCAACTGGAACAGGCCATTGCCCAAGGGCGCGACTACGCCTTTGAAACCACCCTGGGCGGCAACACCATCCCCGCCAGATTGCGTGAAGCTGCCGCCAGCCACGACGTATTGATCTGGTTCACCGGTCTGGACTCGCCCGAACATCATTTGGCAAGGATCCGGTTTCGCGTTTCCCACGGCGGCCACGACATTCCCGAAGCCAAGGTACGCGAACGCTATCAGAGCTCGCGTCTCAATCTGATCACGCTGCTCCCGTATCTGGCGCAGCTGCAGGTCTACGACAACAGTGTCGACGCGAGTGCCGGCCAGCCGATACCCAATCCCCGCCTGCTGCTGCAAATGGAAAACGGCAGAGTCGCGTGGCCTGTCGACATCGAATCACTGCGCACCATTCCCGACTGGGCCAAGCCGATCATGGAAGCGGCGCTGTCGATGCAAGCCTGACCGGGCCGTTCCGAAATCCCTCACGCAGCCAGCCCGGCGAAGCGCAGCAGCGCGGCGGCCACTGCGCCCAGCACCACCACCAGCAGGAACGGCGCGCGCAGCCAGAGTGCGAGCACGGCCACCAGCAATGCGCCGGCACGTGCGTCCAGCACCACCCGCATGCCGTCGGCCGCGGTATTGACCGCCACCAGCGCCGCCAGAAGGCCGACCGTCAGCACACCGGCCATGCGGGCCATGCGCGGGCCCGCCAGCCAGCGCGGCGGCAGCAGATAGCCGGAAAACTTGGTCGCAAACGCCACCGCGCTGGCCAGCAGCAGCCACGTCCAGGTACCCATCAGCCGGGCTTCCCGGGATGACGCGCGGGCAAGGCCAGCGCCCAGATCGCGGCCACGGCGGCGGCGATCAGGATCGGCACCCCCGAAGGCACGTGCGACACCGCCAGGAGCGTGGCGAACGCGCAAACGAGCGCCAGCAGGATCGGCTCAATGCTGCGAAGACGCGGCCACAGCAACCCGATGAAGGCGGCCACCGCCGCGCCATCCAGGCCCCAGCGCCGCGGATCGCCGAGCGCATCGCCCGCCAGCGCACCGAGCAGGGTGAACAGGTTCCAGAGCAGATAGATCCCGAGCCCCGCTGCCCAGAAGCCGCGTCGTTGTTCATCGCGGTTTTCCTGCGCCAACGCAGTGGCGGTGGACTCGTCGATGGTCACCTGCGCCGCCAGCCAGCGCCGCCAGCCGCGCGGCTCCAACATGCGATTCACCTGCACTGCATACACCGCGTTGCGGATACCCAAGAGGCTGGCCGCGGCAAGCGCCGCGCCACCGGTGCCGCCACCGGCCAGCACGCCGATGAAGGCGAACTGCGAGCCGCCGGTGAACATCAGGGCACTGAGCGCGACCGTCTGCCACACGTCCAGCCCGGCCGCCACGCCCAGCGCACCGAAGGACGCCCCATACAACCCGGTGGCCAGGGCAATGGAGACACCCATGCGGGTCGCAGGCGTCATCTCGGCAAATCGCATGGTTCGAACACGATGCCCGGCAAGCGGCCATCGCCGCGAAGCGGCCGATTGTGCCAGCAGTGCGCTCCATAACCACGCGCAAGGAACTCTGCCGCCGGCATCGCGCTGGCATGTTGCGTCGCGACACGATTTTTCACGATCCGGATGCTAATGTCCGCCCGCGCCCCGGAAAGTTCCCGGGCGCCTGCGGTGGGCGCTTCGGGTCGGAGCATCCACAACGCGCGTGCAAGGGGACACACGCGGATTCTTCAATCCACGTTTCGGGGACAATTCAATGAAGACACACTCAAGCCTGCTTGCAGGCCTGCTGATCGCATTTGGTTTTTCTGCACCACTCTTCGCGTCCGAGGGGCAGGCGGACGCATCGGCCTTCCAACCCGCCAACGAAGACGCCGCATTGGCATCGCGGCTCGCCTCGGAAGAGGCACACTTGCTGGCCATCCGGGCACCGCTGCCGGCACTTTTCGCCGAAGCCTACGCCCGATATCCGCAGATCCCCGCCGGTACGCTGGAGGCCATCGCCTACTCGCAAAGCCGCTGGTTGCCGCTGTCCGCTGAAGACAACAAGGAGGACCACCACCGCATGCCGGCCGCGCATGGCGTGATGGGCCTGTATGCCGGCGAAGGCTTCACCGACCAGCTCAAACAAGCCGGCAAGCTGCTCGGTGTCCCGGCGCACACCATTGCCAACGACAACCGCTACAACATCCTCGCCGCCGCTGCACTGCTGGCACGCGAAATCGACGCCGACGGCCTGACCAGGAAAGGCGCCGCGCCCGAACCTGAAAGCATCGCACCGGCGCTGGCGCGCTATGCCGGTTTCACGCCCGACAAGCGCGCCAAGAGCGCGGTGCAGGACTTCGCGCGCCAGAGTTTCGCCTTCGACGTGTTGCTGGCGATGGACCGTGGCATCAACGAGAAGGGCATGGTGGTGCCCGAGCGCGCGGTGGCCTGGGAAAAAGCCTTCCCGATGCCGACGCTGGTCAAACTGCGCGCGCCCTTCGTGCGACTCGACCTCAGCCGTGACAGCATCGAGGCCGGTGGCTACAGCATCGATCAACTCAGCGAGACCCTGGTATCGCAGGACGGCGCCGCAGAGGCCAAGAGCACCGACTACGGCCCGGCGATCTGGAACGCGGCCTACTCGGGCAACTACACGGCGTCGCGTTCGCAGGCGATCAGCGCGGTCACCATCCACACCACGCAGGGCAGCTACTCCGGCGCGATTTCCTGGTTCAAGAACGCCTCCGCCAAGGTCAGCGCGCACTACGTGATCCGCAGCTCCGACGGCCAGGTCACCCAGATGGTGCGCGATGCGCACACCGCCTGGCACGTGGGCAGCCAGAACGGCTACACCCTTGGCATCGAGCACGAAGGCTACGTCAGCAACAGCTCCTGGTACACCACCGCCATGTACAACGCCTCGGCCGCGCTGGTGCGGCACATGTGCGCCAAGTACAGCGCGATCAGCTGCGCCAGCGCCTACAAGGGCGCCGCGAGCAGCGGCATCAACGTGCTCGCGACCTCGGTGAAGGTGAAGGGCCACCAGCACTACGCCGGCCAGAGCCACACCGACCCGGGCATCTACTGGAACTGGGCCAACTACTACACCCTGCTCAACCCGGGTTCCGGCGGGCCCACCGGCGTGGTCAAGATGCTCGACACCTTCGAGTCGAGCGTCGGCCACTTCACCAACTCTCCCGCCTATTCGGGAAGCACCACCGGCATCTCGACCGCATCCACCGCGCTGCGCGATTGCAGCATGCGCCGCAACGGAAACTGCTCCCTGCAGGTGAAACTGGTGGACAACGCGTCCAGCTCGGCGGCGTGGGCGGTACGCCTGCTCTCGGGCGGCGGCACACCTTCCGCCAACACATCTCTGAGCCGCGCCAACGGCAAGGTCGGCTTCTGGGTGTATTCGGGCGGCACCGGCCTGTCGGCAGCGCTGGGCATCGATGACAGCGACGGCACCGAACGGTCCATCACCCGCGCCATCCCCGCCAACACCTGGACCTACCTGGAGTGGAACCTCACCGACTCCAGCCAGTGGAACGCCTGGGTGGGCGGCAACGGCGCCATCACCGCCAGCAGCGTGACACTCGACGCCATCTGGCTGTTCCGCGCGCAAACCGCCTACAACGTCTTCGTCTACATCGACGACGTGCAGATCAAGAACTGATCGAAGGTGACAAGAAAGCCGCGCCGGGAGACCGGTGCGGCCTTTCTTTGCCCCCCCGCGCCTCCGTGCCTGCGCTATACCTTCACCAGCTTCGCCGCCGCAGGATCGTAGACATAGTCGGTAATGCTGCCATCCCGAATGCGCTCTACGGCCTCGTCGATCACGAACAACGGCACAAGAAACCATTCCTCGGGCTGTACCGGATGGCCGAAGCGGTCTTGGATAGTGATATTCAATCGCGCTGGTGCGAACAACCGATGGAACAGACCCTCCATGCGGTTGCGGTTGATCCCGGCGAGTTTGTACGTCGCCACCACTTCGACCTTCGCCAGCAGGTAGGTGGAATCGTGCTCGGCATTGGCGATGCGCGCCTCCACCTTGCCCCCGGTGACGCCGATCTTGTGGATGACATCGCGGTGCTGCGCCACATAGGGATGATCAGACAGGGAGCGCAGCACGTAGATCGTGCCGCTTTCCACATCATCGGCCTCGAACTCACCGCCGAAGGAAAGCTGCCCGCTTTCGGATGAGGCCAGCCGCCGCGCCGCCGGATCGTCGTAAAAGGCGCGCTGCAATGAGCGCAACAGCAGGTTGCTCTCGGTGCCGTTGGAAAACACGAGGCGCAAGCGGCGATCCACCTCTCCGGCCGTGGTCTTCAGCGGCTCGCCGACCTCGGCCACGTACAAGGTCAAGCCGTCGAGAACGAAGAAATCGCCTTCTTCAATCGACCGGCTTCCCGCCCCGATGGCCCGGGACTGGCGAATGCCTGATTTCACCTCTGCCTGCACCTGCTCGAACAAGGGCCGGAAGGTCTCGAAATCCTCGCAGGGCTTGCGATCCGCAACCTCCTCGGCGGCGCGCTTTTCCGCACTGGTGCGAACGTGTCGCAGCGTCCTGATGTCGCCTGCACCGCCAACCTCCGCCAGCTCGGCGGCCAGATCGTCGATATCGATGGCCTCGTCCGCTGACTCGGTAGTAATCGGTGCTCCGGCAAGCAAACCCTGATGATCGAGCGGCTCCAGCAAGGCACGGCAGTCCGGCAGCAAGCGCAGCCGATCAAGCCGCACGGCGTACAGGCGCTCGAAAATATCCCGGTCTTCGCCATGCTGCGGCGCGCGACCGTGCCGCTCGGCGAAGCGCTGTATCTCCTCGAAGCCCGCAATCACTCGCTCCTCGCTGGCCGGGCGTCCTTTTTTCTTCTCGGGCGGTGCAAACTCGGCCAGCTCGGCGGCCAGATCGTCCAGGTCCGCGTCACTCATAACGACCCTCCGCCTTGAATCGCATGAAGGCAGCAGCACCCTCGGCCATGCGCCGCTCCCAGGCATCCTGGGAATCGAGCGCGGGAACGCGACCGCGCTCCTTCTTGAACTGCACGGCGCGGATCGCCAGGTCTTTTGCCTCCTCCGGCGTCAGGCCCGTGCGCTTGGCCGAAATCGCCGCCGCCACCTGCTTCAGGCTGTCCTCGCTCATGGCCTTGGCGAGGATGGCATAGGCCTCACCGAAAGGGTTGATGCGGTCGATCAAGTCGATATCCAGCTCACGCACGTCCATCGCAAAGCGCCGCACGCCATCGACCAGCGCGGTGTTGGGCGAGCCATCGCCCCCATTCATCCCTCCGCTCCCGGTAATCAGCCGCTTGGCTTCCTGCGTCAGGTTGAGCGCGGCGACAGCGTGCTGACGCACGGCCTCCTGATCCTCGGCATTCAGCTCGGGATATTTTTCCTTGATGATCTTGCCCATGCGGACCTGGGTCAGCTCCTCCGGCACCAGCTCCTCGTCGAATAGCCCGCGCTCGATGGTGGGCTTGTCCTGCACGAAGGCCGCGATGACTTCGTTCAGG
>CAZTXX010000061.1:0-10941 GCA_964617405.1 uncultured Aquimonas sp. | reverse complement strand
TCGGAGTTGAGCAGGCCCGAATCGGTCTCGAAGCCCTGGGTGGCCAGGCGCAGCGAATCCGAATCACGCGGCAACACGCGCCATTTGATGGCGCCGTCGTTCCAGCCGGCGTTGACCAGCTTGGCGGCCATCGGCAGGGTGATGACCTGCTGCACGCCCGGTACGTTGGTCAGATGCCAGGCGAAGCGATCCACCAGTTCCATGGCGGGATAACTCATGGTGCAGGCGTCGGGCCGGGCTTCGGCGATGACGTTGAGGATATCCACGCCGAGGGCGAACTTCTCGGTGATGGCGCGCGCATCCTGGTTGTAACGCGCCTCCGGACGCAGCTCGGCCACACCTTCCTGGGCGTCGCCGATCATCACCTTGTCGCCGTAGTCCTCGGCGAACCACCAGGTCGTCGCACCGATCAGGATGATGATCGCGGCCGGCACCGGCTTGCTGAAGCGGGTGAGGAAGGCCCAGATCACGTCGAAGCGGGTGAGCTGGCGCAGGCGGTATTCGCGCTTGCGCGACATGTTGCGCAGGCGGGTGTACGACAACAGCACCGGCAACAAGATGAGGTCGGTGAGCAGTGTCAGGGCCACGCCCACGGTGGCGGTGATGGCCAGCTCGAAGATGATCCGGATCGGGATCATCAGGATGGTGGCAAAACCGATGCAGCCGGCGACCAAGGCCACCGCGCCGGGGATCAGCAGCATGCGGAATGCGGCGCGTGCGGCGGTGAGCGAATCCACGCCCTCGCGCTGGCGCAGTTCCTCCACGGTGCCGTCCTCGAGGCCACCAAAGAACAGCTCGCCACGGAAGCGGTTGATCATCTGCTCGCCATGGCTGACGGCGATGGCGAAGATCAGGAAGGGCGTGAGCATGTTCATCGGGTCGATGCCGAAGCCCATCAGGCGCAGCGCACCGAGCATCCAGATCACCGCGATCAACGAGGCGAACACGGTCAGGCTGGCAAGCTTGGCCGAGGTGGAATAGAGGAACAGCAGCAGCCAGGTGAAGGCCACGGTGAGGAAGAAGAAGATGATCACCGAGCGTGCGCCATCGCTGATGTCGCCCACCATCTTGGCGAAGCCGATGATGTGCACGTCGAAGCCCTCAGCCTCGTACTTGCCGCGCAACGCCTCGAACTGGGCGGCGATGTCCTGGTAGTCGAGCTTGTTGACGTCGCTTTCCGGGATCAGGTCGGCCCAGATCATCGCGCCTGTCCAGTCCTTGGCCACCAGGCGACCGACGATGCCGGCCTTGACGATGTTGCTGCGGATGGTCTCGAAGTCACTCGAGCCGGCATGCGTGGCATCGAACTCGTTGGGAATGACGTTGCCACCGGCAAAGCCGTCCTCCACCACTTCGACAAAACGCACGTTGGGGGTGAACAACGAGCGCACCCTGGCGTTGTCGGTGGCGTCGATCGCCATGATTTCCGAGGTGAGGCCCTCGAGCGCGGAGAAGAACTGCGGGGTGAACATGTCCTGCCCGTCGCGCGCCATCAACGCGACCAGGACGCGGTTGGCACCGCCGAAGTCGGCCTCGTAGTCGAGGAAGGTCTGCATGTACTCGTGTTCGAGCGGGATCTGCTTCTTGAAGCCCGCATCCACACGCAACTGGCTGGCCAGCACCAGTGCAATGACGGTGATGATGGCGAAGATCGCCAATACCACGGGTCGCGCGCCGAAAATCAGCTTTTCAAGGGCCAGTGTGACCGGGCCTGCTTCCACGTTGCCGCCTTGCGCCATGATCCTGCTCCCCTGTTACTGGTTGCTCGGCGTGAACGCATCCACGCCCTTTTCGCCCGATACCACCAGGCTGCGGTTGGAGCGGACAAGTACACCCGCCAATACCGGTGTCTCGTGCGCCGCGTTGGAATGGACCTGGGCCGTTGGGGCACTGGCTCCATCACCGCGCAGCAGAACAATGCCGTTTGCGCCAACCATCGCAAATCCATCGTTCCCGTAGGCCGCCCCGCCCATCAGGCTCAGATGGGTACCGGTGTCGATCGCCGACCAGGTGTCGCCCAGGTCGAAAGTCTCGAAAGCATTGCCGCGCATGCCGAACACGATGGCGTGCTCGCCCTCGTATCCGATGATGCCGAACATGGAACCACCATAGGGCAGTACGACCCGCTCCCAGCTCACGCCCGCGTCGCGCGAACGCAGCACGGTGCCGCGTTCACCGGCGATCAGCAGACTCCCGCTGCCGGTGCGCGCGATGGCATTGAAGTGCGGGTCGGAGACATCCTCCATGGCCAGATCGTCGTCGGACAAGGTCCAGCTGTCGTCGTCGCCCACAAGACCTTCGTCGTCGTCAGCGGAATCGTAGCCACCCTCGTCGTCGCCCTCGCTTGTCGTGGGAATGAATCGCCAACTCGCGCCGCCGTCGTCGGTGCGCAGCAGTTGCGAGTAGGCACCCACGGCAAAGCCATGCTGCGCATCCAGCATCAACAGGTCCAGCAAGGGCACGCCCTGACGGGGATCGAAGTGCGCGTCCGGACTGGTGTCCAGTACGTCCACCCGCTGCAGCGACCAGCTCAGCCCGCCATCGCTGCTGGCGAGGATCGTGCCATCGTGGCCCACCGCCCAGACGGCATCACCCACTGCGGCCACGGCGGTCAGCGTGGCGCGCGTCGGCACATCCGCGATCTGGCGCCATTCGGTACGGCTTTCCGATACGAGGATCTGGCCGCGATCACCCACCGCGACCGCGCGCGATTTGGCTTCCGCGAGATCGAGGATCAAGCCCTGGGTGGCTGCCAACGGCATGACTTCACTGGTCAGCGGCGCCTGATCCTGCGCGAAAGCGGCAGGCACAAGGCTGCCCGCGAGAATCAAGGCCGCCAAAGGCCCTTGCAGGCCACGGATCGATTGCATGAACGCTCCTCCCCTGACGATGGATACCTGCTGCGACTGGGTCGACAGGTGTTCCGCATGTTGCCGCGACTGGCGGGAAGCGGCAAGACCCGAAATGGCCCGAAACAGCCCGGATCGTACCGTCTGCCACCGCCGCAAACGCGATCAGCCGTGCCTTGCGGGCACGGCTGACGCTGTGGTGGTTCCTGCCACTGCGGGCACACGCACGTTGCGAGGCCCGCATTTCACGCCGGATCGCCGGGAGGGCCCACGCCCGCACCCTCCCACTTGATCCTCAGCGTACGCCGCGCGTACGCAGCGCCTGCGGCGTGAAGTTTTCCAGCGAGGACTGGAACGAGAAGTCGGCAGGGCCGTCCTCGTTGTCCACTCCGGTGGCGAGATAGCGACCCGACTGCAGGTCGTGGGTGTTTTCCATCGCCGTCCAGAACACCGGCACCTCGTAGTAGTTGATCGAGGGCGCCTCGGAGTAGCGCCAGACCTCACCCTGGGCGTTGTAGTGGTCCAGCACCAGGATCTGCCAGCTGTCCTCGTCCACATAGAAGGTGCGGCGCGGATTGATGTGGCGCTTGCCGGGCTTGAGCGTGGCGTCGACCACCCACACCCGGTGCTTCTCGTAGCGCAGGAAGTCCGGGTTGATGTGGTTGGGCTTGATGATTTCCGACAGCTTCGCGCCCGAGTTCTTGAGCCGGTAGGAGTTGTACGGCACGTACATTTCCTGCTTGCCCACCAGCTTGAAGTCGTAGCGATCCTGCGAGCCGTTGAACATGTCGGTCATGTCCGAGGTGCGCAGGCCGTCGGCTGCGGTGCCGGGGTTGTCGTAGGCCACGTTGGGCGCCAGGCGCACGCGACGCTGGCCCGGGTTGTAGACCCACGCCTTGCGCGGGTTCAGCGATTGGTTGAGGCTTTCATGCACCAGCAGCACCTGGCCGGCCAAACGCGCCGGAGCTTCCACCGACTGGTAGAAGTACAGCAGCACGTTGTTGATGTCGGCGATGGTGTTGCCGGGCTTGTAGTACAGGCCCATGAACTCCTCGCGAATCTTCACCAGATTGAACTGCCCGCTGGCCGTCACCGGCGCGAGGTTCGTCCAGCGCGCCGCGCTGACGCCCTTGTACTTCATCTTGTGGTTCCAGATGATCTCGGAACCGTTCTGCGGGATCGGGAACGGCAGGCCCTCCGCCGCATCCAGCACGCCATTCTCATCCTCGGTCAGCTTGGCGGTGGTGGCATTCTTGATGGTGTATTCGTAGGCGCGCTGCGGGAACGAGGCCGAGCGGCGGGTGGGGTACACATCCATCCGGAAGGTCGGGTACTTGGCGAACATGCCCTTCTGACCCTCGGTCAACTGGTCGGAATACTCCTTGTAGTTGGCCGGGGTGATCGAGAACAGCGGTTTGTCGGCGGCAAAGGGATCAGGATGGAACATCCCCTGCTTGTAACCGGCGGGCGGGCTGGTGATGCCCCCTTCCCAGGCGGGGATGGAGCCGTCGGCGTTGCCGGCCTGCTCGGCGCCCACCGGCGTCAAGTCCTTGCCCAGCCTCGCGGCCTGGTCTGCACCCACGGCGGCGAACACGGTGCCGGTGCTGAACGCCATGCCGACGAAGACAGCCAAGGCGGTACGGGTACGAAAGATCATATGGTCACTCCTTGGGCTGTGATCAGAACGAGTACTTGGCCACGACCGAGTAGAAATCGCGGTCGTAGATCTGGTTGTAGGGCTTGCCGCCACTGAATACCGTGTAGCTCAGGTCGAAGCTCCAGCGCTGCATGTAGGTGGCCTCCAGCCCGACGGTGCCGGACTTGCGGCCTTCCAGGAAGTTGCCACCAGGCCCCGGCGTGGTGCCGTTGACGTCATGGTTGAACGCCACGCGCGGGGCGATGTTGATCGCGCTGCCGAAGGCACCTGGATACTCCGCACGAGCCGCCACGCGATAGCCCCAGCTGAACGCCGTCGGGAAGCCGCCAGTGGTGGTGACCGGGTTGCGCAGGTAACCCGAGTCGATGGCGTAGCCGCCTGCGGTGTCGGTACCCTCACCCTCGTAGCGCAGCTGCGACGGATCGGGAAGATCCCAGACCTTGGTGGCACCGACTTCACCCACCAGCGCGATCTGGTCGGCCCCAAGGAAGTTGCCCGGGCCGATCATCTTGGTGAAGGTCGACTGGATCTGGCTGACCTTGTGCTTTTCCCAGCCACGGATGTACTCGCCGGGGCCATATTCACCCAGTTGGCTGGAGAACCGCAGTGCCGGCTGCGGGAGCACCGCATTGAGAGGGGTCAGGCCGGCGAAAAGCAGCTCCACGTCATCCACCTGCAAGGGCATGTTCGGCCGGTAGCTGACTTCACCCTGGAAGGCGATGCCGCCGGGCAGCGAGGTGTTCCAGGACAGGCCGTAGAGGTCGATGCCTTCCGGATACTCGAGGAAGTAACTGCCCGAGTTGGGCGAGGTGTTGACCACCGAGATACCGGAAATCACCGGCACGCGACTGTGGTACTTGAGGTAGTACAGGCCGAATTCGGTGCCGTTCCACAGGTCGGAGTAGTAGCGCAGTGCCGCGCCGTACTGGCCGCTGTCCTTGGCATTGTTGTTGGGGCTGCGCGGGAAGGCCGCCGAGCAGCCGGCGCCGATCAGGGTGGCCGCCGTGGCCGCACCATAGCGCGAGCTGTATTCGGCGAACAGATCACTTCTCATATAGCCGGCGGTGCCGTTGTAACAGACATCCCGGTAAAGCGACGGGTTGTTCACCGGCTGCGGTACGGTGCCGAAGTTCAACATCACGTACTCGCCGCCCGGAGACGCGAAGTCGTTGGCGCTGAAGTAGGTGCCCGAAGCGTCAATCTCCACCTCCTCGAACTCGAACAGGTAGAGCGCCTCGAGTGAAAGCTTGTCGGTGAGCGAGAACGAACCCCAGATCGAATCGACCGGCAGGTAGGCTTCCTTCAGTTCGGCACCGGCCACACGCAGGGCGGACAGGTCGAACGGGTTGATGACGTTGATGCCGTTCTGGATGAAGGTGCTCTCGCCCCAGCTCACCACCTGGCGGCCCAGTCGCACGGTGCCGGTGCCCGCCTCGCCGTAGCTGAAGTTGTGGTAGACGAAAGCGTCGAGCAGGCGGAAGCGCTCGCCGATGAGCTTCTTGGCTTCGCGGGTCAGATCGTTGCGGTCGGCGTTCTCGAAGTCGTAGAAGTACGTACCGCGCGCGAAGGCGCCGGAGTTGCGCCAGTTGAGCGACAGCTCGGAGGTGAGCTTGAGCGCGTTGGAGATCATGTCGCCCTTGTCGTACTTGAGATTGCCATCGTCACGATTGGCCGAGAATCGGCCACCCGCGGCGATCTGCAACTGCTGGGCTTCCAGGTACATGCCGGCGTTGGTCAACGCGGTGATCTGGGCGACGATCGTCGGATCGATGTAGGACTTCGCGAGCAGGTCGTCGGACTGGCGTTCGGCACGCCAGGAGGCGCCGTAGGACACCGTGGTATCAAGCGAGCCGCTCAACTCGCCGCGGCTGAAGTCGAATGCCGCGGCTGGCTGGAGTGCCATCGCAATGACGCCGGCGATGGCCAGCGCCAGCGGCGCGCGGGAGGTCTTGTGCATAGGGATCATGGGAGAGCTCCTGGCTTACTGCGCGCGGATGACGGAAGTGTCTTGAATCAGCACGGCCGCGCCACCTGTCGCCAGCAGGCTGGCCATCTGGCCCTGCATTTCGGCGGTGACCGCCGGTGCGGTCGGGCTGATCAGCGAGGCATGCTCACCAGCGGTGAAGCGCACCACGCCGCGGATGCCGTTGGCGGCCTGAGTCGTCTCCGTGAGGGTGGGCAGACCCAGTGCGCGGATCAGCGGGTCGGTACCCGAGAGCGGCGCACCCGGCACGTTGTTGGGAACCACCTGGTCGGGCAGGTTCGACCCACCACCAACCACCTCGTGAAGGAGGATCGCGTTCTGTGCCGAAGCAAAGCCGTAATTGATCGGGTCGATGGAATCGATCACCTGCTGGGCCGCACCCATGAAACTGTCGTAGGTCGGGGTGCCGGCAGTCACGCCCGAGGCCGCCAGGCCGGCGCGGATGCGCGGACCGAACGAGGCCGAGCCATCGAGCAGGCGCGCCACGCCGCCGCCCGGCGCCGAGAGCAGGCCGACGTTGACGTTGGGCTCCAGCGCCAGGAACGAGGTGCCCACCATCGCACCCAGCGACAGGCCGACGAACTGGATGTTGGAGGAATCGAAATCCCCCGTGCCATTGCCGTCGATGTCGATCCAGGGGATCGTCGCGGTCAGCACGAACAGGTCAGCCACCGCCTGGCGCAAGTTGTCACGCGAGGTCAGCAGCGAGCTGAGGTTGATGAAGTGGGTTCCCGAGGCATCCGGAATGCCGTCGGGGCCGGCCGCACCGGTTTCGTTGTTGACGTAGTCCACATCGAAGGTGCGCTCGGATGCAACCGCTGCGAACGGCGTGTTGCCGATGGCAAACGGGCTGTCGGGCGGAAGGCCGTGCAGCGGCAGGTCGATCGACATCACCGCGAAGCCCTGCGCCGCCAGCGTGGCAGCAACTGCGAGCGCATGGGTGCGGTTGCCGGTGATGCCGTGCTGGAAGATCACCACCGGCCAGCCCGAGGCCGGCTTGCTGCGTCCCGATGCCGCGTTCGGGATCGTGGCCAGCACCGGGATGGTGACGTCGCTGGTCTTCACCGGGAACGGATTGGCGAAGGTGATATTGGTCGACGCGGGGCTCAGGCCGGCGGCATTGAACGGCGGCACATAGGCGCCTGGTGCAGCCTTCCAGAAACCGGTCAGCGGTGCGGTCGGGTTGGCGGCGCTGGGGGTCGACAGATAATAGGGAACCGTCAGTGTGCCGATATGGATATCGGCGATCGGCGGCAGGCCGGCGGCGGCCAAGGTCAGGCCGCTGTTGGCCAGACGGGCCGGTCCGGGCTCGGTGACCGAGCGCACCGCCTGCATCACCGGGGTGATGCTCTGGGTGGTGAACACCCAGCTGAGCACCACCTTGTCGCGCGGGATGCCGGCCGCGCCGGCCACCGCAAGATGCGAGTTGGTGAGCTGGCGCAGGGGCTCGAGCGCACAGGCCGTGGCTGCAGGCAGCAGCGGCTCGGTGCTCTGACCACCCGCGCAGATCGGATCAGGTCGCTTGGCCAGGAAATAGGTCTGGTCGGGCGTCGCGTCGTTGCCGCGCGCGTCGCGGATGCCGTCGGTCAGTACCACCAGGTACGAGGTGAGCTGCTGCAAGGGCTGGGTCGGGATGATCGCCAGAGTCCTGCCGGTGGCGTCGCTGGGCGCCAACGCGGTGACGAACTCGGTGCCGCCGGCCAGCTCGCGGACGATGCCGGTGGTGCCGCCACCGGGGCCGGTGAGCGACACCTCGAAGATGCGCACCGATTGTCCCGGGACAATGGAGGAAACGTCCGGCTTGGCGTTGAAGCTGGTGGACATCGGCCCGACCGTGCTCCAGCCATCGAGCGTACCGATCGCCACGCTCGGATCGCCGTAGTTGTTCGGGTTCGCAACCGGTGGATTGAGTGTGAGGTCGGTGGTGCCCGACAGCAGCAGATTGTTGGGCAGGGGCAGCACTGCATTGCTGGGGTCGAAACGTGCTGTCAGCACGCCGGTCACGGGGCTGCCGTTGTCGTTGTTGGATGGTGCGGTAGGCACCGCCCGATCACTGTTGCTCGAACCGCCGCAAGCGGCAAGCAACAGCGTGGACAGCGCCAAGGTCAGGGTGATCCTGGGTGGCATGTTCTGGTTTCCTTCGACAACCGGGGATGGGCACAACGCGCAGCTATCATAGGTATCGCATTCAGCTCTTAGCAATGCTGTGGCGTACGGTTGCGGAAACTCCACTTTTTGCGGTGCAGCAATTTCAGTGGATCAAGGCTGCGGAAAATCCTTCGCAGCGGGGTGAAACGGACGGGGCTCCCAATCCAGGTCACGCTCCGCATCGGCACTGGAGAAAACCAGATCCTGCCGCATCCGATCTATGACTCCACGGCCCAGACCCGCCATCGCATGGTGCCTGGCCAAGGCGTACGCCAGGCCATGGAAGGCCCAGGATGGCAGCACCAGCAGGTGGCCGCGTGGCCGCAAGCAATTTACGGTGCGGCGCACCATTTCCAGATAGGTCAGGATCTCACCACCCGGCAAATCGTAGCGCTGGCCCGCGCACTCGGGGCGCTGCGCCGCACGCAGTGCGCCGCAGGCGAGATCCTGCGCATGGACCGGCTGGCGCAGGCCGGTCGCATCACGCGCCAATGGCACCACGCGCCAACGCCGCGCCAGTGCCGCGATACGGCTGAGGTTGACGTCCCGACCACAACCGTAGACCAGGGTCGGGCGCAGGATCGTCCAGGCGATGCGTCGCGCATCGCAGAACGCTTCAAGCGCCGCCTCCGAGCGCGCCAGACGGGCCGCCAGCTCGCGCTCGGCGGCATCGGGGGAATCCTGCTTGGTCTGCGCACTGGTCGAACTGAAGGCCACCACCCGCCCCGGGCGATGCCGGGTGCGGCCCAGCCAGGCCAGCAGGCCATCCAGCGGGCCGGCACTGAACACCACGTCGGGTGTGACCGCGGCGTCACCGCCCGAATACAGGTCGAAACGGCTCCACCGTGCGCCCTCGTGCGCACTTTGCGCCTGGCGCGATACCGCCTCCACCTCGATGCCGCGCGCCAGCAGCTCGGGAATCAGGAAATGCCCGATCTGGCCGCTGGCGCCCAGCACCAGGGCACGCATCAGGCAGGCTCCACCGGCCGCAGGCAACGACGCAGCCAGAAACTGCCAAGCAGCGCCGCGACGAACGATCCCCCGAGGATCCCGAGGCGATGGACATGCGCCGCCTCGCTGCCGGCCTCGAACGACAGTGCGCCGATGAACAGGCTCATCGTGAAACCGATGCCGCACAGCATCGCCATGCCCAGTATCGCACCACCCCGCACGCCCTCCGGCCAGGTCGCCAGGCCCGCACGACGCGCCAGCCAGGCCGCGCCACCGATGCCAACGGGCTTGCCCACGATCAGGCCCAGGGCGATGCCCAAGGGCACGGCGTGGAAGCCCATTTCGAGAGTGACGCCGGTCAGGTCGACCCCGGCGTTGGCGAAGGCGAACAGCGGCAGGATGATCCAGGTCACCATCGGATGCAGCTGCCGCTCCAGGCGTTCCAGTGGCGCGCGTTGCGGACGGCGTCGATCGTGCAGCGGCACCATCAGGCCTGTGGCCACGCCCGCCAGGGTGGCGTGCACGCCGGACTTGAGTACCAGCACCCACAGCACCGCACCCAGCGCCAGCAACAACCAGGTGCGCGCCAAGCCGGTGAAGTTGAGCGCGTACATCAACGCCAGCACGCCGATGGCGGCGAGCAGGAAGCCCACCTGCAGCGAATCGGTGTAGAACAGCGCGATGACCACGATCGCGCCCAGGTCGTCGAGCACCGCGATGGCCGAGAGCAGCACCTTCAGCCCCAGCGGCACGCGGCTGCCCAGCAAGGCCAGGATGCCGAGTGCAAAGGCGATGTCGGTGGCCGAGGGGATCGCCCAGCCGTGGATCGCCCCGGGGTCACGGAAGTTGAAGGCGGCGTAGATCGCCGCGGGCACCATCATGCCGCTGAACGCACAGATCAATGGCAGCATCAGCTGGGCGCGGGTGCGCAACTGCCCCACCACCATCTCGCGCTTGATCTCCAGCGCCACCAGCAGGAAGAACAAGGCCATCAGCGCATCGTTGATCCACAACAGCACCGGTTCTTCCAGACTCAGTGCACCCATACCGAGGGTCACGCGGTACTCGAGGAAGGCCGCATAGGCACCCCGCCAGCCGCTGTTGGCCAGCACCAGCGCAAGGGCGGCACAGGCCACCAGCACGATGCCGCCACCGGCCGGGCCTTGCAGCACGCCCCACAGACGGGCCAGCGGAGTTGCGTTGGGGGATTCAGGTCGATTCGAAGACATTGTTCACTCTCGTTCCCCGGCGTCGGGCGCCAGGTATCGCAGCCAGGCGGCCCGCACGCAGGCGCGCGCCGCTTCAAGATCGTCATCCAGCGGCACCAGGCGGGGACGCTGGTCCAGGGTGCA
>CAZTXX010000060.1:0-10965 GCA_964617405.1 uncultured Aquimonas sp. | reverse complement strand
CGAGACAGCACGGTCGTACACATTTTACGAGTTCCTGACCAACTACCACGAGCGGGACAATCCATATGCGGGGAAGGCGACTGTTCCGACGGGCAGCGGCACTACCGCCGTCCTTGACGGGCAGCAGCGCCTCACTTCTTTGAATATTGCCTTGTACGGCAGTTTCGCTGAGAAGAAGAAGTACGCTTGGTGGAGTAGTGCTGACGCGTTCCCTATGAAGCGGTTGTATCTCAATCTCGTGGATGAGCCTGACGATGAGGAACTCGGGCTGAAGTACGACCTCCGGTTCCTCACCGACAGTGAGGCTGCTGTTGAGGAAGGCAGAGAAGATAAGTGGTTTCGAGTTGGTGCCGTCCTTGGTCTGGCCAACGCTGGCCCGGCGATCATGCAGGAGTTGGCGCGTCGAAACATCGCTGGCACTACTGATGCCTTCCAGCGGTTGTATGACCTCTACGAAGCGATCCGCGTGCTGAAGCCGATGAATTACTTCCTGGTCACCGACCAAGACCCCGACAAGGTGCTGGAGATCTTTGTCCGGGTAAACAGCGGCGGCACGCCACTGTCCTACTCCGATTTGTTGCTGTCGATGGCCACGAACCAGTGGCGTGACCTCGACGCCCGCGAGGAGGTTCGCTCGTTGGTTTCTGAGATCAATGGCAATGCGGGCCGACGGTTCTCGTTCTCCAAGGACGCGGTACTGAAAACGGCGCTGACGATTGCAGACGTGGATGTGCGGTTTAAGGTCACCAACTTCACTCAGGCCAACATGGCGAAGGTCGAGGAAGCATGGCAGCAGATCAAGGGTGCACTCCTGCGAGCGGCGACCTTGCTGCAGCAGTTTGGCTACAACGAACGAAACCTAACCGCGAACAGTGTCATTGTTCCGCTCGCGTATTACCTTCACCTCCGTGGTGCGACCGATTCCTATCTCGACTCGACCGCCAATGCGCCTGATCGACTCGTGCTCCAACGCTGGGTCACCCGGTCGCTCATCAAGCGCGGCATTTGGGGGTCAGGTCTGGACACGCTGTTGACCCGTATACGTGATGTCTTGCGAGACAACGCAGGTTCTGACTTTCCGGTATTTGCAGTAGAGGAAGCGATGGCGACGGTGGGCAAGAGTCTCGCCTTTGACAACGCCGAGATCGACGAGCTGCTGAACCTCAAGTACGGTGGCCAGCGAACTTTCTCGGTGTTGTCTGTGTTGTATCCCGGACTCGACTTGAGCAAGAAGTTCCACGAGGATCACATCTTTCCAAAGTCACGCTTCACAAAGAAGAAGTTGACGGAGGCCGGGATTCCGGTGGAGAAGATTGATGATTACCTGGGATCAGCGGATCTTCTTCCCAATCTCCAGCTTCTCGCGGGCACGGCGAACATCGAGAAACAAGACGCACTACCAGCAGACTGGATCAAGGACGCGTTCCCGATCGAGGAGAAACGGGCGACCTACATCGCGGAGAACGACCTTGATGATCTTCCGCTCGACCTCGCTGAGTTCGCCGAGTTCTTCGCCGCGCGCAAGGCGAAGGTCAGGCGACGGTTGATTGATACGCTGGGTGTAACTCAGCCAAAGTGACCAACGCCAACGTATCCCGCCCGCAGTAGTCGAGCAGTTGCCGCCGCAGCGCTTCGCGTTCCATATCAATGGTATCCGGCGAGATGGCGCACAGGTAGCCCTCCTGCGCAGCGCCGCCATCGCCAATGTCCAATTCGCCGTAATCCAGCTTCGGCGCGATGGTGGGCAGGACGGCCTTGAGGGACCAGGAGCCGTGTTAACTATTAGAACTATTCGTGTCAGAGACAAATTCCTGCGGGCTGATGTCGCCATGCGCTAAGATGCACTGAACCAGTGATTCATTGCATCAAGGTGCGCATCATGCGAACCACCATCGAAATTGAAGAAAGCCTGCATGAGCAGGTGCGCCGACGTGCGCAGCGTGAAGGGCTTTCCTTGTCGCGGATGCTCGGCAAGTTGGTCGGGCAGGCGTTGCGCCAGAGCGAAGCCGCTGCTGTTCCAACGCAGCGGAGCGGACGTTTTGAAGTCATCGCGCCAGCGGCCCCGGATGCGCGTGCAACCAGCGGTGCGGTGCAGAAGGTGATGGATGAAGAGGGCATCTTGTGAGCGCGCAGGCGCGCAGCCTGCTGTTGGATGTCAACGCATTGCTTGCTTTGGGCTGGGCCGAACATGAAGCCCATGCCGCTGTGGTCGAGCGGCTGTCGGCCAATGGTGTGAAATGGGCGAGCTGCGCCATCACCCAATTGGGCTTCGTCCGCATCAGTGCGACCGGCGGCATTTTCAGCCGCACGCTGACGCCGCAACAGGCGCTGGACGCATTGGCTGGCTTGTGCCGCGACAGGCAGCACCGCTTTCTGGCCGAACTGCCGAGCCTGCTCGATGGCGACTTTTCCACGCTCCAAGGCCCGCGCCAGACCACCGATGCGTATCTGCTGGCGTTGGCGCAGCATCACGATTGCGTGTTGCTGACCCTGGACAAGCGGCTGGCGACGGCTTTCCCGGAGGCATCCGTGGAGTTGCTTGAAGCGTGAGTCGATAGGGCGCGGTTTGTACCTTTCCGATTGAGCAATCTCCTGCCGCTGCGGTAGTCTGGCGCATTGCCGTACCGCGCCCTTCGAGTCATGCACGAAACCTACGATCCCAAGGCGGTGGAAGCCGCCGCGCAGCAGTTCTGGAACGCTACCCACGCCTATGAGGTGAAGGAGGTTCCGGGGCGGCCCAAGTTCTTCTGTCTTTCGATGCTGCCCTATCCCTCGGGCGCGTTGCATATGGGGCATGTGCGCAACTACACGATTGGCGATGTCGTCAGCCGCTACAAGCGCATGACCGGGCACAACGTGTTGCAGCCGATGGGCTGGGATGCCTTCGGCCTGCCGGCGGAGAACGCCGCGATCAAGAACCGCACTGCGCCGGCCAAGTGGACCTACGCCAACATCGACCATATGCGCAGCCAGCTCAAGGCCTTGGGCTATGCGATCGACTGGTCGCGCGAGTTCGCCACCTGCACGCCGGAATATTACGTGCACGAGCAGCGCATGTTCGTGCGCCTGTTCAAGAAGGGTCTGGTCTACCGCAAGATGAGCGTGGTGAACTGGGACCCGGTGGATCAGACCGTGCTGGCCAACGAGCAGGTGGTCGACGGGCGCGGTTGGCGCTCGGGCGCGCTGGTGGAAAAGCGCGAGATCCCGCAGTGGTTCCTGAAGATCACCGACTACGCGCAGGAATTGCTCGACGGCCTCGACGCGCTGCCGGGCTGGCCCGACGCGGTCAAGACCATGCAGCGCAACTGGATCGGACGCTCGGAAGGCCTGGAAATCGCCTTCAAGCTGGAGGACTCGGACGAAGAGTTGCGGGTTTACACCACGCGCCCGGACACGCTGATGGGTGCCACCTACATCTCCGTCGCAGCCGAACATCCGATCGCGCTGGCGGCGGCGGAAGGTTACGACGAGCTGCGCTATTTCATCGAGGAGTGTCGCCACGGCGGCACCTCGGCGGCGGATCTGGAAACCCAGGACAAGCGCGGCGTGTTCACCGGTCGCTATGCGATCCATCCGGTCACCGGCGACCGGGTGCCGATCTGGGCCGCGAACTTCGTGCTGATGGGCTATGGCACCGGCGCGGTGATGGCGGTGCCGGCGCATGACGAGCGCGACTGGGAGTTTGCGCAGAAGTACGACTTGCCGATCCGCATGGTGATCGTCAGCGAGGCGGTGGCGCAGGCCATCGCCGAGGTGCAGCGCGACGTGCAGCGCAACGACGATGCCATGGAAACCGCGCTGGGTGAGGCGGCGCAGCTGGATGTGTTTGAAGTATCCGAGGCGGTGCGCGTGGTCGAGGAGTTCGAGCGCGCGATCCAGGAGGACGGGCCGTATTGCGAGCACGGCATCCTGGTCAACTCCGACCCCTACGACGGCATGGATTTCGAGTCCGCATTCAATGCCTTGGCGCAGCGTTTCGAGGACGAAGGCATTGGCGCGCGCAAGGTGAACTACCGTTTGCGCGACTGGGGCGTCTCGCGCCAGCGCTACTGGGGCTGCCCGATCCCGATGATCCTGTGCGAGGCCTGCGGCGTGGTGCCGGTGCCTGAAGACCAGTTGCCCGTAGTGCTGCCGGAGGACGTGGCCTTCTCGGGCGTGCGCTCGCCGATCAAGGAAAACCCGGAATGGCGCAAGACCACCTGTCCGGAATGTGGCGGCCCGGCCGAGCGCGAAACCGACACCTTCGACACCTTCATGGAGTCGAGCTGGTACTACGCCCGCTACACCTCGCCGGGCGCGGCGGACATGGTGGACGAGCGTGCGCGCTACTGGTTGCCGGTGGACCAGTACATCGGCGGCATCGAGCACGCGATCATGCATCTGATGTATTTCCGCTTCTATCACAAGCTGCTGCGTGATGCGGGCATGGTCGATGGCGACGAACCGGCCACCAACCTCCTGTGCCAGGGCATGGTGATCGCCGAGACCTTTTACCGGGAAAACCCCGATGGATCGAAGGAATGGTTCAACCCGGCCGACGTCACCGAGCAGCGCGACGACAAGGGCCGCATCGTCGGGGCCACCCTGGATGCCGACGGTCGCCCGGTGGCGATCGGCAGCGTCGAGAAGATGTCCAAGTCCAAGAACAACGGCGTCGATCCGCAGTCGATGATCGACAAGTACGGTGCCGATACCGTGCGCCTGTTCTCGATGTTCGCCTCGCCCCCGGATCTTTCCCTGGAGTGGAACGAGGCCGGCGTGGAGGGCATGAGCCGCTTCCTGCGCAGACTCTGGGCGCAGGTCGCGCGGCATGTCACCGCCGGGCCGGTGGACGCGCTGGATGCTGCTGTGCTGACGCCCGCGCAGAAAACCCTGCGCCGCCAGCTGCACGAAACCATCCAGAAGGTGTCCGACGACTACGGCCGACGCCTGGCCTTCAATACCGCGATCGCGGCGGTGATGGAGTTCCTCAACGCGCTGGCGAAGTTCGACGACGCCTCGCCCAATGGCCGTGCGCTGCGACACGAGGCGCTGCGCACCGTGGCGCTGCTGCTCAACCCGATCACCCCGCATGTGTCGTTCGCCTTGTGGCAGGCCTTGGGCGAGTCCGCCACGCTGGTCGACGATGTGCCTTTCCCGCAGGCCGATTCCGCGGCGCTGGTGCGCGATGCGCTCACCCTGGCGGTGCAGGTCAACGGCAAGCTGCGGGGCACCATCGAGATCGCCGCAGGTGCCACGCGCGAGGAAGCGCAGGAACGCGCGCTGGCCGAGCCGGGCGTGGCCGCCTTCCTGCGTGACAAGACCGTCAGCAAGGTGATCGTGGTGCCAGGCAAGATCGTCAACATCGTCGCCGCCTGACATGGACATGGGCAGAGCCATGGACTTCTTGATGTCCCGCTCCGGGAATGGAACATGACGCCAACACTGAAAACCGACACCCCGGTACTGTATGCCGCACCGCTCTCGGGCTATGCCTACAAGGTCGCGCTGATGCTGCGCCTGCTGGGGTTGGAGCACGAGTTGCGCCAGGTGGATCTGGCCTTGCCGCGCGCGCAGCGGCCGGCCGATTTCCGCGCCGTGGCACGCTTTGACGAGGTGCCGGTGCTGCTGATCGACGGGCTGGCGTTGTGCCAGTCCAATGCCATCCTCGAATACCTCGCGCGGCGCCAGAGCGCGCTGCACGAGGGCGACGAGAGCCAGCGCCTGAAGGTGCGCGAGTGGCTTTCCTGGGAGGCCGAGCAGATCGGCCTGAACCTGGCCCATGCCTGCTCGGCACGCCAGTTCGGCCAGCATCCCGAGGCGGTGGTGGCCTGGTATGACCGTCGCGTGGAAGGCAATCTCCAGCGCCTTGCAACGGTATTGCAGGATCGCTCCTTCCTGGTGGGTGAACTGCCCACGATTGCCGACATCGCCTGCTTCGCCTGGCTGCCCTATGCGCAGGCGCTGCAACTGTTCCAGCCCCTGCCACCGACAGTGGAAGCTTGGCAGGCAAGGATTCGTGCACTGCCCGGGTTCGCCGAGCCCGCGCAGGCCCTTGCGGCTGGTGCGCCATGAAGCGCGCGGGCCGTTTGCTGCTGGTTTTCGCCCTGCTGTCGCTGGCGGCCTGCGGTTTCAAGCTGCGTGGCGAAGTGGAGTTGCCCGCCGGATTGAGCCTGATCCGGGTACAGGTGGCCGATGCCTTCTCGCCACTGCAGCGCAACCTGGAGCAGGCACTGGCGCGTGCCGGAGCCAAGGAGCCGGTCGGCAAGGAAAAAGCCGCCGTGCTGCGCGTCAGCCGCAACCAGATGCGCCGCATGCCGCTGTCGGTTGGGCGTACCGGCCGCGTGCAGGAATACAACATGCGCTACGAGGTGGTGATGGAGCTGATCGATGCCGCCGGTGTGACCGTGGTGCCGACGCAGGAGATCACGCTGGAGCGCAGCTACCAGTTCGAAACCTTCCGCGCCCAGGGCACGCCGGGTGAAGAGGAAGTGGTGCGCGAGGAGCTGGAACGCGACATGACCCAGGCCATTCTGAGGCGCATCCAGGCGGCGCTCGCCGAGCCCTGATGGCACTGAACCAGGCCCAGCTCGAGCAACGTCTGGCGCGCGATGCACTGCCGCCGGTGGTGCTGCTGGCCAGCGGCGAGCCCTTGCTGCTGCTGGAGGCCGGTGATGCGGTGCGCCAGCGTGCGCGCGAGCAGGGTTATGCCGAGCGCAGCGTGTTCGATGTCGATGGCAGCTTCGACTGGGACGAACTCAGCGCCGGGCTTTCCAGCCTGTCGCTATTCGCATCCAGGCGCCTGATTGAACTGCGCCTGCCGACCGGCAAACCCGGCAAGGAAGGTGGCGAGCGCCTGGCGCGATTGGCACGCGATCCCGCGCCCGACGTGCTGCTGCTGATCCAGGCCCAGCAATGGAGCCGCGCGCACGAGACCGCATGGGTCAAGGAAATCGACAAGGCCGGCTGGTTCGTGCCGATGTGGCCGATCAAGCCCGCCGAACTGCCGGGTTGGATCGGCAGACGCCTGAAGGCGCATGGTCTGCGTGCCGATGCGGGCGCGGTGACCCTGCTGGCCGAACGGGTGGAAGGCAACCTGCTGGCGGCGGCGCAGGAGGTCGACAAGCTGGCCCTGCTGCACTCCGAGGGCGTGCTGGACACCGACACGATGCGCGCCCTGGTGGCCGACAGTGCGCGCCACGACGTGTTCGGGCTGGTGGAGGCCGCCCTGGAAGGCCGCACTGCGCACGCCTTGCGGATCCTGCGCGGGCTGCGTGGCGAGGGCGTGCAGGTCCCCGCGTTGCTGCCCTGGATATCCTCGCAACTGATGCTGCTGGTGCGATTGGCCGGTGCACAGTCACGGGGCGAAAATCTTGGCGCGGCGATGCAGGCGGCAGGGCTCTGGCAAGGCAAGGAGCAAACCTTTCGACGTGCGCTCGGGCGCGGGCGCGCGGGCGATTTCGAGCGCCTGTTGCCGCTTTGCGCACGGATCGACCGCGTCTCCAAGGGCCGCGGCGACGGTGATGCCTGGCGCGATCTGGAACGCCTTCTCACCGGCATCGCAGCGCCCGGCGCCTTGCCGGCCTGATTGTCGCAAACCGTGGGCAATCAGCCGAACCCGCGATTGATGGTCATCTACGGCGGTGCCTTTGATCCGGTGCATCTGGGGCATTTGGCCGTGGCACGCGCCGCGCGCGATGTGCTGGAAGCGCGCGTGGCCCTGGTGCCAACGGGTGATCCGCCGCACCGATCCGCGGCATATGCCGATGCCGCGGATCGGCTCGCCATGTGCGAGCTGGCGGTGCAGGACGAACCCGGGCTCTGCGTGGACCCGCGCGAGCTGCGTCGTACCGGTCCGAGTTACACCATCGACACCCTGACCGAACTGCGCGCCGAGCGTGGTATCGAGGCACCGCTGGCGATGGTGCTGGGCGACGACGCCTTCGCCGGCCTTGCCGGCTGGGCGCGCTGGACCGAACTGTTCGACCTGGCCCACCTGGTGGTGGCGAGTCGCCCGCAGCCTGTGCCCTTGCCCGAGGAGGTGGCGCGTGAATGTGCGGCGCGCTGGTGTGACGATGCCAAATCCCTGCATGCTGCGCCGGCCGGCCGGGTGTTTCGTCTTGCCATCGCACCCCATCCGCAGTCGTCCACCGCCATCCGCGCGCGCTGTGCCGCCGGTGAGGCCTTGGGAGCCTGGGTGCCGCAGGCTGTGGCGGCCTATATCGCGGCCCGCGGCCTGTATCAGGCGAACCGCGTATAATCAAGCGCTCCAACGACTTTCCCGAAGGCCATCGTTTGTCTCCACACCCCGTTGCCGCATCTGCGTCCCCCGAAGCACTGCTGAACCTGATCCGCAGCGCGCTGGAGGACATCAAGGCCCAGGACATCCGGGAAATCGACGTACGCGGAAAGACCGGCGTCACCGACTTCATGGTGATCGCATCCGGTACCTCTACCCGACACGTCAAGGCGATCGCCGACGAAGTGCAGCGTCGCGCACGGCAGGAAGGACTGGTGCCGATCGGTGTGGAAGGCGAGCGCGAGGCCGAATGGGTGCTGGTGGATCTGGCCGACGCGGTGGTCCACATCATGTTGCCGCGCGTGCGCGAGATCTACATGCTGGAGCGGTTGTGGGGCGATGGAACCGCATCGCCCGCCGCGCAGGCGGGCGCCGAACCCGCCCGGGCGTGATGTCGGCGCGCGCGTGAAGGCGCGGCTGATCGCCGTTGGCGAGGGCGCTCCCGCCTGGGTCGCCGAGGGTTTCAACGAATATCGCAAGCGTCTTTCGCACTGGTTGCCGCTCGACCTGGTGGAAATCACCCCCGGCCTGCGTGGCAAGGGCCGCGACCCGCGCCGTGCCACCCAGGACGAGGGCGCACGCGTGCTGGCCGCGATCCCCAAGGGTGCGCGCATCGTGCTGCTCGATGGCGAGGGACGGCCGCACACGTCCGAGGATCTGGCAGCGCGGCTGGAACACTGGCGCGGCGGTGGTCAGGATCTCGCCTTTCTGATCGGCGGCCCCGAAGGCCACGCGCCCGAGGTTCGGGCAGCGGCGGCCGAGTCCTGGGCGCTGGGGCCTGCCACTTTGCCGCATATGCTGGTGCGCCTGATCGTGGCCGAGCAGCTGTACCGCGCCGCCAGCATCCTCGCCAATCATCCCTATCATCGCGGCTGATGCGTATCGCGGTTTGCCGCGTCGGGAAAAACCTCTGTCATTCGCTGTGCTTGCCGAGCGATTCCGCCGTGCTGTGCGCCATCGGCATGAAGTGATCCACGCGTTGCACATCGCGCTTGCGCCGCACGAAGCGATACATCGCATAACCGCCCAGCAATGCGCCCAGCACCGCAAACCAGGCGAACAGCAGCCATGCCTGCCCGCGATTCATCAGATTGCCTGCGATCAAGGGGCCCATAGCCGAACCGATGCCGTTCACCAGCAGCACCGTGCTCGACGCCGACATCAGCTCGTCGCGCTCCAGATAATCGACCAGGTGCGCCACCGCGATGGGATAGAGCGAGAAGGCCATGCCGCCGAAGGCGAAGACCAGCACCAATGCGGCGGCCGTGCTGTCCGGCGGCAGGAGCAACTGAGCCAGCGCCGCCAATGCCGCCACCGCCGCGATGATCGCCAGCGCCAGGCGGCGATCGATGCGGTCGGCGAAGTGCCCGAGCGGCCATTGCAGCGCCACGCCGCCGAGCACCGCGGTGCTGATGTAGGTTCCCACCGCTGCCGGCTCCATCCCGCGCGAGGCCGCATAGATCGGCAGCAGGCCCCACAACGCGCCCAGCATCAATCCGGAAATGACCGCGCTCACGATCGCCGTCGGCACCAGCCGGAAGAAACGCCCCACCTGCACCTTGGGCATGGCGTGCAGGCGCGGCTGCTGCTGGCGCATGTCGATGATCGGCAGGCTCGCCAGGCAGAACAGGATCGCCACCACGCAAAACAGCACGAAACCCTCACCCGGCACGCGCAGCAGTTGTTGCGCCAATGCGCTGGCACCGAGGTTGAGCATCATGTAGATCGAAAACAGCGTGCTGCGATGCTTTGGATCCGCGGCGGCGTTGAGCCAGCTCTCGATGATCACGTACAAGCCGACCAGCAGCAGGCCTTGCAGCAGGCGCATCGCCAGCCAGGCCCAGTACGAGGTGCCGATCGCCTGCACCAACACCGACACCACCACCAGCGTGGTGCAGAATGCGAAGGCACGGATCTGTCCGATGCGATGCACCAGTCGCGGCACGACGTAGGTACCGACGAGGAAGCCGCCGTAATAGGCCGCCGAGAGCGTGCCGACCATGGTCGTCGAAAAACCCAGCGCCGTGCCGCGCAACGCCATCAGCGTATGCAGCAGGCCCACGCCCATCAGCAGGAAAACGGTGCTCAACAACAGCGGGATGGCGCAACGGACGGTGGCTAACATCGAAAGCTTCTTGATCGGAAATGCCTGCCACCGGACACCGCGGGAAGCGGAGCCGGGTGGAGCGGGGGGCGGTGCGTTCCGGCGAACGCGAAGCTCGCTGCCTGTGGCGCGGATGTGGTCGAGGCTACAGCGGATCATGCCGCTGTTGCGAACGGTGGGAGCATAGCAATACCTGGCTCAATGCAGGCTGGATGGTGTTGGGGGCTCCTGATTCCCCCTACGTCTAACCCAACACCCTGACGAAAAATGGCTCTCTAAGTCGTCATTCCCGCGTGCTCTTGGCGAGAATCCAGTGACTTGGATTGTGTCGTTCGCTGGATCAAGGCGCAAAAGGCGCTGGATGAGGCAGATCTTGGTCTGCCAGAAGCGGCCCGTCTTCGCGGGAATGACTAGCTGAGGGATAGGGCTAATCGGGTGGGGCTTGTACTGGGTTTGTGCAGTTGGGGGTGTGGCTTTTTGTGCTTTGATTTTTGCGTTATCGCAGGGTTTCGACCGCCTCGGCGGCGATCGAGTTACCTTTCTTTACTCCGGGCATCCTGCCCTGCGCCCCTGCGCCCCTGCG
>CAZTXX010000059.1:0-11253 GCA_964617405.1 uncultured Aquimonas sp. | reverse complement strand
TTGCTGCCCATGCCGGCCTCGGTCAGGCCCAGGTGCAGCGGGTAGTCGCTGCGCGCGGCCAGATCACGGTACACGGCGATGAGATCCTGCACGCCCGAGACCTTGCACGACAGGATGATGTCCTCGCGCGCCATGCCCAGCTCAACCGCGCGTTCGGCCGAGTCCAACGCAGAGCGGATCAGGGCCTCGCGCAGCACCGCGGCGGCGTCCCAGGGCTCGGCGCGCTGCGCGTTCTCGTCCATCAGGCGCGCGGCCAGGTCCTGATCCAGCGAGCCCCAGTTGGCGCCGATGCGCACCGGCTTGCCGTGGCGAAGCGCCAGCTCGATCAGGGTGGCGAACTGGGTATCGCGCTTGCGCCCGAAGCCGACGTTGCCGGGGTTGATGCGGTATTTCGCCAGCGCCTCGGCCGCGGCGGGCTCGTCGCTGAGGAGCGTGTGGCCGTTGTAGTGGAAGTCGCCGATCAGCGGCACCGACACGCCCATCATCGCCAGCCGGTCGCGGATGCGCGGCACGGCGGCGGCGGCTTCGGCATTGTTGACGGTAATGCGCACCAGCTCGGAGCCGGCACGCCAGAGCTCGGCGACCTGGCGCGTGGTGGTGGTGACGTCGGCGGTGTCGGTGTTGGTCATGGACTGCACCACGACGGGGGCTCCGCCGCCGAGGGCGATACCGCCGACGTGAGCCGTCAGGGTGCGACGCCGAGCCGGCGTGGGGGGGAGGGAGCTCATGGATCACCTGCGGGGCTGCGCCCGAAATGCATGTACAAGCCCGGCATTATCGCGCACCTCGACAGGCGGCCGCCTGCCTGGTGTTCAGATCCGGGTGGCTTCCATCAAGCGGTAGTCGCCAGCCTGGCGCAGGATCTGCGCATTGCCACAGGTATAGACCTGCGCGCCGTCACACCCTGGCGCGGCCCAGCGGTTGGCGCTGCGCGCCACCTCGAGCTGGGCACCTGCCAACTCCATGCGCGCGGGAAGCAGGAAGCGTTCGAGATCCGTTTCCTCCCCGGACAGCGGCATGAGACCCAAGGCGCGGATCGGCACCTGGGCGCTTCCGACCTCGTCGAGCACGCGCAGACCGACGGCATAACCGCGTCGGGTCAACAGGTCGATGCCCGCCTCCATGCCCAGATCGTCATAGCGCAACCAGCGCACCACGCCGATCATCCAGTCGCGTCCGTCCTCTTCCATCGGCAGGCTGAGCGCCACCACTTCGCCGATCCGCGCGCGCACCCCCTGCGAGGCGTCCCAGCGCAAGCGGTATCCGCCCAGGCTCTGGTCCAGGATCCGCGCCGCGGCAATCGGCGCGCTGGCCGCATCGGTGCCGGCATGTGCCCAGGAGGCACGATCAAGGGCAATGGTGGACACGCCGCGCACTTCCCGCATGAAACTGTCGAAATCCAGCTGTCCGGCGAGGTGGTAATGCAGGGCGCTCAGGCCCACCACGGTATCGAGCGTAAAGCCCCCATCGAGTCGCAGGCTGGCGCGGGTGAGGTCTTGGCTCCAGCCTTCCAGTGCACGTTCCAGCAAGTGCCTGGATACCGTCATCCGATGGTCCCGCCCCAGACGCACCATGGCTTCACTGTCATTGCCGGCGCGCGACAGCACGCCGCGCACGAAGGCATCCAGCTTGCGCATGTCGACCCAGAGCACGTCGCCTTCCCTCGGGTCGGGCGCACGCGACATGAAGGTGGGTGGCAGGTCGGTGTCGATCAGGGCCAGGGCGCCACCGGCCGCAAAGCGCTCGGGCGTCATCTCGATGCTGGCCGCCAGGTCACGGGTCAGGGTCCACAGCTCGGTCAGTTCGCGCTGGCTGTAGCGGTAGGGGTTGGCCAGTGCCATCAGCACCGCCTGGTTCTGCAGCAGCCCCGTGCTGAGTGTGCGTCGCTCGGCGGGATCTTCCACGGCCTTGGAATCAAGCCGATGCGCGCTGGCATAGGCCGCCAATGCGTAGAGCTGTTGCCAGGCACCGGGTTCCGGCGGGCGGTACAGAAAATAACTCGTCGCCAGCCAGCGCAGGTGGTGGTACATCGCCCGTGTCAGCGCCAGTGCCACGGGCCCGCCTCGCAGGAAGGGCACCTTGCCCGCCGGTGCGCAGGCCTCCACCACCGCCATCCGGTACCCCAGCGCCAGTTCGCTCTGCAGCATCAGCAACTGGCGGCCGGTGTCGGCCTTGCCCTCGGTCAGCGGGAAGCTGCTGCCCTGCAATCGGCTGGTCAGCAGGGTGATGGCCTCCAGCAGCATCGGGCGCAGCACTTCCATTGCTTCCAGGCGACTGAATCCGTCGAGCTGGCGGCCGCGGAAATCATGCAGCGCACGCATCAGCTCCTTCTGGTACGCCTGCTGATTGGCGCGCGGCAGCCGCTCGACCCAGGCGCGCAGACCGCGCGGATCGGCAGGCAGGGCATCACGCGCGCCCGGCAATCGCTCGGGCAGATTCGCGCCAAGGCTTCGATAGGGATTGATCATGCGTGTCGGGTGGTCGGACAAGCGAGGTGTCCAGCTTCTCGCGCATCGCCTTGCGGTGCAAGTCTCGGGCTGGGTCGGCGAGCCGGGATATTGGCGGGAATCACGGAATTTCCGAGACTTGCAGACACTTGTTCAACGCCGTGTGAGAATACCGCGATGCCGTGCTCCCTCGATTCTTCGCCATGAACGATTGCCCCTCCCGGGCCGGGCGGGCGGTGCTCGTTCCCTCCCAGCTCAACACCCTGGCGCGCGAGCTGCTGGAGGATGCGCTTGGGCAGATCTGGATCGAAGGCGAGCTGGGTGGCGTGTCCCGGCCCGCTTCGGGACATCTCTATTTTGTCATCAAGGACGCTCGTGCCCAGGTGCGCTGTGCCTTGTTCAAGCCCAAGAGCCAGTGGCTGAAGTTCCGCCCGGGTGACGGGCAACAGGTGCTGGCACGCGGACGGGTCACGCTGTACGAGCCGCGTGGCGAATACCAGCTCATCGTCGACCATCTGGAAGAAGCCGGCGAAGGCGCGCTGCGCCGTGCCTTCGACGAACTCAAGACGCGCCTGGCGGCCGAAGGGCTGTTCGATGCCGCGCGCAAGCGCTCCTTGCCGGCCCGCATCGCCCGCATCGGCGTACTCAGTTCACCCGGCGGGGCAGCGGTGCACGACGTGCTCACCGTATTGCGTCGGCGCTTCGCCCTGATCGCGGTCGAGTTGCTGCCGGTGCCCGTGCAAGGTCCGCTGGCGGCAGCGGAAATCACCCGCATGCTGGCCCGCGCCGATGCCAGCGCGCGCTACGATGTGCTGCTCATCACACGTGGTGGCGGCTCGCTGGAAGATCTTGTCGCCTTCAATGACGAAGCTCTGGCGCGTGCCATCGCCGCATCGAACACCCCCGTGGTCAGTGCCGTGGGCCACGAAATCGATGTGTCGATCAGCGATCTGGTCGCCGACCTGCGTGCCGCGACGCCTTCGGCGGCAGCCGAGCTGCTGAGTCCGGACCGGGACACGCTGACCCGCGGTTTGCGGCAGCGCTGCGCGCAAATGGGTGTCGCCATGCGGCGTGGCATCGAGCGCGGCTGGCTGCGCCTCGATCCGCTCCAGCACCGTCTGGGCGCGCAACAACCGCAGGCGCGCCTGACGCGCGGCGCCGAACGGCTGGCGGCCCTGCGCCATCGTCTGCAACTGGCGGAACGCCAGGCCACAAGCCGGCGTGCCGCGCGCCTGGAGCAACTGCTGCTGCGGCTTGGTGCGGGCCATCCACGTGCGCGCCTGGCGATGCTGGAGCTCGCCTGCCGGAATCTGCACGAACGTCAGCGCCGCGCGATGCGACAGCGATTGACACATCAGGCGGCACAGCTTTCCAACCTGGGACGGGCGCTCAACGCGGTCAGCCCGTTGGCCACGCTCGAGCGCGGCTACGCAATCCTGCGGGACGACACCGGGCATACCGTGCGAAGCGCCGGCTCGCTCGTCCCACGGCAGGAAATCGGCGCGCGCCTGGCGGACGGCGAGGTTCGCCTGCGCGTGCTCGGCCCGGTCTCGGATACAGCATCGTCGGACGCATCGGAGCACGCCGGGTCGTCGAGTCGCTGAGTCGCTGGGCCGCAGCGGCCCACCTTGCTGGCTTGGGTCTTGCGCGCGTCGTGCGCGTTGCGCTTACCATGACCCGACACCATCCCGGCATTCTCGATGACCTGGCTCAACGCACTGCTTGGCAAACTGCGCGCGCTGTTTTCGACAGCGCCCCCGTCAGCCGTGGGCGCAGGTGTCGATGACGAGTTGCGCGAGGTATTCCTGGCCGAGCTTTCCGAAATGATCAACACGGCCTCCAACCGGCTGGCCGCATGGCGCGCCGATCCCGCCGATCTTGAAAGTGCGCGCGCGCTCGGTCGCGTGTTCCATACGCTCAAGGGCTCGGCACCGATCATCGAGGCCGACGCCTTGGCCGAACTGGGTCGCGCAGGCGAGGAGGCGATGCGCCGCGCGATCGAGCAGCGCGGCATGAGTGCAACGCAGCTCGCCGCGATCGAGTCGGCCCTGGAACTGCTGCCGCGCTGGAAGGATGCCATCCGCAACCGAGGGCCGGCGCCGGCCGATACGCGTGCCGTCATCGCGGGACTGGTGCGCTCGGCAGGCCGGTGACCCGCCGCGATTTCAGGTGAGCATTTCCTGACGGCAGTGATCGATCGTCGCGGCAGACAGGTCAGGTATTCAGAACCCCTCAGATCGACCGGCTGGCCCGACGTTCCAGCAGATCGGCGGGCACCTTGAAGGCTTCGCTCGAGGCTTCTTCCCAGAAGCGTTGGAACACCGCATGCCGCGACCTGCCGCCCAGCAGCTCGCCCGGCTCCAGCCAGGCGTGCAACGCGGCCAGCGAACGGATCTCGGTGGAGGAAACACGCCGAATGACGTGCTCGGGCCCGAGCTGGTCGGGATGTTCCAGTCCGGCCGCTGCGAGCAGTTCGCCCAGCGCGCGCAGGGTGCCATCGTGGAAGCGCGCCACGCGTTCGGTCTTGTCCGGCACGTCCAGCGCCTTCTGGCGCTTCGGATCCTGGGTGGTGATGCCGGTGGGGCAGGTGCCGGTGTGGCACTTCATCGCCTGGATGCAACCCAGGGCGAACATGAAACCGCGCGCGGCATTGCCCCAATCGGCCCCCAGGGCCAGCACGCGGGCCAGGTCGAAGCCGGTAATGATCTTGCCGGCGGCACCGACGCGGATCCGGTCGCGCAGATCCAGGCCCACCAGGGTGTTGTGCACCAGCATCAAGCCCTCGCGCAGCGGCAGGCCCACGTGGTCGATGAACTCCAACGGCGCGGCACCGGTGCCGCCCTCGCCGCCATCGACCACGATGAAGTCCGGCAAGATGCCGGTTTCGTGCATTGCCTTGGCAATGGAAAACCACTCCCACGGATGCCCGATAGCCAGCTTGAAACCGGTCGGCTTGCCGCCGCTCGCCTCGCGCAGGGTCTGCACGAACTCCAGCAGTCCCCGGGGACCTTCAAAGGCGCTGTGGCTGGCGGGCGAAAGACAGTCCTCACCCATCGGCACGCCGCGCGCCTCGGCGATTTCCTCGCTCACCTTGGGTGCCGGCAGGATGCCGCCCTGCCCCGGCTTGGCGCCCTGGCTGAGCTTGATCTCGATCATCTTCACCTGCGGATCGGCCGCATTGGTGCGAAAGCGTTCCAGATCGAAGTTTCCCCGCGCGTCGCGGCAACCGAAGTAGCCCGAGCCGATCTCCCACACCAGATCACCACCGTGCTGCCGGTGCCAGCGTGAAATCGAGCCTTCCCCGGTGTCGTGGTAGAAACCGCCACGTTTCGCCCCGGCATTGAGTGCCAGCACCGCATTGGCCGACAGCGCGCCGAAGCTCATCGCGGAAATATTGAACACGCTGGCCGAGTAGGGCTGGCTGCACAGGGCCCCACCGATGCGGATGCGAAAATCGTGCGAGGCGATTTCGGCCGGTTGCAGCGAATGGTTGATCCATTCGTAGCCGGCGGCGTAGGGCTTGAGCTGGGTGCCAAACGGCCGGGTCTCCAGCACGCCCTTGGCACGCTGGTAGACGATGGCCCGCTGCACCCGGGAGAACGGCACCTCGTCATCGTCGTCCTCGATCAGGTATTGCCGGATCTCCGGCCGGAACGACTCCACCAGGAAGCGCACATAGGACGCCACCGGATAGTTGCGCCGCAATGAACTGCGACGCTGGGTGATGTCCACCAGGCCGGAAAGCGCAAGCGCGCCGAATATCCCGAGTGGCCAGTACCAGCCGGCTCCACCACCGCGCCAAAGCATCAGCGCCGAGAGCGCGCTGCCCAGAACGCAGGCCCAGAAAACCAGATAACGTGAGGCGAAAATGGCGGCGGTCTCCGGCGGAACGGAAGGTGCAGGATAGCGATGCCGCACCGATGCTGTCTTGCACACTGCGGCGAATCGCGCGCCAGCCTATATGCTATGCGCCCGCCCGAGTGGTGAAACTGGTAGACACAAGGGACTTGAACAATTTGAGCCTCCAGGGGGAAACCCCCGGAGTGTCACCCGTCAAAGTCGGTGAACGCCCTGGATGCCCGGCATCCGCGCCAACGCCGAGCCAAGCCCGAACCGCAACTCGGGAAGGTGTAGAGAGCAGACGGCGGGCACCTACAGCCGCAAGGCCAGGGTGAAGGCGTGCTCCAGACCACGAACGCCCGCGAGGACGGCGGCGAAAGCCGAAGTGGTACGAAAATCCCTCGCCGCAAGGCGTGCCGGTTCGATTCCGGCCTCGGGCACCAGTTCCGTGCCGCCCTCGCGGGAAGGCGGCACCAGGCATCCGCACCGGCCGGCCCTGCCCCGCCGTGCACCAACCCGTGCCCTGCCTTCGCGGCACCTCGCCAGGCTGCCGCCGGCACCGATCCGGGGCGGTCGATATTTCCACATACTGCGAGGAGAACGATTCGATGCGGGCAAGCTGGTTGATGGCCTTGGCGGCGCTCGCATCCACCGCACCGCAGGCACGGGACATCCGCCCGGAACCGACGCTGCCCGCCGTCGTCGCGGTGGGTGAGCGTGTAACGGAATCGGTACCGGCATCGGTCGACACGGTGCAAGCCGAGGCCGTGCCGGTGGCGGTGCATACCAGCGTTTCCGAAACACTGCGACGGATTCCCGGCGTGATGGCACGTGATCGGCAGAACCTCGCTCAGGACGTGCAAGTCACGGTGCGTGGCTTCGGCGCGCGCACCAGTTTCGGCGTGCGCGGACTGCGCATCTACGTCGATGGCATTCCCGCCAGCATGCCCGACGGCCAGGGCCAGGTGTCGCACGTGCCACTGGCCGCGCTGGAGGCGGTGACCGTGCTGCGCGGGCCGTTTTCCGCGCTGTATGGCAATGCCTCCGGTGGCGTGATCCAGTTCTTCAGCAAGGCGCCGGCCATGGTGCCGGAGATAGGCACCGAGACCGCCCTGGGTGCCGATGGACTGCAACGCGCGGACCTGGCGTGGAGTGGCCCGTGGTCACGCGATGGCGACAACGACCAGGGTGGCTACCGCGTCGATACCGGGCATCTGGAAAGCGATGGCTACCGTCACCACAGCCGTGCGCGACGCGACCTCGCCCAGGCGCGCCTGACGTTTGCCGCCACGACCGGCACACGCTTTGCGCTGACCGCCAACGCGATGAACCTGAGAGCGCAGGATCCGCAAGGTTTGAGCCTGGAACAGGTGCGTGACACGCCGCGCGCCGCCAGCACCGGTGCGCTCGCCTTCGATACCGGCAAGACGGTGCGCCAGCAGCAGGCGGGCGCGCGTCTGGAACATGATCTTCCGCGCGGTGGTTCGTCCCTCGCATTGGCGTTGCACGCAGGCCGACGCAGCACCTGGCAGATGCTCTCGGTGCCGGTGGCCGCACAAACCGCGGCCGGCAGCAGTGGCGGGGTGGTCGATCTCGATCGCGACTATGGCGGGCTCGAAGCGCGCTGGTCGCTCGACACCTCGCTCGGCCAGCGGCCATTCGCGCTGAGCCTTGGCACCGAGCTGCAACGCGCCAGCGAGCAGCGCCTCGGTTTCGAGAACTTCGTGGGCGACACCCTCGGCGTGGTCGGTCGGCTGCGCCGCGAACAGCGCGACCGCAGCACGGCGCGCGACGCTTTTGTCGAGGCGCGTTGGCGATGGGCTCCCCGTTGGCAGGCGAACGCCGGACTGCGCCACAGCCAAATCGACTTCCACTCACGTGACCGCTACATCGCGCCGGGCAATCCCGATGACAGTGGTGCGATGCGTCATGCCTTCACCTCGCCGGCGGCGGGACTGTTGTTCGAGCCGGGCGATGGCATCGAGCTGTATCTCAACGCCGGGCGCGGTTTTGAAAGCCCTTCGGCCTCGGAGCTGGCCTACCGGCCCGATGGCGGCAGCGGCCTGAATGACACCCTGCGCCCGGCACGCAGCGACAGTTTCGAAACGGGTTTTCGCCTGCGTCGCGGCGAACACCGCTTCGGTCTGGCCGGGTTCGACAGCCGGACCCGCGACGAACTGGTGGTCGCCACCAACCAGGGGGGACGCAGCACCTATCGCAATGCCGCACGAACCACGCGGCGCGGCTGGGAGTTGTCGGCCGAGGGGCCGTTGGGTCATCGCTGGCGCTACGCACTGGCATGGACAGCACTGGACGCGCGCCATGGCGACGAGACCGCTGGGCGTCGCCTTCCCGGCACGGCGCAACAGGCCGGCTGGGCGGAGCTGCGCTGGATGCCCGCCGTCGATACCACGCTGTTCGTCTCGGCGAACGGCAGCAGCCGTATCGCCGCCGATGATGCCAACGAGACCTGGGCGCCGGGGCAGGCGACGATCGATCTTGGCATCGAGCGGCGTTGGCGGGCCGGCGCCCTGCCATGGATGGCCGGGCTGCGGTTGGACAATGTGCTGGATCGGGCGCGCATCGGCTCGGTCATCGTCAATGCCAGCGGTGGCGGTTACTTCGAACCCGCTCCGGGCCGGGGCTTGATGTTCGTCTTCGGCATTGGAAGCGCCGCGGCAACGCCGTGAAATTTCGGGTGGATGGGCCCACGCGTCAGCGATCTTCTGAGCAAACCGAACCCGTGACGGCACCCGTTGCTCAACCGGCACGGGACGATCTGGCTTAAGATTTCCCGGTCGGGCACCCTGCGGTTTGCTGCCCGTCGCCCTCCCTCCCCCTTATTCGGACGCGCCTTGCTCGCCTCACTGCGCATTGCCTTTGCCGCCACGCTGGTTGGCCTCAACACCATCATCCACACCCTGCCGCTGTTGTGCCTGGCGGTATTGAAGCTGGCCTTGCCCCTGCCCGGGTGGCGCCGCGGGGTCTCCCGTTTGCTGACCCGCATGGCCGAATCCTGGATCAGCGTGAACAGCATGCTGATCCGCCACCTGACGCCCGCGCGGATCCGGCTGGTGAGCGAGTTCACACCATCGCCCCAAGGACGCTACCTGGTGCTGTGCAACCATCGCAGCTGGTGCGACATCCCGATGTTGCAGGCGGCCTTCAATCGCCGCATTCCGCTGCTGCGGTTCTTCCTCAAGCAGGAGCTGGTCTGGGTGCCGGTGCTCGGCCTGGCCTGGTGGGCGCTGGATTTTCCCTTCATGCGTCGCCACTCGCGTGCCAAGCTGCAGCGCGACCCGAACCTGCGCGGCAAGGATCTGGAAGCGACCCGCCGCGCCTGTGCCAAGTTCGAGGCGCAGCCGGTGTCGATCATGAACTTCGTCGAAGGCACGCGCTTCACCGAAGCCAAGCACGCCGCGCGCGCCTCACCCTACCGTTACCTGCTGCGCCCGCGCGCCGGCGGCGTGGGTGCGGTACTCGATGCCATGGCGGGCAAGATCGACGCGGTCCTCGACGTGACCCTGATCTACCTCGACCCTGAGCCCTCATTGGCGGCCTTGCTGGCCGGCCGCCTGCGCCGGGCGGAGGTGCATGTGCGCGAACGCCGGGTTCCGGATGATCTTGCCGCAGGCGGCGACTACGAGGGCGACCCGGGCTATCGCGTGCGCTGCCAGCGCTGGATCAACGACCTGTGGGTGGAAAAGGACGCTCTGATCGGCGCACGCCGGCAAGAGGTGGAAGAGCAATCCTGAGCTTGCGCGTGGAGCGACCCGCGGCTGCGGCTTTGTCCGTCAGAGGAACAACCACGGCCACAGGCTCAGCACCAGCATCAGCACGATCACACCCAGGGCGATGAGCGCGGCCTTCGGGTTTGCCCGCAAGTTGTCGATCAGGCCCGCCTCCTCGCCACGTGCGCGGGCGGCCTCACGCTCGGCACGGACCCGTGTCACGCGTTCGGCCTGGTAGGTGTCCAGCAGGGCGCGCGCGGTGGGGAAGTCGGCTTCCTCCACCCAGATCCCGGCCAGTGAGATGCGCCATCGCCCGACCTCGGTCTCGTAGAACGCGATGCCATGACTGGTGAGCAGCGCGCGCACCTCGTCGCCCTCGTCATCCGGCACGTGTCGCATGTTCATCAGCAGGCGGCTCATGCGTCGGCCTCCCTCGCCAGGCGCGGCAGCAGGGCCTGCAGCAGGGCGGGAAGCAGCGCGTTGGCCGCCGCCAGATTGGCGAATACCTCGTCGAGGCTGATCTCTTTGCCGTCGCCACAGCCGGCGGCCCAGTTCGCCACCGGCGCAAGGCAGGCGTAGTCGAGCCCGAGTTCGCGCGCCAGCGCAGCTTCGGGCATGCCGGTCATGCCGACGATGTCGCAGCCATCGCGTCGCATCCGGGCGATTTCCGCACGGCTCTCGAAGCGCGGCCCCTGGGTGGCGCCGTAGCAGCCGCCATCCACCAGCGCCACACCGGCATCCGCGCCCGCCTTGAGCAGGGCATTGCGCAGCACGGAGGAATACGGTTCGCCGAACTCGGCGTGCAGCATCGTGCCGGCTTCGTCCCAGAAGCTGGCCGCGCGCCCGTGGGTGTAGTCGATGATCTGGTCGGGCACCACCAGGGCGCGTGGCGGGCAGGCCGGCGTGATGCCGCCCACGGTGTTGATGGCCAGCACGCCGCCCGGCGAAAGAGCGGCCAGCGCGTGCAGGTTGGCCCGGTAATTGACCCGGTGCGGCGGCAGCGCATGGCCTTCGCCGTGGCGCGCAAGAAAGGCCACGCGGCGGCCGTAAAGCCTGCCAACGCGGATCGGTGCCGATGGCTCGCCCCAAGGTGTGGCCGACTCGACCGAATGCTCCACTTCGAAACCCGGCAGCGCATACAGCCCACTGCCGCCGATCAGCGCCAGCACGAGCGGCGGTGCGCTCATATCGCGTAGATGCCCGGCAGGTTGCGGCCCTGTTCGTAGTAGTCCATG
>CAZTXX010000058.1:0-11262 GCA_964617405.1 uncultured Aquimonas sp. | reverse complement strand
ACCCAGTCCTCCTCGCCGCGGCTGACCGCGTCGAGTTCGTCCTCGAGCTTGGCGGTGAAGTCGTAGTCCACGTAGCGGGTGAAGTGGCCGGAAAGGAATTTCGCCACCGCACGGCCCACGTCACTGGGCCGGAAACGGCGCGCATCGAGATACACGTATTCGCGGTTGAGCAGGGTCTGGATGATGCTGGCGTAGGTCGAAGGACGCCCGATGCCGTATTCCTCCAGCGCCTTGACCAGACTGGCTTCGGAAAAGCGCGGTGGCGGCTCGGTGAAGTGCTGGTCGGCGAGCACGGCCGACAGGGGCAGGCGTTCGTCCTTGCGCAACGCCGGCAGCTTGCGGCCCTCGTCGTCATCGTCCGCGCTGCGGGTGTCCTTGCCTTCCTCGTAGACGGCCAGGAATCCCGGGTCGACCACCGTGGTGCCACTGGCGCGGAACCCGTGCTCGCTGCCGGCGGCAAGGTTCACGCTGACGGTGTTGAGGGTGGCGTGGATCATCTGGCAGGCCACCGCGCGCTTCCAGATCAGTTCGTACAGGCGGGCACCGTCCGAATCCAGGAAGGCCGCCACGGATTTGGGCGCGCGCAGCGCGGAGGTGGGGCGGATCGCTTCATGCGCCTCCTGCGCGTTCTTGGCCTTGGTTTTGAACACGTTGGGCGTGGGCGGCAGGGCGTGCGCGCCGAAGTCGCGGGTGATGGTTTGGCGCAGTTCGGCAACGGCTTCGTCCGACAGGTGGGTGGAGTCGGTACGCATGTAGCTGATCAGGCCCACCGTGCCTTCCGCGCCGAGCGCCACGCCTTCATAAAGCTTCTGCGCCACGCGCATGGTGCGGCTGGTGGAAAAGCCGAGCTTGCGCGCGGCCTCCTGCTGCAGGGTGGAGGTGATGAAGGGGGGAGCGGGCCGGCGTTTGCGCTCCTTGCTCTCCACCGAGCTGACCACCAGAGCGCCGCCGGCAGCGGCCAGGATGCGCTGGCGCGCGGCTTCGGCGTCGGTCTCGGTGGTGAGATCGAACTGCTCGAATTTCTTGCCGTCCAGCTTCACCAGGCGGGCATTGAACGGCTGCACCGGGTGGGCGAGTTGGGCGTCGATGGTCCAGTACTCGCGCGAGACGAAGGCTTCGATCTCCTCCTCGCGTTCCACGATCATGCGCAGTGCCGGGCTCTGGACCCGGCCCGCCGACAGGCCGCGTTGCACCTTGCGCCACAACACCGGGGAGAGGTTGAAGCCCACCAGATAATCCAGCGCGCGGCGCGCCTGCTGGGCGTTCACCAGGTCGGAGGAGACATCGCGCGGTGAGGCCATCGCCTCGCCAATGGCGCGCGGGGTGATTTCGGTGAATATCACCCGATGCACCGGCTTGCCCTCGGTCAGCCCACGCTGTTTCAGGATTTCCTCGATATGCCAGGAAATGGCCTCGCCCTCGCGGTCCGGGTCGGTGGCCAGATACAGCGTACTGGCGCTTTTGGCGGCCTTGGCAATGGCCTCGACGTGTCGCTCGTTCCTGTCGATCAACTCGTAGCGCATGGCGAAGCCGGCGTCGGGATCGACCGCGCCCTCCTTGGGCACCAGGTCACGCACATGACCATAGGAGGCCAGCACCTGGAAATCCTTGCCGAGGTATTTGTTGATGGTTTTCGCCTTGGCGGGCGATTCGACGATGAGCAGGTTCTTGGCCATGGGGATTCTTTGGATGATGCAACGCGTGAAAGCGCCGCGTGTCGCGCGTGGTGGCGCGATTCCTTTATTTAGTCAAAGCATGCCACGAGTGGGGCTGTCAAGATGCCTGCGGCCCGCGACATCGCCGCGAGCCGCCATGGGCTTGATATCCGGCGTGCCCGTTCAGTGGCACCACGCCGGCAGGTTTTCTATCCCCGCCTTGTCGGTGCAGTACCAGAGGTCGTCGTCGGGGTCGTATTCCACCAGGAACTGGCGCTCCACGCTGCCCCTCGCGGGTGGCAGCCAGAGGGAAATGCCGCAATAGCCATCCTCGAACTCGCCCAGCACGATGCGACTGATGCCGGGTCCGGCGTAACTCTCCGGGGTTCCGAAACCATCGGCGCCATTTTCCGGGCAGCGCTCCTCGCGATCCGCGAACTGCGCCACGTCTGCGCGCAGCGGAGCGAGTTGCGCATCGACGTTGTGGAACTGTGCGCGGTGGACGTATTGCTGGTAGGCCGGTATCGCGATGGCGGCAAGAATCGCCACGACCATCAAGGCGATCATCAGGATCATGGCGATGAGGAATGCCAGCAAACAGCCGCCCAGACCGCGTTGCTGGCGCTCGGGGTGTTCGGTGTAGGCCCAGCGGTCAACCACGAAGGTGCCCGCCACCACGTCGTGCAGCGCCTGCTTCTTCTGCGTGAAGGCCGCCATCAGGAAGCCGATGTAGAGCGTCAGGTAGGAGAGGATCGCGGCAAACCAGCGCCCCAGCGCGTGCGGGAAGGAAAGCCGGCGACCGTCTCGATCGACCACCTTGATGCCCAGCGCCATCTTTCCCAGCGTGGCCTGGTGGCGGGAACTCTCCATCAGGCCGAAGTAGAGCCCGGCGGCAACCCAATAGAGCGCGCTGAACCCGAGGTAGGCGAAGACCACCCAGGTCGGTGGATTGTCCGGGTCGATGCGTTCCAACGCGTCGAAAGCGCCACTGACCCCGACAATGATGATCAGGACGAAAGCCACTGCGTAATAGGCTGCGCCCAGAACCAGCTGATCGACGAACAGTGCCGCCCAGCGACGCAGGAATCCGGCTTGCACCACATCGTCGGGTGCAGGGCTGGCAGGGGTGTTTTCCGGAGCGATCCAGGGATCGGACATGGTGGATGGGTTCCGAGTGATGGGAAGGAAGCGCGCACCGCTTCCGAAAGCCTGCTGCCGGTGGCCTGCCTGAATCAGTGCAGGGCTTCTTCCGGATCCTGAAAGATGTAGTTTTCCATCCAGGCCAGCGCGGCTTCCTGCCCGGGCTGGTTGAACAACACCATCAGCACGACCCACTTGAGATCGTCCGCGTCGATCTCGTCCTGGTCCAGCGCCAGCGCACGTTCCACCACGCGCTCGTGCTGCGCGGCGTCGAGCACGCCATTGTCGCGCAGGAACATCAGGAATCCGCGGCAATCGGCATCGAGCCGCGCGGACTCGGACTGCGCGTAGACGCGCACCGGATCGGGCTGCATGCCGTCAGGCTGGGGGGCGACGTCGGCGCGCTGTTCGTCCAGCGCTTCGAGCCAGTCGAAGGCCTTGGCGACCTCACTCGGGCTGAAGCCCGCCTGGATCAGGCCGGCTTGCAGCGTGTGACGGTCGTGCGTCGCGTCGGGGTCGTCGTAGAAGTAGTTTTCGAAGAGATAGAGCAGTACGTCCAGCAAGGTTTCTTTCATCCGTCTTCAGCCTGCGCCATGCGCCGCGCGCCGTGGAAAACGCGCCCCACACGATCCGATCCAGCGTCCTGCCCGGCCCCGCGGCGGAAGCCCGCAGCGGGTGGCCAATGGCGCGGTCGGAAGACAGGAAATCAACCGTGGCGCAGCGCGTAACGCCCATGCGCCGCGCTGACCCGTCCATCGAGTTCCATGAGAATCAGCATGGAGGATAGGGTTTCGACCGTCAACCCGGTGCGCTGTGCCAACACGTCGATCGGCACCGGGTCGTGACCCAGCGCGGCACGCAGCCGACGGTAGTCCTCGTCCTCGCCAGGCGCTGACGGGGGTGCCCCGGTGCCCGCTTCAGCAGCTTCCAGTCGGCTGCGCAGCGCGCTGGCCAGCTCCTGCGCGCGCGGCGCCATGGCTTCGATGATTTCCTGCGCGGTTTCCACCAGCGCGGCACCGTCTCGGATCAGGCGGTGACAGCCCTTGGCCAGCGGGTTGTGGATCGAGCCGGGCAGGGCGAAGACCTCGCGCCCGGCCTCGGCGGCTTCCCGCGCGGTGATCAGGGCGCCGCTGCGCTGGGCGGCTTCCACCACCAGGGTGCCGAGTGCGAGGCCGGCGATGATGCGGTTGCGCATCGGAAAGTGTTGGCGCTGCGGTCCGGTGCCGGGAGGGTATTCGCTGACCACCGCGCCGTGTTGTGCGATGGCTTCGGCCAATGTGGCATTGCGTGCGGGGTAGGTCTGGTCCAGGCCGGTGGCAACCACCGCCACCGTGGCTTGCCCCGCATCCAGGGCCGCACGGTGCGCGGCGGCGTCGATGCCGTCGGCCAGCCCGGAAGTGACGACAAGCCCGGAGCGTGCCAGCGTGTGGGCGAAGTCACGCGCATTGGCGATGCCACCGTCGGTCGGGTTGCGACTGCCGACGATGGCGATCTGGGCGAACCAGAGCCATTGCGGGTCGCCAGCCACGAACAAGGCGGCGGGTGCACGCGGAGCGCGCTGCAACAGGGTGGGGAAATCCGGACTGTCGCAGGTCAGCAGGTGCCGTGAAGGCTGCGACAGCCAGTCGTGGTCGCTGGCGAGCAGGGCTTCACCGGGCGATTGCAACCAGTCGATGGCGCCACCCGGCAACCCGAACTTGCGCAACTGCGCGGCGCTGGCGCTTGCAGCCGCTTCGGCCGATCCAAGGTGTTCCAGCAGTTGGCGGATGCGGGTGCCACCCAGGCCGGGAGCCCGGATCAGGCGCAGCCAGGCGTCCTGCGAGGCATGGGTCATGTCGGTGGGGCGGGCGGGACGGGCGGTTGCGCAGCGCGTGGCGCGTCGCAACCGCCGTGTCGCCTCAGAGGCGGTCGGGGGCTTCCAGCCGGGCGTCGAGTTCGACCGGGCGGATGCCGTCCATGACCAGGCCGTAACTGACCTTCTCGAAGGTGCGGAAGATCATCACGTGGCCGACGAATTCGTTCGGCATCTTGACCTTGTTCTTTTCCCGGCCGGCCTGGAGCCAGCGCGGGTTGGCGATGGTGTCATTCACCTTTTCGCCGGTGTTCCAGATCGAGAACACATGACCGTTTTCAACGCCCTCGCGCGCGCCGGCGGAGATCGCCACCACGTCATGGCGACCGCCGAACTGCAGGTGGTCGGTGACGGCCAGCACGCGTGCGTTCGGCGGTACCGACTGGATCGCGTGCGGGAAGAAGCTCAGATCGTAGGGGAAGGCGTCATAGGGCATCAGCAGGTCGCCACGCCGTACCTCGTGTCCACCCGGCACGACCAGCACGGTGGCCGGATCGCCGCCGCGGGTGACTTCGCCCTGCGCCACTTCCACCACTTCCCAACCCAGGAAGTCGAAACGCTTCTTGGTGGCGAAGTGGTGCGCCCAGCGGATGCTGTTGCTGGTTTCCTCCAAACCATGCTCGCGGCTCCACGCGTCGCGGCGCAGGATGGGCTCGCGGTCGGGGCGCTTTTCGGTCGCCAGCGGCATCACGCCGTAGCGCAGCGTGGGCCGCACGAAGGAAACCCGCGCGCCGGGCTGAAGGTCGTCGCCGCGCACGTAGACCACCTGGCCCTCGGCGCTGCGCAGACGCTGTTCCTCGATGCCCAGAACATAGGGCAGCGCCTTGATCTGGTCCTCGTCGAGCACGTGCTGCAAGGTGAGGAAGTCCTGCACCTCGGACAGCGGCACCGCGGGGATCGGCAGCGATTCGGCGCGCACTTGGGGTGACTTGCGATTGACCGTCAGTGCGGGCTGTCCGCCGTTCCGGCCAAGATACGCCAGACTCAACACGTCGCCCGGATAGATCAGGTGCGGGTTCTCGATCTGCGGGTTCGCCTGCCAGATCTCCGGCCACAGCCAGGGTTCGTTGAGGAAGCGCTTGGCGATGCCCCAGAGCGTGTCTCCCTTCTTCACCACGTAGGTGTCGGGATGGTCGGCGCGCATCTGCAGGGCGAATGTGCCCGTCGCGAAGGTCAGCAGTGCGGCTGCGGAAACTGCAAGAAGTTTTTTAAGCATGGCTTCCATCTACCTGATTCCCCAAGCAGGTTTTCCCCTGAACCGACGTCGAATATAACGGAAAACCGGTGCGATGCGAAACTGCCGCGTGTCTCGTTGCCGGTGCCTGCAGCGACCCGGTGGGCCGTGGCGCTACAATGACGGCGCAAAAAACCGCGTGCGCACAGCGCGGCGCCTTGTTTCTTGCATCCCGCGGACCCACCTTTGCACCATGGCCAAGCTCGCAATCCTTGAATTTCCCGATCCGCGCCTGCGCACCGTCGCGCGCGAGATCGACCCTGCCGAACTGGACGATGCGTTCCGCGCCCACGTGGCCGACATGTTCGAAACCATGTACGAGGCGCCCGGCATCGGTTTGGCGGCAAGCCAGGTCGACGACCATCGCCGCTTCATGGTGATCGACGTGTCCGAGGAACGCGACGAGCGGCGCGTCTTCATCAATCCGCGCATCCTGTCGCGCGAGGGCGAGCAGGTGTGCCAGGAGGGCTGCCTGTCGGTTCCGACGATCAATGCCGACGTCACCCGCTCGGCCTCCATCGTGGTGCAGGCGCTGGACGAGTTCGGCAAACCTTTCGAACTGGCCGCCGATGGCCTGCTCGCGGTGTGCATCCAGCACGAGATGGACCACCTCGAAGGCAAGCTGTTCATCGATTACCTCTCGCCGCTCAAGCGCGACATGGTCAAGCGCAAGCTCGCCAAGCTGCGACGCAGCGCCGCCTGATCACCACCGCTGTCACCTGCGGCGCGCGGCTTGCCCGCGCGTCGTCGTTTCCAAGGGAAGGACATGTCGCTTCGACTCCTGTTCGCCGGCACCCCCGAATTCGCCGTGCCCTGTCTGCGTACGGCGCTGGCGGGCGGCGACGTACTTGCCGTGCTGACCCAGCCTGACCGCCCCGCCGGGCGTGGCAGGCAGCCACAGATGAGTCCGGTCAAGCAGGTGGCGCTCGAGCACGCGGTGCCCGTGCTTCAACCTGGAACCCTGCGTGATGCGGCGGTGCAGGCACAGCTTGCCGCGTTTGCGCCCGATCTGCTGATCGTGGTGGCCTATGGACTGATCCTGCCGCAGGCGGTGCTCGACATCCCGCGCTTTGGTGCCTGGAACGTGCACGCCTCGCTGTTGCCGCGCTGGCGTGGCGCCGCCCCGATCCAGCGCGCCATCGAGGCCGGCGACACGCAAACCGGCGTCTGCCTGATGCAAATGGAAAAGGGCCTGGATACCGGCCCGGTGCTGTTGCGCGAGGCGACCGCCATCTCGTCCGAGGATACCGGCGGCAGCCTGCACGACCGGCTCTCCGTGCTGGGGGCGAACGTGTTGGCCGAGGGACTGGCACATTTGCGTGACACCGGCACCGCGCCCATGGCCGAAACGCAGGATCACGCGCTGGCCACCTACGCGCACAAGCTCGACAAGGCCGAGGCGAAACTCGATTGGCAGCATCCGGCGCAAGAACTGGAACGCCGGGTGCGGGCCTTTTCCCCCTGGCCGGTGGCCGAGGCCATGCTCGAAGGCGAGCGGCTGCGCATCCATCGCGCCGTCACCATCGATGGGCACGGTGAACCCGGCACGGTTGTCGCCGCGGGGCGCGCCGGTATCGATGTGGCCTGCGGCGAGGACGTGCTGCGTCTGCTCACGGTCCAGCGCGACGGCGGCAAGGCGCTTGCCGCGGCCGATTACCTCAACGCCCGTCCGCAGTTGCGCCGATGAGCGCGGTCCAGGGCGCCAGAACGCGCGCGCTGGCGGCCGAAGTGATCGCCGCGGTGCGCTTCGATGGCCAGTCGTTGAAAGCCTTGTTGCCCGGCACACTGGGAAAGATCGCCGATCCGCGTGACCGTGCGTTGTGCGAGGCAATTATGTTCGAGGCGATCCGCTGGTTGCCGCGTTACGAATTCTGGTTGAGCCGCCTGCTCGAACGCCCCTTGCCGCGCGCGGTGCGCAGCATCCACGCCCTGCTGCTGGCCGGTTTGGCCCAGCTTGATGCGATCGGTCTGTCGGACTATGCGGCGATCTCGACCAGCGCCGAGGCCGCGCGCGTACTGCGCCAACCGCGGCTGACCGGGCTGGTGAACGCGGTGCTGCGCCGTTTCGTGCGTGAGCGCGAGAGCTTGCACGTGGCGCTGGAGGACAACGAGGAAGCGCGCTGTGCGCATCCGCGCTGGCTGATCGAACACCTGCGCGCGGACTGGCCCGAGGCTTTCGATGCGCTGATCGCGGCCAACAACACGCAGGCGCCGATGTGGCTGCGGGTGAACCGGCGCCACGGCACACCGGAGGCTTATCTTGCCGATCTGCGGCAGGCGGGCATCGAGGCCGAGCCCGCCGTCGATGCACCAATGGCGCTGCGTCTGGAGCGGCCGCGTGCGCCGGCCACCTTGCCCGGCTGGGAGCAGGGCAAGGTGTCGGTGCAGGATCTGTCCGCGCAATGCGTGGTGCCGTTGCTGGCCGCCGCGCCGGGCCATCGCGTACTCGACATCGGCGCCGCACCGGGCGGCAAGACCGCACAGATCCTGGAAACCTTCGATGGGTTGGGCGAGGTGGTGGCGCTGGATATCGATGCCACGCGCCTGGCACGGATCTCCGATACCCTGGCACGTCTCGGCATGTCGGCGCGTTGCGTGGCGGGCGATGGAACCCGGCCCGGGGAGTGGTGGGACGGCCAGCCATTCGACCGCATCCTGCTCGATGCGCCCTGTTCGGCCACCGGGGTGATCCGTCGGCAGCCGGACATCAAATGGCATCGGCAACCGGAGGATCTGCCGCGGCTGGTCGCGCATCAGGCCGCCCTGCTCGATGCGGCCTGGCCTATGCTGCGCCCCGGTGGGCGTCTAGTCTATGCCACCTGTTCCGTGCTGCGGGACGAGAACGACCGCCAGATCGATGCCTTTCTTGCACGCACCCCATCCGCCCGCGCGTTGCGCGAACCCGATGCGTCCGGGCGCGTCCCGGGTGCGGGTGTGCAGCGTTTCCCCACGCCGGGCGGCGGCGATGGTTTCTTCCATGCCGTTCTGGAAAAGGCTGCTGACACTGACGCTGCTGGTGACGCTCGCCGGCTGTGAGCAGGTGCCGCAGCGCGCGCAGATCAGCGCCGCGCGCCCGATCGCCGGCCCGGACGGGCTGGTGCTGGAAGTCACCCAGCGCATCGACCTGTCCGATGCCATGCAGGCGGCGCTCGACCACGGCATTGCTTTGCGACTGGTCTATCGCATCCGTGCCTGCGATTTTGACCGCCAGCGTGCCCTCTGGCTGCGCCATGCACCGCTCAACCGGCAGTACGAGCTGCAACGCGAAGGCGATGCGGAGGTGCGCGGTTTCGCGCGCCTTGCCACGCTGAACGCCGCGCTCGACCGGGTACGGTTGCCGCTCGACCTGCCCGTCGATGCGCGTTGCGCCGGCAGCGTGCAGCTGCGCCTGGATCCGGCCGCGCTGCCTACGCCGCTGCGCGTACCTGCCTTTCTCGAACCGGCGCAGTGGCGCCTGGGTTCCAACACCTTCGTGTGGGACGCCCCATGAGCGGCTCACGCAACAACTTCTTGCGCATCGGGCTGCCCTTGCTGCTGCTGGTCGGCCTTTTGACCGGGCTCTACCTGGTGGCGGGCGCACAGGGGCTCGGGCCGCGTTATGCACGCTGGTATCCGGCGGTGTTCGTGGTCACCGCATTGACCTTGCTGGTGTTGGCGCTCGCCATCGCGCAGCGCCTGTGGCGCTTGCGCCGGCAGCTTGCCCGCGGCGAACCGGGGGCGCGGCTCAGTCGTCGGTTGCTGTTGCTGCTGGTGTTGCTCGCCTTGCCGCCGCTGCTGCTGGTGTACGGCTTTGGTGTGCGATTCATCAGCGTGACGGTGGATTCCTGGTTGCCGGCCAACAACGCCGATGCCTTGTCCGACGCGTTGGCGCTCGGCCAGCGCTATCTGGATGACCGCATCGCCGAGGTGCGTGCCGCCACCGAGCGCGGCGCGCGCGAACTTGCCGGGGTCGGCAGCGCGGGACTGGATGCGGCGCTGGAGGACGCGCTCGACGACAGCGGCGCGCGTCAGATGGCGGTGTTCGAGGCCGACGGGCGGCTGCGTGCGGTAGCGGCGGCCGATCCCGCCCTGTTGCTGCCCGATCCACCGCAGGACGAGGCCCGCCTGGCGCTACGCAACCGCCCCTTGCATGCCGCCACCGAGCGTGATGACGAAGGCATGCGTATCCGCATCTTCACCACCTTGCCCGGCGACCGCATCCTGCAGGCGATGTTCGAGTTGCCGCCCGATGCCGCCGCGCAGACCCTGCGGGTGGAAGCCGCCGTGCATGCCGCTTCGCGTGCCCAGTTCCTGCGTGAATCGCTCAAGCTTGCCTTCACCCTGATCCTGAGCCTGGTGCTGTTGTTGTCCCTGTTCGCCACCGTGCTGGTGTCGTTCGGCCTGGCACGCCGGCTGGTGGCACCGATCGCGCGCCTGTCCACCGCCACCCGGCGCGTGGCCGAAGGACACTACGACGCCCAATTGCCCGAAGGCGAGGACGACGAGCTGGGTTTCCTGGTGCGCTCGTTCAACCGCATGACGCGCGAGCTGGAACTCTCCCGCGCGCGGGTGCGCGCCAGCGTCGAGGAAACCGAACGCCAGCGCGCCTTCCTGGAAACGGTGTTGGCCCACCTTTCCTCCGGCGTGCTGGTGGTGGGGGCCGACTTGCAGGTGCGCAGCATGAACGCGGCGGCACGCGAGATGCTGGCACTGGCGCCGGGGCAGTCGGTCACCCTGCCGTTGCCCGAGCTGCGCCGCATCGCACCGCACGCCGCCGGCCTGGTGGGTGTGCTGCTGCAACGCCTGCGTGAAGGCGCGCGCGAGTGGCGCGAGGAAGTCGCCCTGGACGTGGCCGATGGCGCGCCGCGCGTGCTGCTGCTGCGCGGTGCGCGTCTGCCTGGAGACGGCGCGGTGGCGGTGTTCGACGATGCCACCGTGATTGAACGGGCGCAGCGTGATGCTGCCTGGGCCGAAGTCGCGCGTCGCCTCGCGCATGAAATCAAGAACCCGCTCACCCCCATCCAGCTCGCCGCCGAACGCTTGCGTCGGCGCGTGCTGCCCAAGCTGGAGGAGGACGATGCACAGGTACTCGACCGCGCCACCCACACCATCGTCGCGCAGGTCGACGCGCTCAAGACCATGGTCAATAGCTTCGGCGACTATGCCCGCCCGCCGAGCCTCGCCCTCGCGCCACTTGACCTCAATCGGCTCGCCGGCGAAGTGCTCGACCTCTACGAACACGACCAGCGCCTGCACCTGCTGCGTCGTTTCGCCCCCGACCTGCCCGCCGTGCGTGCCGATGCCGGGCGCATCCGGCAGGTGCTGCACAACCTCGTCAAGAACGCCATCGAAGCCGGCGCCGAACGCAGCCTGGTGAGCATCGAGTTGCGCACCGCGCTGGT